>NZ_SPKN01000046.1:286772-362464 GCF_023127765.1 Pseudomonas sp. W15Feb34
TCCTAGGTACAAAGGTACGAGGAAGCTGATTGATGGATTAACGCAATAACGCAATAACGCAATAACGAATTAACGCAATAACGAATTAACGCAATAGCGCAATAACGCAAGTAACCACAAACCGCATTTTAGCGGCTAAAATTTTCCTCAAACCGTGCTGCTGTTGGGGCAGACTATTTCTCCTCAGATGGGAGAATCAAAGAGGCCCCTTGATTCCGAGGGTTGCCGACGGCTTTGTTCACTGTGTACCACCCAAAGTCGTCAGTTGGTTGGCAGCACGTGCGCGCGATTTCTTCGGCTCGTGCTGGAGTGAGATTCGGATCAAGCCATTCCCTGGCGTGCTCAGGTGTCAGCACCAGCGGCTTGCGGTCGTGGATGTCCACCATGCCCTGATCGCTGGCGGCGGTGATGATCACGAACCCATCGCCGTCTTGGGGATCTAGGCCAGGATGAACTTGGGCGAGCGCGCCAAAGAACATGGGCTTCTGACTCTTCAGGCGAATGAAGTAGGGCTGCTTTCTCTTCGGATCGTCAGGGTCTTTGACCCACTCGTACCACCCTTCACTCGGCACCAGGGCTCGGCCTTTCGGCCAAAGTTGCTTGAAGAACTTTCCCGTGGTGACCGTCTCTACACGGGCGTTGATCGGATCGGGGCGCTTGCCCTTGGCCCAGAACGGCGCCCATCCCCATTTGACTGTATCAATATGCAGCCCATCCTCTGCGGCGTGTAGCACCTGCACCCGTGTCGACGGCGCGACGTTGTAGCGATCAATAGGCTGAGCGTCGTAACCGCTGAACAGCTCTATCTGGGGGCTCAGTTCTTCAATGAAGATCGCCATCCCTTCGTACTGCACGAATCGTCCGCACATATGCACCTCTCCGCCTGTCGAAATCCCCTACAGAAAAATTGACCGCAAGCGCCCTACAAAGTTAACTGTACATTCGTACAGTATCTGTAAAAGGCCGCATCATGAGCTTCACCATTCTAGGTCCTATCGCTGAGGCAGGCGCAAAGCTGCCTATGTGCTCGTTCCAGGTTCCAGCCGGCTTTCCTTCGCCGGCGGCGGATCATATTGAGCAGCACATCTCATTGGATGAGGTTCTGAATATCCGCGCACCGCATGTGTACCTGGTAGCAATCACCGGGGAAAGCATGCAGGGGATTGGTATCTTCGAAGGCGATCTCGCCGTGGTGGATCGTGCCATTGAGCCTGCTCACGGGCATGTGGTGGTGGCTCTGCTGAACAATGAGCCCGTCTGCAAGCGCCTGTGTAAGCGCGGCCGGGAGGTGGTCTTGCTATCGGAGAATCCCAAATACCCGGCGCGTTACGTTCTCGAAGGGGATGAGCTGTCAATCTGGGGTGTGATCACCAGCACAGTGCGCAGCCATGTCTAAGCAAGAACCGACCTTTGCGCTGATCGACTGCAACAGCTTCTATGCCAGTTGCGAGCGAGTGTTCCGGCCGGACCTGGCGAAGGTGCCCATTGTGGTGCTGAGCAACAACGATGGCTGTGTGATCGCACGCAGCTACGACGCGAAGCCGTTCATCAAGATGGGCGAGCCGTATTTCCAGATCAAGCATAAGCTCAGGCAGCACGGCATTGTCGCCTTCTCCTCCAATTATGCGCTGTACGGCGACATGAGCGAACGCGTGATGAGTCTGATCGAGGCGATGGTGCCGGCAGTTGAGGTGTATAGCATCGACGAGGCATTCGCCGACCTGACTGGTATCGGTGGCCTGGATGCCTTGGGCCGACAGATTCGCGCCCAGGTACTTCGTTGCACCGGCATTCCTGTCGGCGTTGGTATAGCTCATACGAAGACACTGGCGAAACTGGCAAACCACACCGCGAAGCGGTTGCAGTCGCAGACTGGCGGTGTGGTCAACATCACCGAACCGATTAAGCGCGACTGGGTGTTGCGCAATACCGACGTGGCGGAAGTGTGGGGTGTTGGCCGAAAGATGAAACTCCACCTGGGAGCGATGGGCATTAAGTCGGCCATGGACTTGGCTAAGGCGGACCCCTGGACGCTCCGCAAGAAGTTCAGCGTTGTTATTGAGAAGACTGCCAGGGAGCTGTGCGGAACGCCTTGTCTGGAATTGGATGAGCCCGATCCGCCAAAGCAGGAGATCTGCTGTAGCCGCATGTTTGGCAAGCGCCTGACTGATTTGCCTTCTATTAAGGAAGCTGTGGCCACCTACATGATGCGCGCCTCAGAAAAACTCCGGGCACAAGGATCGCTGTGCAAGAAAGTGCGTGTATGTATCCGCACGGGCATGTTCAATCCAGAGGAGGCGAAGTATGCCAACGGTGTGGTGGTAGATATGCCCTATCCCACCGACGACGTGCGACTGCTGACAAAGGCTGCTGTTGACGCGGTCGACCGTATTTACCGGCCAGGCTTCAAATACAGTAAGGCCGAAGTGATGCTACTCAACCTGTGTCGGCCCGGCGAGTACACCGAGGATCTTTTCGCTATTTCGCAGCCCGCTGAGTCGACTCGAGTAATGACTGTGCTGGACATGATCAATGGTCGATGGGGCAGGGGAACGCTGCGTTCAGCCAGCGTGCCCAGCAACCCAGTTTGGGCTATGCGCAGGGAAATGATGAGCCGGAGCTACACGACCAAGCTAGATCAACTTTGGTCAATCACATGCAAATAACGTTAGCTTTCGGCTTGCTTGGGCCTAGCTTCATGCCTTCAGGCAGAAACGCACAGCTTCGGCATCTCGCCCCAATGTTAGGTACAACACCTGACGTGCTGCCTTGAACATGTGGATACTAATTAGGTCTCGTCGTAGCGAGCACGCCAAGCATGGATTTACCCGCGTGGTGCTTCTCAACGACTTCACCTACTTTTTCCTTACCAAAACCAATAAGTGCACCGCTGGCTACGCCTGCGAGCGCAACTGCTGGAGCACTTACGGCCAAGAGCGGGGAGAGTAAGGGAAGCATGACAGCCGATGCGACAAGACCCGCGCCTAAGATGCCGCCTGTAAGGATCGCCGCTTTCTTCGGCGCGTACTTTGATTCAATATCCTTAAGACTCTTACGTTGCCGCTGTACTAGCGAAGCGAGGCCGTGGCTGACCTCTTTGATCATTTCATTCGTATCAATCGGGCCGATGGATGCTAGTTGACTGGTATATTTATTTAGTTCCTCTCGGAGCCACCGGTGTTCATTATTCAAAATTAGGTGAGTAAGAGTTGTTACAGGAATATTAGCGAGCCAGGATAGGCTGTCATCCTGGACCGCATGGAGCGTCTGATACGCCTGATCAGAAATCACATTTTTTGAACGGAGATCTCTTGCGTTTGCTTGAGCGATTTTTTCGAAATAGTGCCAGTGAACAGGCTGCGATAGAAGTGCCTGCGCTCCAAGCTCACTGGAATTTTCAAATAAATGGTATTGCGGACGCAGTCTTTCCAAGACTCCATTGAGGAGCAGCAGGCCGACGGGCATTCTTTTCATCTGATCTAGAATATGGAGAGAGCGCTTTCCCTCAAGCTCAATGAGATACTGGCTCGCCGCTTCGCTGGCGCTGAGTTGAATGCCGGGCTCCCCACCTGGTGGGATAAACAAACCTGATGGCATGAGCGCATCAAGGAAATCAGTTTCTTGTTTACTTGAATATTCGAAAAGTTCTTCCAGTGACTGAATCTGCCCGTCGCATAGTGGGGAGATCAGCCGAATTGCCAACTGCTCAAAACCCAACTTGGTATGTGCATCGTTTTGCTCCAAGATCTCCTCAAAACTTGGAAAAATGAAAACAGCTGGAACGGGAAGCTTTGCATCTACTAGCGGGCGCAATTGCAGTATATGGAAGAGCTGAATGGCAAGTTGCAAGTATGCAGCGTTCAGGTTCAGATCCGAGCTTAAGAATGGATATATAGGGTCCGGGACTAACTGTGTGTCCGCATAAAGTCCGGTTATGCGCACGGCATTAAGTGCGGATGGCCCAAAGTGACGCTGCCCCCCTGTAACCAACCTCATTCCGCCAAAATTCTTTGCTTGTTGGTAAATATTGACGGAGTGGCGATTATAAAATTCACCCAGCTCACCTATTGCTTGGTTTACAGAGTTGGCGAACACGTCTGGCTGATATTTGACACGGTGCATCATCCGTTGTTTGATCTCGTCCACGTCTTTGACCAAGTCGACAGAACGACATATCAATGCAGCAAATAACGAACTGAAGAGGACAAATAGTTCGGTTTGAACTTCGTTGATGGCAGTCGATGGTTGATGGGCTGTATCCTTTACTGCTTCTGCTCTTTGTATCGATAGAGCTGCGCCGAAACTCTTTGCCATCAATATGGTCTCTGCAGATAAACCTTGTGTATCTACCAATCCAGTAACCGTCAAAGGGGCAGCCAAGAGCTCATCCGCGTGGGATTGTAACGACGGAGGAAACTTTAGCCTCCCCTCTTTCATTGCCTTCCATGCATCCAGAAGTCGTTGTGCATTTTCTGGGCTGTCAAAACTGTTCATGATTTTTCTCAAATGAAATTCTAGGTTGTTTGAGTGATAGTGATTGTTGGTCGGTATAGCATCATCTTTAACTTGGTATCAACCATTTTTGGCTTCGGTTATTGACTACTACATACTGACTGCCAGTCGGCCACCTACGAGAGCTATGGGGCGGCTGCCGTCGGTGATGACAGGCCGAAATCAAGCATGAGCAAACTGTCGCATCAGACGACAAATCCAGTAGCTTCCGCCCCAAAAGCGGCCAGTGTAAAAGGCTTCGGCCAGACAAAAAAAACGGCCGATTTAGCTTGTGTTTGAGTTTTTGGACTCTAGCCTTCCTGCTGCTCAGACTTTTTGAAGTAAAATTTCCCTATATACCAAATAGATCGTCCAAAGTTGTGAATCAGTTGCTCACCTTGACGCAAGAATGAGCTGTTCTGGTCAATGCCTGCGAGCTTGATGGCATCTAAAACTTTTGACCCGGTCGGATGTGCATCTCCGACACGCATGTCATAGGTGCCAGCAATTTCGGCAAAAAAAATTCTGGCTTTATCTGATCCAATCTTCTGAGATAATATATCTTGCAGAAGCTTATTTGATCCAAACTTATCTTTTTCAGAGTGAGTTGAAATTTTGCGTAATTCGCGAATGTTGAGCCTGTCTGAGAATACTCGAATAAGTTCTTTTGCCAGTCTTAGTAAAGACGCTTGATCCTTACATACAAATCGAGAAATTTGCTGTGAAGTTTCAAAGTCATCTATTTCATGAGCGAATAGCGAGATTTGGTGTTCCTCTTGAAAGCCCCTCTCTAGTAAACGCATACTTTGGAATAAAAGATTTTCAGCAGCGTGTGTGGCTGCTGGCTGAGCTTTGACTTGGGACGCTAGCAATTCTCCAGACACCTTCCCCTCCGGGGCAACATTATGTGCTGCCCAAATGTGCTGTTCCCAAGAGGCAAGGCGTGCAATATCATAAGCATGAACAGTAAGTAAGTCGGAAGAGTTAATTCCAAAGTGAATCCTACAGCCAGATGTTGAATGAATTCCACCCGTTTCTGCGGTATACCATTCAAGCTTGAATCCACGATTAGTAAGAAGCTCAGTAACTATGCTGGAGCGGAACCACAACCAACGACCGATGTCTCGATCATAAAGTTTGGACGACCCTACGCGAGTCCCATCGGTCTCAATAATGAATTGAGGCAGATTCGTGTCTGCATCTCCACGTACTCGAATACTTATAGATTGATGATCAACCCATTCATCCCGCCAAAATTCACCCTCAATTCGAACACCTTCATAACCTCCACGATGTCCTTTTGAGCTTTCATAATCAGTGTTATTGTCATTTTCGGCGCCCATCACAGGCGCGTCCTCATCCTCATCGACGTCCGTTCGCCAAGTACGGAGCATTGCCCAGCCCCCTCCAAAAACATCATTGATTTCGCGAATTCGAAGCTCGAATCTACCATTGTCTCTTTCTATCTCATGTTTTTGTAAAGTTGAGTAGGTGCTCTCTTCAAATATAGGCACATTTTCCACTCTCTGACGATAATAAGATAAGCGAAGTGAGAGGTTTCTTGCCGCTAAATAGTCAAGCAAAAACTCTCTTTTTATCTCGATCAGACAATGTTCGCCTTTTTCGTCAAAGCTTTCGCGGGCAACTACGACGAAATTTTCTTCAGGTCTAACCCAGTTTGTTCCCTCCTTGATGAGGCGTAGCGCAACAACCAGGTCGGGATTTAAAATCCATTGTTTTCCGCCAACAACAGGTTGTGGGTGATCAAAGATAAAGTTAATACCTATAGGGTCTTTATCGTTGTGCTGAAACTGATCAATCGGGGCGTAATAGCCATCTGCATAAGCGTGAGGTGCTACATCATGACTTATTCCGATATTACTCCAGCCTAGTGAGTCCTCAACCAGTTCACGATGTTCTGGTGGGAATGCAACAGATCCGCAACCAAAATAGTCGCAAATGTAGCCTGCTCTTTTAATATCTCCTTTTTCGTAATTTACGGACGCCCTCAAGGGAATCCAAGTGGCATTAGAGAATGGTCGGCGAGTTTCTTTTGTTTGGAGAATCCATTCTTGATTCATGATCAGTTTTTCCGTTGTTAGTATATCGCAATATTTTCGGGGTCGTATTATTAGTAGTGGTAAACACTTGTGAAGTGATGATTTATACCACTAGCGTCGCATGACTTCCCAGGTTTACCTGTAAAATTTTTATGCATCGTGTCGAATAATCAGCGGATGGGAAAATACAGTAACTATAGACCGGAGGACACGAAGTCGCGTGGGAATTGTCTACGGCTGATTGCGAAGCAAGGGTATCGTAAAACCAAAGACCAATTCTGGCAAAAAACAGTCCGTCAAAATAATTCATATTGCCAATCATTTGGCTTGCCGAGCGTGACCTTGAACACATGGGATAGCCGGCAGCACCGGTGGGGCTATGGGGCAAAAATGGGGCAAACCGTACGCCAAATCATGCCATTCAATGCCCATTATGCGTTTTTGCAAGCAGGTAAGAACGGGCGTTACAGGCAGTAAGCGCGGGGCCCTAGCGCCAAAGCTATCTCATACCCCAGCACAATCGGGGTGTGCTTTGTCAGAGACGATTAGTTCGTAGCTTCGCCAAGCCCTGCTTGATGTGCCCAGCATTTTCGCCGATCACGAATAGAGCACCACGTACGTTGTCACCAACCTCATCCATGCCTTGCTTTTCGCTTTGGAGAGCCAACTCCATCAGAGCTGCTTCCAACGCGAGCTGATTCTCGTACATTCGTTCAAGCAAATCTGGGAGTGAGTATTCCCCTGCCATGTGTGTCACCCCGCCTAAAAGGGCTAAGCATAGCAGTGGCGTAGTAAATTGGTGCTTGCTTAGAAATTGCTACGAGAAAGGCCGCTCAATGCCTCGAAAGCAGGGGGTAGTGGCGGTTTTGGGGAGGGCGACGTCCAATCCGTCATCGGACGGATCGTTTAGCTAGTTTCCCTGCGGTCGTATGCGATCCTAAGCTGCCTTCCGCGAAGGGCAGCAGTCGGCCAAAAGCAGCCCGTCAAAAGGATCTAGGAAATCAGGCGTGATTCATAAATTGACCGACCTTGGTCTAGATTCAAAACGGCTGAGGGAATCGGCTATGATGATGGCCATTTGTTTATATGATGCCTTTGGCCTCGGCGATAAGGATTCGCGACATGAAAAAACCAGTGGCCGCTGCAGTCGTTCATCTTGATGGGAAAATTCTCATCACTCGTAGGGCCCCAGGTCAAAATCTCGAGGGCCTGTGGGAGTTTCCAGGCGGCAAGCTTGAACACGAAGAATCTGCCCTGGAGTGCATCACCCGTGAGTTACGTGAGGAGCTTGGTGTTGAGTCTGTCGCCGGTGAAATACTCACCACCACGACTTACGCCTATCCCGGCGGCGAGATCGAACTGATCGCCATTTCGGTTGAGCTGCAATCCACCCAGTTCACCTTGCAGGTCCATGACCGGTTTGAGTGGGTGCTAACTCAAGAACTCCTTCAATACAACTTGGCTCCAGCCGACATTCCCATTGCCGAAGAGGTCGTCCGGAAATATGGCTGATTTCATTCCTCCTGTCCCCGGATCAAACCTTAATAACGAAGACCTAATTCTTCATTTTTTATGCAGTCCTCAAGGTGGAATGCGCCGGTCGAATCGGACCAATACTCTCGTCATTGTTTCTAATCACGTGGCGTCAATTTATGACGATCGCTGGGTAGAAGATGTATTGCATTACACCGGCATGGGTCAGGTCGGTAATCAGTCTCTTACGTTCAACCAAAACAGAACACTGAACGAGTCGCGCATTAATGGAGTGGCCGTACATCTATTCGAAGTCTTTACAGCCAAAACCTATACCTACATCGGTGAGGTAATGCTGGCTGATAAGCCATACCAAGAGAGACAACCGGATGTGGAAGGGCAGGACCGCTTTGTTTGGATTTTCCCCTTGCGTTTGAGATCGGGCACTCCGCCGGCAATTTCTGATGTCACGCTGCAGCAACTCAATCGGATTAAAGATAAACAGGCCCGGAAATTTAGTGACGCTGAGGTAGAAGCGTTGGCCCGGCGTCAAGGACGGACCAATGTTGGGAAGCGCAGCGCTAGAGTCACGCAACACCAGCGCTCACCATGGGTGTCAGAGCACGCTAAGCGTAGATCCAAGGGGCGATGTGATTTGTGCCAGGAACCCTCTCCGTTCAACAGGAAAGATGGGACGCCATATCTGGAGACACACCATATTGAGTGGCTTGTACATGGTGGAGCAGACACGGTGGAAAACACGGTTGCTCTCTGCCCCAACTGCCATAGAAAAATGCATGTGCTTGATGACCAGGCCGACAAAATACTGTTGGTCGCACGGGTCAATGCCTACTAATTAAAGGAGCTATGTGTGGACGAGGAAATCAGTTTTGAGCATGAAGGGACAAAGTATACCGGCACCTACTCGCTTCACGGAGATGAGCTCATCGTTTATCTACCTGATGGTAGCCAGCGGGCAACCACGTTGCGTGGCCTTGATCCTGAAATGGCTGCCTTGACTCATCTACGTGGGTTTGTACTGTATTCGAAAAACGTTGATCGGACTGGTAACTGACAGTCTGCATCGTTATATAGACAGAAAAAATTCTACGAGGGATTAGGTGTTGCGCAAAAAAAACCTTAAGTGCTTTAATGGTTTAAGTCTGCACTTGAGGTATTGAATGTCTATTTAACGCATGAGCACTGATAATCAGGTCATTAAAGTTCAGGATGGGAACATGGTTTCGCAAAAAGAAATTACAAGCGCAGTTATGCGCTGCCTAGAAATAGCGAATTTGATAAAGGCTCATGAAAAGTACAATTCGAAATATACGGGAGCATTTCCAAGCGAGAAGGAGCTTGCAGATCCAGTAGCTCATTTGCCGGTAATCGCAGAGCAACTTGAAAAAATAGCCGAGAAATTGCAATCAGGCCAAATCAAGCCAAATTATCTCGGGATTTCAACGGAGGCTACCGATTTAATAGCTTTGTCCGAGATAATTATTTCAGAAATTAGTGAGCTTCAGCTTGAGCTCCCCGAACTTAATATAATCCCCAAAATAACTGCGAGTCAAAAATCCATCCCTGGTTATACCTTTCTGAATCATGCTCGTGAAGCATCCCTTCCTCACACTTATAGTTTTATTGAACTGCCCGATCAAAAAAGAATTCTTCAGCAATTCAGTGCGCCATTTTACATCCGGCTCGCCCTTGAAGATAAATTTCGCAACATGGTGGGCTTCAAGTTACTGAGGATTACTCGAGGCAATCGACCACAAACCGACGCAAGCTTTCCTATGAGTCTCTTTATAAAATTCCTCATGGAAAGAGGCTCTATTTTTTTTGCACTAAACGTCTCACTTGAAGACGTAAAAAACATTTACAGCTGGAGCTGTAAATTTGTCCACACTGGACAAAAAGAATATCGCTGGCTAATACTCAAAGCTCTGGATGTTGTAGCGCAGCTATTCTTAAATCATCAAGGAATGGGAGGGCGAATTCAAACATTAAAGCCTGGCATGACGCTAGACAAATTACAAACCGCTCTTAACGATTTCACCAAGGCCAATACAAAAAGAAATAGTCCGGAACGCCACTGGGAACTAAGTGACAAGATTTACGATATCAAGCATTACATATATGATTCGAGAAAATACTTAATGGGTCCTCCGAGGCGATAAATCAATCATCCGCACCTTATTCTCTATATACGATCAGCCGAGCAACCGTGAGTATTATTGAGCAACTAATAGTTGGTGAGCAGGCGCATGTGGCCCGAGAGGTCGACGGGAGAATTATGAGCGTAAGGGGCTATGTCTTCAAAATTCATTTCATTGGCGGGGCTTCAGTTTAGTGAGGCGGCACACGATGCGAACTGATCTGATTGAGGGGAAAATCGCTGCGACCGCTTTAAGTCGATCTCTATCGGTTCTGACCGGCTGCTTTTGGTCGATTGCGACCTTCGTGACTGGCTGCTACTGGCCGAAAGCAGTCACGATGTATGTCGTAAATCTTTGGGCAATTCTGCGGCTTGCCTTCATTCGACGCGATGCTTGGGAGGGCAAAAACGGTTCCCAAACTCAAAACGCACCCCCTGCAGAATGCGCTCTGTAGCCTGACCGGTTGCCATAAGTAATGGAACGCCGACGGCTTTCAGGGCATCGGCCCGCGTGAATTTGCATAGCGGTCTTGAAAACCGGCGGACGTTAATAGCGTCTCCAGGGTTCGAATCCCTGGTTTCCCGCCAAGATTCATACAAAAGCCCCGCGAAAGTGGGGCTTTTGCGTTTTCGGGTTTTGGATAGGCAGAAGCTCTAAAGCCTGATCGTTTCCGCATCATTTCTGGCGGTTTCCGCAACCTATTGCTTACCCCGGTCAGCGCGTAGGCTTCATACTCTCCTCGGAACGACGGTAAACCGCTACGTCGGTAGATCGTCGCTGCTTCAAACAGTTCGACAACGCAATTGCTCAATCAGTCATGCAGCCAGGGCGCACAGATCACGCCGAGCCGCTCCCACTTTACTGGTACTCCATCCATGCTGGATGCCTATTAAACCGGGAGATTCTCTCTTTTCCTGGAGGCAAAAGGTTTCACTTCATTGACCCGGATGGTTATGAGTTGGCGGTCTGGAGTGCGCAGGCATAAACCTTTGCCAGTCCAGTCCCGAGCTGGGTTTTTTGCATCCAGCCCTCTCAGTGCTACAGTCCCGCCAAACTAAAAAGGGAATGACATGCGGATTTTGATAGTGGCCGCCGCGGTGGCGATGCTAGCGGGGTGTATGGCGCCAACGATGAACGAGGCTCGCCAAGAGGGACCATACAAAGTCTTGACCTCGAAGAAGTCCGACGCAGCGCTGGCTAAATGTGTTCATTACGAATGGCAAAACCAGCCCATCTTCGGGGGTACTCCTGGCGCAACGCTTCAGCCTGGACGCGATAATGGATATACGGTCTTTACAGAAGGCTCCCAATATTTCGTCGATATTCAGCCTCAAGGGGCCGGCTCGGAGGCCAAATATTATGTGGTGGTTGGCAACTGGATCGCCAACAAAAGACTGGCGGCACTGCAAAGCTGTCTTTAAACGATCCGCCATTTACTCAAGGCTCGTTTCGGCGGGCTTTTTTTCCAGAGAAAATCTCATGGCAGTACTCGCCATCAATTACCAGCCCATGACTACGATTATGCTCATGGGCACCTTACCTATTCCAGTGCATCGGAACCTATAGGCGCGTCATCCAAGGCTCTTTCGTCTTGCTCTGATCGAATAATCAAGATGTGTTTCGGTGCAGTGATTCCTAGGGACACAGTGTCGCCTTCAGCCTTGATCACTTTGATTTGGATTTCGTCGCCGATGTATAGGCGTTTATTGGGTGTTCTGGTGACAACTAGCAATGGGTATCCTTTCTGGTTAGCTCCTTGAATATATGGGATTAATTGCATGAAATCAGCGCTAAAGATGTAAGACCTTTCTTATTTTTCCAGCGAAAATCCTTATTTAATTTTTCTCTCACTAACCGGGAGGGGCTCTGCTTTTACCGTTCAATATCGGCATTCGATCATTGTGAATGGCGGCACGGTCCCTCTATGATCAGCTCGCACTCACCAAAGAGGCGCTGAGCCTCGACCCCCTTTGAAGGATATGAGCGTGGACAAGTACTTCGATAATTCAGGTCTTTTCAAAAGCATTTCGTATCAAGCCAACGCCTCCCTAGATGTCAGCGTCGCTGGCTGGGAGCTGAAAAACACTGCGCTGAATACGAAGGAGTTTTTGATATGTCCAAAGAACTACTCGGAGTTTTTGCTCTAGGGTTGATGGTGATCGGGGAGTTTTGTGCAATCTACAGCGAGGTGGTAACCGCCAGGCTGGCCCACACCGGCAGCGGCTCCTGGGCGACGTTTGTGCTGCCCGTCGTGGTGATGTGTTTTGCCGGGCTTTGCCTGCTGGGCGCTTATTGGCTGGGGTACAAGGCGGTGGGTGATATCTGGATTGTCACCGTGGTCTCGGTCACGTCCTTGTTGCTGCTTGAGCCTGTGGTGGTTTGGTCGCTGTTTCATGAAGCGCCTGGGCGCGGCGCGTTGGTCGGGTTTTGCCTGGGCGCCTTGGGGATGCTTGCCACGATAGTGCTTTAGCGCATCCGGCCATCAAGTGCCGGGTCAGATCAGCGCCTGTAGTCCCATGCTTATCTGACCCGCACCGCTGCACTTTTTTCCATTTTGCTGATCTACCCCTGTCCCGGCCACTCGACTCCCGCACGTGGCCCACAGAATCAGACCCGGTGCCGATGGATCGAACGTCAACAGTTTTTACCTCTCTATGGCCGCTGTTGCTGGCTGCGCTGCTTGCGCTCTGCGCAGTGGGTTGCAGCCAGCAACAAGGCCGCGATATCGCCAGGCAATTCAGCGATGGCAAGCCCGATGAGTTCTTCCAGACCAGTGTCGATCGCATGGCCACCCTGGGGATGCGCGACAACCTGCAAAGCCTCTACCTGCTGATGAGCAAGCTTTACCTGCGCAATCCCAGCCAGTGGCGTCAGTCGGGCTATCCGGATGCGGTGAGCGCCGCCCGGGTCATTCGCCAGGCCATCGAAAACCGTCAACCCTTGCCCGCACTGGGAGACCGGCGTGATCTGGCCGCCCTGAGTTACTCCCTGAGTCCCGACTTTCGTGGTGACCGTGTCGGCGCGTTTATCTACGCGATTGGCAGTATGCTCGTGACCGCCCACGGCGGGCGTACGCAGTTTTATGTGACTGACTCGATTAACCCGCAATTTGTCAGCAATGCGGCGCGCAATATCGAAAAGGCCACTTGGCTGCTCAGCCAGCGCCAGGATGCCAACGGTGTATTGCTGTTGTTCTCCAATGAAATATCGGAGGAGGGCAGTAACCTCAGTTTTGCCGTTGAGTTTGGCAAGATCGTTGCGCGCCTGGACTTACTTACCCAAATCCTCGATGAGCGTTACCGACGCATTGGCCTCAATTACGCGCAAAGTTTATTGCTGATGAACTTCCTGCCGGTGCAGTGAGGCGCATCCATCGAACAATCAGTGGGGTGTTTCCCTTTCTGCTGTAGGAAGGTGCCTATCTTGCCTCTCGCTGCTTGAAACGCTTGCCTGCGAGCAATAGCCTCGGATTTTTCTTAAACACGAGGCCCTCCCTTGGGTAAACGAAAAACGGTTTGGCCCACGGATCGCGAAATACGTTTGCGGTTTATCCTGTTCGCGGTCATCGACGCCGCGACTGCTCAGGGCGTCTCTGCCGAGTTGCTGTTGCCGGCGCACACGCTGCTGCGCAACTCACCCTCGCAAGCCCAGCTGCTTGATGCCCTGGACGAGATTCTGGCTACCGATGAAATGTACGGTTTCCGCTTTGCGCCGGGTTCCGATGCGGATGATCTGATGCGGGAATTGGCGGAGCCGGAGGGCTGAAACCTGCCCGGTACTGTTTTGCCAGCGCCATGGTTCGTCAATAAGGCGTGACCTGACGGGCGTGCCTGCCTTCCCATCACTGTTCGCGTGGTGGGCCTGGCCTGCCGCGTTCCGTAATTCCAAGGACCCGCCCCAATGCTGCTGCGCCAACCGCCCTTTCTTTTTGCCGCCCTGACTCTCAGCTCGCTGGTACAGGCCGAAGGCCTGCAATTGGCGCCAGTCGAAGTCACCACCACTGAAGCCAGTGCCGGCGAAATTGCCCAGGCACAGCTACAGCGCGTGCCCGGCGGCAGCAATTACATCGATATGAGTAGCGTGCAACAGGGGCGGGTGAGCAGTAACGAGGATGTGTTCAAGTACCAGGCCGGGGTGTACGCCAAGGCGGCGAATAACGAAGGCGTGAAGCTGTCCATTCGCGGTTCTGGCCTGAATCGCAGCCCGGGCGCCCATGCCTCCGGCCTGTATGAAATGTTCGACGGTCTGCCGCTCACGGGCCCGGGCGGTACACCTTATGAACTCAAGGACCCGTTGTGGCAAAGCCGCGTGGAAGTGCTGCGGGGCGCCAATGGCTTCGATCAGGGCGCGTTGGCCCTGGGTGGTTCGGTCAATTACGTAACCCACACCGGCTACGACGCGCCCAAACTGAAGGTGCGCTATGAAGTCGGTAGCCGCGGCTATGCCCAGCGGGAGGTCAGTTCCGGCCAGGTGCTGGGGGATGCCGATTACTACATCAGCCTCACTGATTCCGAGTCCGACGGCTACCAGCACCAGAGCGCCGGAACCGGCAAGGGCATCGCCGCCAACTTTGGCTACCGCTTCAACCCGGACCTGGAAACGCGCTTCTACCTGCGCTACCGCGAAACCACCAACGATTCCCCCGGCAAGCTCACGCGCTACCAGATCAGCCACGACCCACGTGCCGCCAACAGCCTCAACGCCGCCCGCGATTCAAAACGCCTGCAACCGGGCTCTACCTGGATCGCCAACAAAACCACCTTGCAACTGGACGACAACGCCCGAGTGGAAGTCGGGCTGGCCTATCACGACTACCCGATGGATCTGCGCGAGGGCACCAACCGCCTCAAGGTCGCCTATACCGATATCAGCGGCACCCTGAACTACATCCGTCAGGACAGCCTGTTCGGCCACGCCAGCAAAACCACCGTCGGCCTGCGTACCACCCAGGCGATGCCCAATAACGGCGCGTCGGAATATGTACGCATCCCCGCAGGCAACACCGCAATCTACGCGCCCGGCACCAAAACCCGCGATTACAGCTACCTGGGCTCCGACACCGTGCTGCATGTCGGCAACGAGCTGGAATTGGTGGAGGATCTGTGGCTCACCACCGGCCTCGCCGCGATCTACACCCGCCGCGAAACCCAGGTGACTTACCCCGATGGCCAGGCGCCGCTCAGTCAACATGACTGGGACTACGCACCGCGTATCGGCCTGCGTTATGACTTCACCCCGCAATTGCAGGTATACGCCAACCTGAGCCGCTCGGTAGAGCCGCCGCACGCCTGGTCGATGATCTGGGGTTCCAACAAATACTTCAACGCTGGCCCTGCGAATGGGTTGGCACGCGAAGGCGTCAGCCTGAAGAACCAGACCGCCACCACCCTGGAAATCGGCGGGCGCGGCGAAGCGTGGCTCGGCCAGTGGGACCTGGCCCTCTACCGCTCTGAAGTACGCCACGAACTGCTTTCCGTGGAAACCCAGGCCCAGACTGCCAACAGCAGCGCGATCATCGCCGAATCCAACGCCAGCCCCACCATGCACCAGGGCGTGGAACTGAGCCTGCTCAGCCCGCTATGGGACGGCGGCCGCAACGGCAAGCTCGACCTGCGCCAGGCCTATACCTTCAGCGACTTCCACTACCGTGACGATGACCGTTTCGGCGACAACACCTTGCCCGGCATCCCCAAGCATTACTATCAGGCGCAGGTGCGCTACAGCCACCCGACGGGTTTCTACACCAGCCTCAACACCGAACATGCCTCGCGGGTAGCGGTGGACTACGCCAACTCTTACTACGCCGCGGCCTACACCACCCTCGGCGCCACGTTCGGCTATGACGCGCCCAAGCAAGACTGGCAAGCCTGGGTCGATCTGCGCAACCTGACCAACCGTCGCTATGCCAATACCGTTACGCCGGGGTACGACGACAAAGGCATGGACGCAGCACGTTCTACCCCTGCCGATGGGCGTGGTATCTACACCGGCGTGTCGTGGAGCTGGCGTTAAATCAACCTTCGTGCTGGCGCAGGCGCTTGTACAGGGTATTGCGGCTCACTCCCAACTCCCGCGCCAGGTGGGAAATATTGCCGCCCACGGCTCGCAGGCGTTGGTTGAGGTCAAGATTTTCATCCAGGCGCTCGCAGGTGGGCAGCGGCGCCGTTTGCTTCAAATCGGTAAAAAAATCATCGGGCAGATGTTCTGCGCGGATCGGCTGCTCCTCGGCCATCGCCAGCGCCACCTGTAACACGCTGCTCACCTGACGCAAATTGCCCGGCCACGGATGTTGCTCGAATAACCCCAGCACCTCGGCACTCAGCCCGGCCCACTGGTTCGGCTCGCGATGTTGCTGCCACAGTTGCTGGAATAACGCTTGCTTGTCGGTGCGCTCGCGCAATGGCGGCAACTCCAGGGTCAGGCCACCGATGCGGTAGTACAAATCCTCGCGAAAGCGCCCGGCCTGCACCAGCTCGCGCAGTGCGCGGTTGGTCGCCGAGATGATGCGCAAATCCACCGGGAACGCCTCACTGCTGCCCACCGGTTGCACACAGCGCTCCTGCAACACCCGCAACAGGCGCGCCTGGGTCGGCAAGGGCATATCACCGATCTCGTCGAGAAACAGCGTGCCCTTGTCCGCCTTGCGAATCAGGCCAATGCTGCCTTTCTGATTGGCGCCGGTGAAGGCGCCTTTTTCGTAGCCGAACAGTTCCGATTCCACCAGCTCAGCCGGAATCGCCGCACAGTTCACAGCGATCAATGCCTGTCGGCTGCGCGAGCTGGCCTGATGCAGGGCTTTGACGAACACCTCTTTGCCCACCCCAGTCTCGCCGTGAATCAGCAATGGAATGTCCTTTTCCAGCAGGCGTTCGGCCTGGCGCACCGCTTTCTCCATGCGCACATCGCCAAAGTGCAGGGTCTTGAGGTTGATCGAGGGCAGCGCTGGCGGCGGTTGGCTGAACACCCGGGCCTGCACTGGCATCTGCCTGGGTCGCTTCAACAGGCACTGGAAGCGGTTGCGCCCAGCCGCCTGCAACGCAAACGGCAACCCTTCGGGCTGGTTGAGCAACTCCAGCAGCGACACCTTGAACAGACTGTCGATCATCACCCGCGACAGGCTGATGCCCAGCAGGTTATCCGCACGCCGATTGGCTGATAGTACCTGGCCGCTTTCATCAAAGATCAGCAGGCCGGCCCACTGGCTGTCGAGGTTGCTCAAGCCGGTGTTGAAGGTCAGTTGGAAATGTTCGCCACGGAACAGGTTGAGGATCAGCCGGTTTTCCACGGTCTGACTCATCATCTTGACCATGCCCAGGGTGTGGGAGGGCGGCAGGTAGCTGTCGCTGGACACATCCAGCACCGCGATGATTTCGCGCTGGGCGTCGAAAATAGGCGCCGCGGAACCGGTCATGAAACGGTTGGCCTTTAGGAAGTGTTCATCGTGCTCGATATGCACGGCCTGGGCGCAGGCCAGCGCGGTGCCGATGGCATTGGTGCCGCTGGCACGTTCCATCCAGCTGGCGCCGGGGCTGAAGCCACGGGCCAGCTTGGGTTCGATAAACCGCTGGGTGCCCCACGAGGTCAGCACCTGGCCCTGATTGTCAGCCAGCATGATCAGGCAGTTGGAGTTGCTGAGGATGTTTTCATAGTAGGGCAGTACTTCCTGGTGCGTGGTCTGCACCAGTGAATGCTGGCTTTCCAGGAGTTGACTGATGCCTTCGGCGGGCAGTTGATCAAAGCTTGGCGTGCTCTGGTGGTCCAGGCCGAAGGCGCGGCAACGTCGCCAGGATTCCTGGATAAGGGTGTCGTGTGCCAGTGGTTCGGCCATGGTGCGACCTTCATTTTTATTGTTATTGGATGTGCACATTCAACCATTGAAATGGGTTCAAGTGTGGGAGGGGCGGTGCGACGATTCGACTTGCTCCCGATAGCGGTATGTCAGTGAAAAGATGCTGACTGATACACCGCTATCGGGAGCAAGCCCCCTCCCACATTTTTATCTTGTGTTGGTCATGAGAGTGTTGTTCAGAACTGTTCATTGTCAACCCCGAAAGTGTTCAGTTGTTCAGCCACTTTGTTCACTCCTGAACATCACCATTAACCCATTTCCTTATGCATCAAGCGCTTGCAGTTTTGGCACGAAACTCGCTCTGACACCTGGCCAGATTCATTCCAATAATAAAAAGGTCGTGTCATGTCATTGACCCTGGAACATGTCTCCCGCGTTGTCGACGGCCAAACCTGGATCGACGACGCCAACCTGCGTTTTGAAGCCGGCTCTTTCAACGTCTTGCTCGGTCGCACCCTGTCGGGCAAAACCAGTCTGATGCGCCTGATGGCTGGTCTGGACAAGCCCGACAGCGGCCGCATCCTGATGAACGGTGTAGACGTTACGCAAAAGCCGGTACGCCTGCGCAATGTGTCGATGGTCTACCAGCAGTTCATCAACTATCCCACCATGACCGTATTCGAGAACATCGCCTCGCCGTTGCGCCAGGCCGGTGTGTCCAACGAGCTGATCCAGAGCAAGGTGCTGGAAACCGCCAGGATGCTGCGCATCGAGAAGTTCCTGCAACGCCACCCGCTGGAACTGTCCGGTGGCCAGCAGCAGCGCACCGCCATGGCCCGCGCCCTGGTCAAAGACGCCGAACTGATTCTGTTCGATGAGCCCCTGGTGAACCTGGACTACAAACTGCGCGAAGAGCTGCGTCAGGAAATGCGCGAACTGTTCAAAGCGCGCCACACCATCGCCATTTACGCTACCACCGAACCCAACGAGGCCCTGGCCCTGGGTGGCACCACCACCATTCTTCACGAAGGCCGGGTGATCCAGAGCGGCAAGGCCGCCGAGGTCTATCACCAGCCGCAAACCGTTCTGGCCGCTGAGCTGTTCTCCGAACCGCCGATCAATCTGATGCCAGGGCGCATCAGCGGCAACGAAGTGAGCTTCGCCAATTTCGTGCATTTCCCACTCAACGTCGACCTGCGCCCCATCGGCGAGGGCGAGTTCCGTTTCGGCGTGCGTCCCAGCCATATCAGCCTGGTACCGAGCAATGACGATGACCTGGAGCTGGCGGTGACCGTGGAAGTCGCCGAGATCAGCGGCTCGGAAACCTTCCTGCATGTGCGCAGCGAGCACTTCCTGCTGGTGCTGCACTTGCCGGGGGTGCATGAGTACGATGTGGACGCGCCGATCCGCGTGTATATCCCCACCCATAAACTGTTTGTGTTCGATGGACAGGGCCGTTTGGTCCAGGCCCCCGGGCGCCGTGTCGCGAGGGTTGCCTGATGGCCGAGATCCATTTGCGTAACCTTGCCCATAGCTATAGCCCCGCGCCAAAAGGGCCTGAGGACTACGCCATTCGGGAAATGAACCATGTGTGGGAGCAGGGCGGTGCCTACGCGTTGCTCGGGCCGTCGGGCTGCGGCAAGTCCACGCTGCTCAATATCATCTCCGGCCTGCTCAGCCCCTCTGAAGGCCAGGTGCTGTTCGATACCCAGGTGGTCAACGACCTCACGCCGGAGAAACGCAATATCGCCCAGGTGTTCCAGTTTCCGGTGGTGTACGACACCATGACGGTGTTCGACAACCTGGCCTTCCCGCTGCGAAACCAGGGCATGGCCGAAGCGAAAATCCACAGCAAGGTGCAGGAAATTGCCGAAGTTCTGGACCTGCAAACCCTGCTGAGCAAAAAAGCCCGCAACCTCACCGCCGACGAAAAACAGAAAGTCTCCATGGGCCGTGGCTTGGTGCGCGATGACGTGTCGGCGATCCTGTTCGATGAGCCGCTGACGGTGATCGACCCGCATCTGAAATGGAAACTGCGGCGCAAGCTCAAGCAGATCCATGAGCAGTTCAATATCACCATGGTCTACGTCACCCACGACCAACTGGAAGCCTCCACCTTCGCCGACAAGATCGCGGTGATGTACGGCGGGCAGATCGTGCAGTTCGGCACCCCGCGTGAATTGTTCGAGCGCCCGAGCCATACCTTTGTCGGTTATTTCATCGGCAGCCCCGGGATGAATCTGATTGAGGTGCAGGCCAGGGGTGGTGGTGTGGGGTTTGCCAATACCTTTCTGCCGCTGTCGGAGGCGTTGCAGCAACGGATCAACGCGACCGACTGCAAAAAACTCCAGGTTGGCATTCGCCCGGAATTTATCCATGTATGGGATGACCACAACCCTGACGCCCTGCAAGCCGACGTCACACATGTGGAGGACTTGGGCACCTACAAGATCATGACCCTCAACCTCGACGGCGCCATGCTCAAAGTGCGCCTGGCCGAAGACAAACCGGTGCCGGAGGGCAGGGCGTCCATCAGCTTCCCCGCGCAATGGCTGATGCTTTACGCCGACGATTACCTGCTGGAGGTGGCGCCATGAACAAGGTGCAGAACAACAAGGCCTGGTGGCTGGTATTGCCGGTGTTCCTGCTGGTGGCGTTCAGTGCGGTGATCCCGATGATGACCGTGGTCAATTACTCGGTGCAGGATATTTTCGACCAGTCCAGCCGCTACTTCGTCGGGGCCGACTGGTACAAGCAGGTGCTGCTCGATCCACGTTTGCATGACTCGTTGCTGCGCCAGTTCATCTATTCGGCCTGCGTGCTGCTGATTGAAATCCCGCTGGGCATCGCCATCGCCTTGACCATGCCGACCAAAGGACGCTGGTCATCACTGGTGCTGATTATCCTCGCCATTCCGCTGCTGATTCCATGGAACGTGGTCGGCACCATCTGGCAGATCTTTGGCCGTGCCGACATCGGCCTGCTGGGTTCGACCCTCAACGCCATGGGCATCAGCTACAACTATGCGGCCAACACCATGGACGCCTGGGTCACCGTGCTGGTGATGGATGTGTGGCACTGGACCTCGTTGGTGGCGCTGTTGTGCTACTCGGGTTTAAGGGCCATTCCGGACGTCTACTACCAGGCCGCGCGGATTGATCGTGCATCGGCCTGGGCAGTGTTCCGACATATCCAGTTGCCGAAGATGAAAAGCGTGCTTTTGATCGCGGTGATGCTGCGCTTCATGGACAGTTTCATGATCTACACCGAGCCTTTCGTACTCACGGGGGGCGGGCCGGGGAACGCCACCACCTTCTTGAGCCAGACGCTCACCCAGATGGCCGTAGGCCAATTCGACCTGGGCCCGGCAGCGGCGTTTTCGCTGGTGTATTTCCTGATCATCCTGTTGGTGTCCTGGCTGTTCTACACCGCCATGACCCATTCCGACGCCAACCGCTGAGGCCGCCAACATGAGCAAGCGCAAGCTTATTCCGTTACTGGTTTATATCCTGTTCCTGCTGGTGCCGATCTACTGGCTGTTGAACATGTCGTTCAAGAGCAACACCGAAATCCTCGGCGGCCTGACCCTGTTTCCCCAGGATTTCACCCTGGCCAACTACAAAGTGATCTTCACCGACCCGAGCTGGTACACCGGCTACCTCAACTCGCTGTACTACGTAAGCCTGAACACGGTGATCTCTCTGAGCGTGGCGCTGCCGGCAGCCTATGCGTTCTCGCGCTACCGCTTCCTGGGTGACAAGCACCTGTTCTTCTGGCTGCTGACCAACCGCATGGCGCCGCCGGCGGTGTTTCTGCTGCCGTTTTTCCAGCTGTATTCCTCCATCGGCCTGTTCGATACGCACATCGCCGTGGCCCTGGCTCACTGCCTGTTCAACGTGCCGTTGGCGGTGTGGATCCTTGAAGGCTTCATGTCCGGCGTGCCCAAGGAAATCGACGAAACCGCCTACATCGATGGCTATAGTTTTCCCAAGTTCTTCGTGAAGATTTTTATCCCGCTGATCGGCTCCGGCATTGGGGTGACTGCGTTTTTCTGCTTTATGTTTTCCTGGGTCGAACTGCTGCTGGCGCGCACGCTGACTTCGGTCAACGCCAAGCCCATCGCGGCGGTAATGACCCGCACGGTCTCTGCGTCGGGGATTGATTGGGGGGTACTGGCGGCAGCGGGGGTATTGACTATCCTCCCGGGCATGTTGGTGATCTGGTTTGTTCGCAACCACGTGGCCAAGGGCTTTGCCCTGGGCCGGGTCTAGAGGAATCGATGATGGAATGGATGGCCTGGACCACCCCCACTGCGCTGTTCTTTGGCGGCATCGCCCTGATTCTGGCGGGCATGACCACCTGGGAACTGCGTTCGCCGAGCATTCCTCGGCGCGGGTTGCTGCCGATCAGCACCACCCGTGGTGATCGCTTGTTTATCGGTCTTCTCGGCAGCGCCTACCTGCATTTGCTGGTCATCGGCGTTACCGACTGGAGCATCTGGGTGGCGTCCGCGCTCTCCCTGTTATGGCTGTTGAGTGTGATGCGTTGGGGCTAATGCCCTTATGAATAAACAACCAGGAGGTCTCTATGTTGAATAAAAACAATAAGCTGCGACATAGCATTTCATTGGCCGCCGTACTGGCCCTCAGCGGTTTGAGCGCTTCGGCCTGGGCCGATGCGTATGAAGATGCCGCGAAAAAATGGATCGGCAGCGAGTTCAAGCCCTCGACCCTCACCGAAGCCCAACAGCTTGAGGAATTGAAGTGGTTTATCAAGGCGTCGGAGCCCTTCCGTGGGATGAAGATCAACGTGGTGTCGGAAACCCTCACCACCCACGAGTACGAATCCAAGGTACTGGCCAAGGCGTTCAGTGAAATCACCGGCATCAAGCTGACCCACGACCTGCTACAGGAAGGCGACGTGGTGGAGAAGCTGCAAACCCAGATGCAGTCCGACAAGAATATCTATGACGGCTGGGTCAATGACTCGGACCTGATCGGTACGCACTTTCGCTACGGCAAGACCGAGTCCATCACCGACCTGATGGCCAACGAAGGCAAGGACTTTACCTCGCCGACCCTGGACCTCAAGGACTTTATCGGCCTGTCCTTCACCACCGCGCCGGACGGCAAGATCTATCAGTTGCCCGACCAGCAGTTCGCCAACCTCTACTGGTTCCGCGCCGACTGGTTCGAACGCCCGGAGCTGAAAGCCAAGTTCAAGGAAAAATACGGCTACGACCTCGGCGTACCGGTGAACTGGTCGGCCTATGAAGACATCGCCAAATTCTTCAGCGAAGACGTCAAGGAAATCGACGGCAAGCGCGTCTACGGGCACATGGACTACGGCAAGAAAGACCCGTCCCTGGGCTGGCGCTTCACCGATGCGTGGTTCTCCATGGCCGGCGGCGGTGACAAGGGCTTGCCCAACGGCTTGCCGGTGGACGAGTGGGGCATTCGTGTGGAGGACTGCCACCCGGTGGGCTCCAGCGTGACCCGCGGCGGCGACACCAACGGCCCGGCGGCGGTGTTCGCCACACAAAAATATGTGGATTGGATGAAAGCCTACGCGCCGCCGGAAGCGGCGGGCATGACCTTCTCCGAATCCGGCCCGGTGCCGTCCCAGGGCAACATTGCCCAGCAGATCTTCTGGTACACCGCGTTTACCGCCGACATGGTCAAGCCGGGCTTGCCGGTGGTGAATGCCGACGGTACGCCGAAATGGCGCATGGCGCCGTCGCCGGTCGGGCCGTACTGGGAAAAGGGCATGAAGAAGGGCTATCAGGACGTAGGCTCCTGGACCTTCCTCAAGTCCACGCCTGAGAAACAGAAACTCGCGGCCTGGCTGTACGCGCAGTTCGTGACCTCCAAAACCGTGTCGCTGAAGAAGACCATCGTTGGCCTGACGCCGATTCGGGAGTCTGATATCAACTCCCAGGCCATGACCGACATGGCGCCCAAGCTCGGGGGCCTGGTGGAGTTCTACCGCAGCCCGGCGCGCACCGAGTGGTCGCCTACCGGCACCAACGTGCCGGACTACCCACGCCTGGCGCAACTGTGGTGGAGCAACATCGCCGCCGCCGCCAGCGGCGAGAAAACCCCGCAACAGGCGCTGGACAATCTGGCCAAGGAGCAGGACGCGATCATGACGCGCCTGGAACGCTCCAAGGTGCAACCGGTGTGCGGCCCGAAAATGAACCCCGAGCGTGACGCGCAATACTGGTTCGACCAGCCGGGCGCGCCGAAGCCGAAACTGGCAAACGAGAAGCCCAAGGGCGAAACCGTGAACTACAACGATCTGCTTAAACAGTGGGAGGCGGCGCGCAAGTAACAGCGCTAAGTGAGTACGACGCAACGGCACGTTTACGTGCCGTTTTGTTTGAAGCTTGAAGTGCGACGCCCTGCATTTCATCCGGTGGTTCGAGACAGCCCGCCAGGTTGCGACTAAACTGCTGAGCATTCATACAGGAGGTTATCTGATGGGTGTTCAACTTTCCCCAATTGTTTCCGAGTTTGAAACCGAAGAGCAGGCGAGTAGTCATGATCTCTGGTTTCGTAAAAAAGTCGAAAAAAGCTTGGCCAACCCCGGCCCCGGTGTACCTCATGACGAGGTCATGGCACGAGTTGAGGCGATTATTCTGCAAGCAGAGCTTGAGCAGCGGACCAAAGCTTGATGTTGGCCGTTGTTTGGCTTGACGAAGCCATCGGCGACCTGATTGATATCGTGACTTTTATCGCAGCAGAAAGCCCCGGCGCTGCATGACGCATCAAGACCCGCCTGGAAGGCGCGCCTCTACCACTGGCTGAGCACCCCTATCTGTATCCGTGCGGCCCAGTGCCAGGTACTCGTGAGGTGGTTGTACATCCCAATTATGTGCTGGTGTATAGAGTGACTGCCGAGCGGATCGAAATAGTCAACGTATTGCACGCCAGGCAAGAATATCCCTGAGCCTCCCGCCTTCGTATTTCATCAGCGAGCGCCTTTACTGCGACCGCTTATCCCCCCCTTCATAACCTCATTTGAATTTTCCGCACGCCCCGACGCTCTGCATTCTAGAAGCGCGTGAAGTTGAGCGCTCTTGCGGGGCCACCTTGTGGGAGGCCCGTTGTAACGGACTTTGCGGAAACTGCCATCATGACACTCCTTACAGCGCTGTCGGGCCAGCCGGCCTCTCTCACCGACTCGGTCCAGGGCCATCATCAACGGGTGTATCGACAGCTGTACGGCGAAACGCCAGACGCCGCCGAACTGGCGCATGACTACCTGCAGGATCAATTGGCCCAGGTAGAGGAAACCGACTGCGACTTGCCTGAGTCGCCCGAACACCTGACGGCCTGGGTCGAACAGCGCTGCGCCGTTGTGGCCCAGGCCTATGCCGATTACCTTGAGCAGCGCCAGCAAGGCCGGCCACGGCGCTATTTTCACAACAAAGCCCACGCGTTGTATGTCCTGCAGCGTGTGGCGCCGACCAAACAGGTGGACGGCGCCTGGCTCTATGGCCTGCTGCACTATTGGCAAGACCAGCGCTTCGACGGCTTGCTCACTACCTATCTGGAGGAATTGGGCGACGGTGAAGCCGCGCAGAACCACGTGGTGATCTATCGCAAGTTGCTCAGCGACCACGATGCCGACAGCGAAGCCGGCCTTGAGGATGAGCACTACCTGCAAGGTGCGCTGCAACTGGCCCTGGGCCTGTGCGCCGACCAATTCCTGCCGGAAGTCATCGGCTATAACCTGGGCTACGAACAGTTGCCGCTGCACCTGCTGATCACCGCTTACGAACTCAGCGAACTGGGCATCGACCCCTATTACTTCACCCTCCACGTGACCATCGATAACGCCAGCAGCGGCCACGCCAGCAAGGCCGCGCAATCGGTGTTGGGCCTGCTGCCGCTGGGCGAGGGCAGGGCCGCGTTCTACCGCCGCGTCGCCGCTGGGTATCGCCTCAACGATCTTGGCCCGGGTACCACGGCTGTCATCCAGCAGTTCAACCTGCACGACGAAGTGGTCGCGATGCTTGAGCGCAAACGCACTTTCGGCCAGCACATGCATTCGGACTACTGCCGCTTCGAAGGCCAGACCGTCAACCAATGGCTGGCCAAGCCGGGGCAGATCGGCGATTTCCTCACCGCCTTGCAGGACAAGGGCTGGATCAAGCGCAACCAGGACCCTGCCGACAGCCGTTTCTGGCAGTTGATCGAGGGGGCCGGCGCGGCGATGTTCGGGGTATTCAGCGCGGCGGAAAAACAGCTGCTGCATGACTGGATCGCCGGTGACTGGGCCAGCGGCCAGCGCGTGCCGCCGTTACGGCCGGGGCGCGGCAGTCGGCTTGCCCGCGAGCAGCACTGCCCGGCGGACCCCGACACCCAGGCCCTGGCCGATTCACTGTGGAACCTGCCCGACGAGCAACAGCTCAATGCGCTGATCCCATGGATGTCGGCGCGGCGCCACAGCAGCCCCGCAGGCTTGTACGCCACCCGCCGCTTTATCCAACTGCGTGCGCGTTTGCGCTAAGGAATGTGCCTATGTCTGCCCAACAACTCGCTGATCGCGCCTTGCTGAACCTGGGCCGGGGGTTGAAGGAGAGCGGTTACCGCTTCATTACGCCGACGCCCTTGACCCATGAGCGCGTCTACCGGCGTTTGGCGACGCCGCTGGCGATGACGCTGCGCGACGTATTCGGCTGGTCGATGCCGTTCGACCACGACCTGCTGCCGGAGGCATTTCGCGAAGAGTTGCAGCAAGCCGATGTGATCGAAAAGCACGATGCCTTATGGCGCAGCACGGTGCGTTGGTCGAGCCTCGACGATCTGCTGTTCGCCCATTCGCCGTATCCCACGGTACAAGCGGATGCGGTGTTCTTCGGCCCCGACAGCTACCGTTTTGCCCAGGTGATCGAAGCGCATTTGCAGCAGCGTTTCGAACCGCTCAAGCGTGCGGTGGACATTGGCTGTGGCGCCGGTGTGGGTGCCTTGGTGGTTGCCCGGGCCAGGCATGACGCCCAGGTGCTGGCGGTGGACATCAACCCGCGTGCCCTGCGCCTGACCGCCGTGAATGCCGAGCTGGCCGGGTTGAATAATGTCAGCGTGTACCACAGTGACGTGCTGGCCAGCGTCGAAGGGCAGTTCGACCTGATCGTCGCCAACCCGCCGTACATGAATGATGACCGCCAGCGTGCCTATCGCCATGGTGGCGGGGCGTTGGGGGAGCAGTTGTCGGTGCGCATCGTCAGCGAGTCCCTCGCACGCCTGGCTCTGGGCGGCAGCCTGTTGCTGTATACCGGAGTGGCGATGGTGGCGGGTGGCGATCCTTTCCTTGACGCGGTCAAGCCGTTGCTGGGCAGTGATGCCTACGGCTGGACCTACCGCGAACTGGATCCTGATGTCTTCGGCGAGGAGCTGGAAAAACCTGGCTATGAACGTGTGGAGCGCATAGCGGTGGTTGCGCTCACCGTTACCCGACTGCGTTGACCCTTGATGCTCACTTTCGGCATCGAAGAAGAATACTTCATCACCGATCTGCACACTCGCCGGATGCTCGGCGAGCCTTCGGCAGCGGTGCTGGCGGCCTGTCGCGAGGCGATCGGCGCGGGCTTTGCGTATGAAATGTTCCAGGGCCAGATCGAGGTTGCGTCACCGGTATTCAGTGCCAGCGCTGAAGCCGCGGATTACCTGGCGACAGTGCGTCGCAAACTGGCGCAGCGCCTGGGTGAATTTGGCCTTGGCGTGGTGTGTGCCGGCAGCCATCCGTTGGCCGACTGGCGCGAACAGCGGCCTACTGACCAAGCCCATTTCCAGCAGTTGTTCGACGATATTCAGTATGTAGCGCGGCGCAGCGTGTTGTGCGGGCTGCATGTGCACGTGCAGGTGCCGCACACCCATGACCGCATCGCCGTGATGAACCAGGTGTCACCGTGGCTGCCGCTGCTGTTGCTGCTCAGTTGCTCCTCGCCATTGTGGGATGGTGCGCCCAGCGGCTTTATGAGCTACCGCCAGGCCGCTTGTGATGAATGGCCGCGCATGGGCGTGCCGGAACATTTCGCCGATTGGAACGAATACCTGCGCTACCTCGCGTTGCTGCATCGGATGGGTGCAATCAAGGCCGATGGCAACGGCTGGTGGGGTATCCGCCCGGCGGCGCGTTACCCTACCCTCGAACTGCGCATGACCGATGCCTGCCCGCGGTTGGCGGATGCCCTGGCCCTTGCCACGCTGTTTCGCGTCATGGTCACCCATGCCTGCGGCCTTGAGCGACCCGGCGCCGGGTTCTGTGCGCAAACGCGCTGGCTGCTCAAGGAAAATCGCTGGCAGGCCAAACGCTACGGCGCGGGCGGTCACTTTGCGTTGGACGACACAGGCGCCATGGGCAGCGCCGAACAGTGGTTGCACTGCGCGCGCCAGACGTTCGGTGCCACCGCAGAGGCCATGGGCGAGCCGCGGCTGTTCGATACGCTGCAAGCGCTGCTGCGGCGCGGCAACAGTGCCACCGAACAGTTACGTTGGTACGCCCAGGCCCGCGCCGACGGTGCCGATGAGGTGGGCAGCCTGGGCAGCGTGGTCGACCATTTGCTCGCTCAGAGTCGCGGCGACCATTGATGGGCTGCGCACAGGCGCCTTTTGATGTGTCAGGCCATGGCTTGCGGCTGAATACGCAACTCGCCGTCCACATCCTTGACCAAGCCACTGGCCACGAACAACGGCGCCAGGCGCTTGTGCAACTGCGGCTCGACAAACTCCTTGACCGTGTCCAGCACCAGCACGCCACTGAGCGGCAACTCGGCCTTGGTGTACGACAGCCATGCCTTTTTCAACGCCATCAACACATCGCTGCCCGCCGTCGAAGCGAAACGGCGATGCACTGGCTTGGCGTCGAAAGTGAAGGCGTGCTGGAACTCATAGCCGCTTTCGTCACCGCCACTGGCAGCGCAACGCACGCACGTGCAAGGGCCATCGCCGAAGGCGCTGCGCAGGTAGGCGTTGAAGTCCACCACGGGCTTGAGTGACAGGCGCTTATCGACCTCGAACAGGTCCCCGGTCATTTTTTCGTCAGTGTTCAACGTCCATTTCCTCGCAGTCGGTTGCTGTGTTTCAAAGCGCGGCACAATACCAGCCGAGCGTGGGTTTGGGGATTATTTGCGTCGTGGGAGGGTCAGCGGAAGAACTCACCGGGGGTGGAATCGAACTGCTGACGAAATGCATTGATAAACGCTGAGGTCGATTCATAGCCACACCCCAATGCCACATCCGTCACCCGCTCGCCTTGTTCCAGGGCGGGCAGGGCGCTTAGCAGTCGCAGGCGCTGGCGCCATGCGCGAAACGTCAGCCCGGTGTCACTCAGGAACACCCGACTCAGGGTCTTTTCGCTGACCCCCAGTTTGCGGCTCCACTCGCCCAAGGTGGTCTGCTGCTCGGGGTGCAGGTTCAAGCTGCGGTAAATCTGCCGCAGCCGTGGGTCGTGAGGCAGCGGCAGCATCAAATCCACCTGGGGCGCGGCGGCGAGCTGGTCGAGCAGCACCTGGGCCAGGCGCCCATCCGGCCCATCTTCGGCATATTCCACCGGCACCTGGCTGAAATTACGGATCAACTCGCGCAACAAACTGCTCACCTCCAGCACCTGACACCGTTCGGCCGCCCAGGCAGTGACGCTGCAATCGAGGTACAAGCTGCGCATTTCGGTATGGGGCGAACTGAACACCCGATGGGGCATGCCTGCCGGAATCCAGACGGCGCGCTGCGGGGGCGCGACGAAACGGCCGACGCTGGTGTGGATCTCCAGCACCCCGGAAATCGCGTAGGACAACTGCACCCACGGGTGGCTGTGCCGTCTTGTCAGCGCCCGGTTGGGCAAGGACTCGGTACGCCCATACACCGGCCGTGGCAGGCTGGAAAGCCCGGGCACACTGCGGCGCACGGTTTTTTCATGTCCTTTTGGCGGCATTTACTGGCTCATTGGCGTTAGTCGGTAAAGGATCGTTACGTTAGAGTCGCCGGGACGCTCTTGGCAACCCCTGGAAGATCTGCTTATGACCCGCCCGCGCTTTCTGCCCGACAACTTCACCCTGACCCTGATCGCCACAGTGATCCTTGCCTCCCTGCTACCGGCCAGCGGCCAGACCGCCGTGGCCTTCGGCTGGGTGACCAACCTGGCCATCGCGCTGCTGTTTTTCCTGCACGGCGCCAAGCTGTCACGCCAGGCCATCGTCGCCGGCGCCGGCCACTGGCGCCTGCATTTGTTGGTGTTCAGCCTGACCTTTGTGCTGTTCCCGTTGCTGGGCCTGGCGCTCAAGCCGGTGCTGTCGCCGCTGATCGGCACCGAGCTGTACATGGGCATGCTCTATCTGTGCGCGTTGCCGGCCACTGTGCAATCGGCGATTGCCTTCACGTCCCTGGCCCGCGGCAATATCCCGGCGGCGATTTGCAGTGCGGCGGCTTCCAGCCTGTTCGGTATCTTCCTGACCCCGCTGCTGGTGGCGCTGCTGCTGAACGTACACGGCGATGGCGGCTCCACCGTCGACGCGATCCTGAAGATCAGCGTGCAGTTGCTGCTGCCATTCATTGCCGGGCAAATCGCCCGCCGCTGGATCGGCGACTGGGTCGGGCGCAATAAAGCCTGGCTGAAATTTGTCGACCAGGGCTCGATCCTGCTGGTGGTCTATGGCGCATTCAGCGAAGCGGTCAATGAGGGCATCTGGCACCAGATCCCTCTGTGGCAACTGGGCGGTCTGGTAGTTGCCTGCTGCGTATTGCTCGCGTTGGTGCTGGTAGCGTCCACGTTGTTGGGCAAGGCATTCGGTTTCAGCCAGGAAGACCGCATCACCATCCTGTTCTGCGGCTCGAAGAAAAGCCTGGCCACCGGCGTGCCCATGGCCCAGGTGTTGTTTGCCGGGGCGAGCATGGGCGTGTTGATCCTGCCGCTGATGCTGTTCCACCAGATCCAATTGATGGTGTGCGCGGCGTTGGCCCAGCGTTACGCCCAGCGACCGGAAAGCATCCCTGAGTTGATGGGGCAGGTGGATCCGTGATCCACCTCTAATTCCCAGGCAAATAAATTCAAGTGAACTGCCGCGCCGCCGACTAACCTCTTACTAACCCAAGAAGGAGTGTCGGTATGAACGTTAATCGTTTTTCGGCAGTGATAGGTCTTCTGTGCTTATGGGCAAGCACCTGTGGCGCGGCACAGACACTGGGGCAGGGCACCATCAGGTTCACTGGCGCCATCGTCGAGCCGGGGTGTGCGACAAATGCGCGCAGCGGGTCGGTGATGGAACTGCGCGGCTGTGCCAGGGCCAGTCGCGGCAGCCGCTTCGAGGTGCGCCATGTGGCGCCGGTGGCCAGCGTCAACGCGGCCCATGTGCAACTGGTGGCAGACAGCGGCGAGGGGCGCTATTACGACCAGCGCTATCTGCTGGTAGACACCGCCGGCAAGCCCATTGAGTCCGGCAGCTACATCATTACCATGACGTCGCCATAAGCCATCGGGCGACGATCCGCATCAACAGCCGCGCGAGAAACCTATAGAATGCTCGGCGGCGGCGCTTGTCCTGGGTGGCCGCTTGATCATCGCCAGAGTACCCCGCCCGTCAATGAGCCTTTCAGCCGCAACCCCCCAAGCCAACTGGCAACCGGTCATCGCCCTGGCGCTGGCCGCGTTTGTGTTCAATACCACCGAATTCGTGCCTGTGGGGCTGCTCAGCGCCATTGGCGCCAGCTTCGACATGCCCGTGGCCAGCGTCGGTCTGATGCTCACCATCTATGCGTGGATCGTGTCCCTGACCTCGCTGCCGGTGATGCTGCTGACCCGCAACGTCGAACGGCGCAAGCTGCTGATCGTACTGTTCGGCCTGTTTATCGCCAGCCATATCCTCTCCAGCGTCGCCACCAGCTTCGGCCTGCTGATGGTCAGTCGCGTCGGCATCGCCTTGGCCCATGCCCTGTTCTGGTCGATCACTGCCTCGCTGGCCGTGCGCCTGGCGCCGGAGGGCAAGCAGGTGCAAGCCCTTGGTTTGTTGGCCACGGGCACGTCCCTGGCGATGGTGCTGGGCATCCCCTTAGGCCGCCTGCTTGGCGAGGCCATGGGCTGGCGTACCACGTTTCTGGTGATCGCCGCGTTCGCTGCGGCCCTGGTGTTCTGGCTGGCGCGCACCCTGCCGCCGTTGCCGAGCCAGAACTCCGGCTCCCTGCGTAGCCTGCCGCTGCTGTTCAAGCGCCCTGCACTGGTGGCGCTCTACGTGCTGACCGCGATGACCGTCACCGCGCAATTTACCGCTTACAGCTACATCGAACCCTTCGTCGAAGGCGTCGCCGGGCTGGGGGGCAGTGCGGTGACGTTGATCCTCTTGGTGTTCGGGGGGGCCGGCATTATCGGCTCGTTGTTGTTCAGCCTGGTGCACCGCTTCAACCCGCACCTGTTCGTGATCGGCGCAGTGTTTATCCTCGCCGCGTGCCTGGCGCTGATGCTGCCGTTGAGCGGCGCTGAATCCTACCTGGTGGTGTTGAGCATTTTCTGGGGCATGGCGATCATGGGCTTTGGCCTGGCCATGCAGTCCAAAGTGCTGGTGCTTGCACCGGACGCCACCGACGTGGCCATGGCGATGTTCTCCGGTATCTACAACATCGGCATCGGCGGTGGCGCGTTGATGGGCAGTTGGGTCGGCAGCCACTTCGGCTTCGCCTGGATCGGCGCGGCGGGTGGGCTGCTGGCGGCATTGGCGTTGGTGGGGTATTGCCTGGCGATTCGGCGGTTTGGGACGGGTGTGCCGAGCTGATCGACCAGTATCCAGCGGGTGACCACAGACTAAATGTGGGAGGAGGCTTGCTCCCGATGAGGGAGTGTCAGTCAACACATCAGTGACTGACTCACCGCCATCGGGAGCAAGCCCCCTCCCACACTTACGCCACCGGAATCAATGGATCCGCCGCCGCCAGCGCCACCGCTCGATCCGCCGCGGGTGGGTAGATCCACACGCTGTTGATCTGTTGCTTGAGCGCCTTGGCTTCCTGGCCCACCAGCTTAAGCTGACGGTCCCAGCCTTCGGTGTACACCGCGCCCCAGGCGCCGAGGTCGAGGCAGGTCACGTATTTGGGTTGGCTGTAGGCCATTGGTGCCACACCGATCAAGTCGGCGGCGACGTTGTTACCGGCGTAGCGGCCCAGCGCGATGGCGTGCTGGCAGGACATGGCGGCGAAGTTGCCCAGGTCGTCGGTGGCGGCATAGGCCACGTCCCCGGCGGCGTAGACGGCAGGCTGACCCTTGACCCTGAGAGTGGCGTCCACGTGCAGGCGACCCTGAGGATCGCAGATACCATCGATCTGCTCGGTCAACGGGTTGGCGCGAAAACCAATGGTCCAGATCACGGTGCTGGACGCAATCCGCTGCCCATCCGCCAGAGTCACGCCGTCGGCGTCCACCGAGGCGACCGAGGTGTTCAGTACCCATTCAAGCCCAAGCGCCTGGCTGGCCTCGATGATCGCCGGGCGAATGCCATCCCCCATGGACGCCGCTATCTGCGGGCCCCGGTCTACCACCACCACGCGAATATCGGCAGCATCCCCCAGCGCCGCGCGCAGTCGAGCAGGCATTTCGGTGGCGGTCTCGATTCCGGTAAAACCACCGCCGGCGATGACCACGGTGTTGCGGGCCGGGCTGTCGGGCTGGTTTTTCAGGGCCTTGATATGCGCTTCAAGTCGCGTGGCGTCTTCGATCTGGTCCACGTCGAATACGTGCTGGATGCCGTCCATGCCCGGGCGATTCAAGCGGCTGCCGGCAGCAAGCACCAAGCGGTCGTAGCTGAGGGTGGCCGGGGCTTCCGCTGCGTTGCGGTAAGTCACTTGCCTGGCGTTGGCGTCGATGCTGTCGGCAGCGCCTTGTACAAAGGTCACGCCCACTGCGCTCAACAGCGGGCCGAGCGGCGCCTGCATGGCGTGCACGTCGGGCTCATAAAAACGTGGGCGAATACGCAGTTGCGCCTGCGGGGCGAGCAAGCTGATGTGCACATCGTTGCGGTCGTGTTTGTCCAGCAGGCGGGCCGCGCTCAGGGCGCTCCACACGCCACCGAAGCCGGCGCCAATGATGAGAATGTGTTGTTTCATGGGGTTGCTCCAGAGACCAGGTAAGCCGCAAGGCATTGCCGGATCACTGTAAAAGCCGTACGGCTTGTCAGAAAGGACAGATAACCCTGAATCACTGCCACTTTTAACCGGCCTAGCGAGAAAAGCGCTCGCGGTAGTCGCGAGGTGCGATGGCCAGATGCCGGTGGAAGGTGCAGCGCATACGCTCTTCGTCGCCGAACCCGCACAGCCGGGCGATCTGGTCGATGCTGCGTTGGGAATCTTCGAGCATCCGCCGCGCCGCTTCGATGCGAAACAATTCAATGGCCTTGGCCGGGGTGCGACCGGTTTTCTGTTTATAGACCCGGGCAAAGTTACGCGGGCTCATATGGCTTTGCGCAGCCAGGCGTTCCACGCTGAGGTCGCTGTCGCTTAGGTTGTCGCTGATCCACACGTGCAGGGCATCGAAGCCGGCGCTGTCGGCGGTTTGCGCTTGCAGCACCTGGCTGAACTGCGCCTGGCCGCCGGGGCGCTTGAGGAACACCACCAATTCGCGCGCCACTTGCAGCGCTACCTCGCGCCCGCAATCGGCTTCCACCAGTGCAAGGGCCAGGTCGATCCCGGCACTCACACCGGCGGAGGTCCATACCGTGCCTTGCTGCACGAATATCGCATCCACATCCACTTCGATGCTCGGGAAGCGTTGTCTGAGCAGCTCGCACATGGCCCAATGCGTCGCCGCGCGGCGCCCCTCAAGCAAGCCGGCCTGGGCCAGCAAAAAGGTGCCGCTGCATACCGAGGCAGTACGCCGAGCCTGGCCGGAGGCATTGCGCAGCCAGTCCACCAGCGCAGTGTTATCCGCCATGGCTTGCTCGATGGCGGGCGCACCGGGCACCACCAGCGTATCGATAGCGCCAGGGGCCAACTGTGCCAGCGCCACGGTGTCGACGCTCAAGCCTTCGGCGGTCGGCATCAGGCCACCCGCCAGGCTGGCGTTGTGTACAACGTAGCCGTGCAAACCGCGTTCGGCCATGGCCTTGGTCGCGGCCCAGAACACCGTTTGCGCGCCGGTCAGGTCGAGCAAGCCCATCTGAGGGTAAGCCAGGAACACCAGCGTGCGGGGTTGACCCAGCGGGTTGATAGCGGTCATGCGTCGGCCAGCAGCGTTTCCAGTTTCTCCTGACCCCGCGCAAACTGCAGACGGCTGATGGCTTCCAGGCCGCCGGTGTCGCAGACCACGGTGGTGAATTGCTTGAGTTGTTCGAGCTTGGACGTCATGAGCGGTGGCCTCCAGGAAAGTGGCAAGGACTGCTTTTGTACCACTTCCCGCACGCCTTGTTTACCTAGGGCTGCCAGGTCTGCACCGCCTTGGCATTTACCTCGTTGGGCAGCAGGCCAGCCTTGAAGAACGCATCGGCAATTTTCTGCTGCTCACCCAACTGTTCCAGCGTCACCGGCTGCACCTGATAGCTGCGGTGCGCGTTGGCGGCTTCCACCGTCGCAGCGTCCAGGTTACCCCATAACGGCCCGAGCACTGTTGCCGCCTCCTGCGGATGCGCTTTCACCCATTGGCCGGTTTTTTCCAGTTCTGCAAACACCACCCTCAGCACTTCAGGATGGGCCTTGGCGTAAGGCGTGCCGGTCAGGTAATAACGCTTGTAGCTGGCAAGCCCGGCACCGTCTGCCAGGGTGCGGGTCTGCAGTTGCCGCTGCACGCTGGTGAGGAAGGGCTCCCAGGTGACCCAGGCATCCACCTTGTTGTTTTCGAAGGCGGCGCGACCGTCAGCTGGCGAGAGGTACGCCGGCTGGATATCAGTGAACGCCAGGCCGGCCTTGTTCAGCGCGGCGATGAGTAAATAGTGGGCGCCGGCGGCCTTGGTTACCGCGATTTTCTTGCCTTTTAGGTCCGCCAATTGCTGGATCGGCGAGTCCTTGCGCACCACGATGGCCTGGGCCGCAGGCGAGGGCGCTTCCTGGGCAAAGTAGGTGAGTTGGGCCTCGGCTGCCTGGGCGAAGATCGGCACCGTGTCGGCGACGTCGGCGCTGATATCCACGTTGCCAACGTTCAGCGCCTCCAGCAATGGCAGGCCGCTGGGAAACTCATGCCAGCTGACGTCGATGTGGTTGGCGTTGAGGGCTTTTTCCAGGGTGCCCCGGGTTTTCAGCAGGGTGATCAGGGTCGAGGATTTCTGATAGCCGATGCGCAGGGTCTCCTGGGCGTCGGCGCTCACGGTGATGGAGAAAACCAGCAATCCTAATACAGCAGCAAGCGGGCGGCGGAGGGTCATGAGCGGCTCGATATTCAACGGAATGAGCCGAAGCATAAAGTTCTGAAAACCGATTGATAAATACTCTTTCGATCTGAGCTTAAGGACACTTGAGGCATTGTCCGTTGACTGAATGTGCATCAACCAAATCGGGCCGTGAGCAATCATTCGTTGAGGCGACACAGGCCAAATGTGGGAGGGGGCTTGCTCCCGATGGCGGTGTGTCAGATATGGATTAATTGGCTGACCTGCCGCTATCGGGAGCAAGCCTCCTCCCACAAAAGTTATGGGATGTTGGTGGGTTTGGGTTGCAGGCAATCCAGTGCGCGGTCGGCGAGGGTGCGGGCCATGTCGATCAAGTGGGCGGTGGAGCAGGCCATGTCGCGTTGGCTGCCTTTGAGGCCCTCGGCGGTTTCGGTGGCGGTGGTGGTGGCGCAGCGTAGCAGCGAGGAAATGCTGGCGATCGCGTCTTCGAAGCTCAGGTCTTCGTGGGCAACAAAAACGGGATAGGGTGGGTCGGGGACGACTTTGCTCATGGATGAAGCTCCTGCTTGGATTGGGAGCCATTCTTTTGCCGATCTCACACGTCAAAAGGTGGCAGCTATGTGCGGGGTGAGATACCGGAAAGCAGGACCCGGCCAGACCGAAGTCTGCCCGCACATAGCCGCCATAGACGGTTGTAGCGCATGGCGCCTGCAAATACACGGGATCTCACACCCGATCGCTGATATGCAGCGACGAAGCGAAGGCTAGCCAGCGGGTTGAGCAGGCGCAAGGCCGAAGGATTGTCTAGGAAACGTCCTGCAAATTAAAGGGATATGGATTGCTGGCCTTTAACAATGCATGTCAAACAGGCGACACAGGCCAAAATGTGGGAGGGGGCTTGCTCCCGATGGCGGTGGGTCAGATATGGATTAATTGACTGACCCACCGCCATCGGGAGCAAGCCCCCTCCCACAGGTGTGACCTGGGCGATCATCGCCGCAGTACTGGTAAAACTCAGCAAAGTTGAAGAGCCGCGAGCAAACACGGGAACCCTCCCACCCGACACTTGTCCCCGCTTCCCATGTCACCCCCCACCGCGCAAATCCCTTAATTTTTCAAGCCTGCCGGAAGCCCCTCCAGGCCCCCGGCTGCGCCCGTTGTTTTTCAAGGGCGCCGCGCCTAGCGGCAAAACTGAATACGGACATTCTCTTAAACCGTGACTTATCAGGCAGGTTACCCCATGCAGTTCAGCGACTTACTGGCAGCGATCTCCACCCATGCGATCCGTCTGCAAACTGAAGAAGGCGACCTGATCGTCCTGGGCGATGACGAGGCGTTGGATGACGCGCTCTGGGATCAATTGATCGCGCATAAACCCCAGTTGCTGGCCCTGGTCGCCGAGCATGGCGGTGACTGGCTGAGCCCGGCTTATCGCATCACCCCGGACATGCTGGCGCTGGTCAACCTCGACCAGCCGGCCATCGACCGTATCGTCGCGTCCATCCCCGGCGGCGCGGCGAATGTGCAAGATATCTACCCCCTGGCGCCGCTCCAGGAAGGCATGCTTTACCACCATCTTTCTGCCGCGCAGGGCGACCCCTACGTGCTGCACGCGCAGTTTGTGTTCGACAGCCGTGCACGCCTGCAAGCCTTTGCCGAGGCGCTGCAATGGGTGATTGACCGCCACGATATCCTGCGCACCTGCATGGTGTGGGAGCGCCTCGACGAGCCGCTGCAAGTGGTGTGGCGCAAGGCGCAGCTGGCGTGTGAAGAAGCGCATTTTGATGGCGGCGACCGTCTCGCTCAATTGCTCGCGCGCTATGACGCCCGCGCCTATCGCATGGACCTTGGCCAGGCGCCGCTGCTGCGTCTGGTGTTCGCCGAGGACCCGGCCAACCAGCGTGTGGTGGCGATGCTGTTGTTCCACCACACCATTCTCGATCACACCGCCCTGGATGTGGTGCGCCATGAAATCCAGCTGTACTTGGCCGGTGAGCACGCGCAAGCGGGCACGCCGGTGGCGTTTCGCAGCTACATCGCCCAAGTGCGCCAGGGTGTGAGCGAACAGGCCCATGAGGCGTTCTTTCGCGACATGCTCGCCGATATCGATGAACCGACGCTGCCGTTCGGCCTGCAAGATGTGCAGGGCGATGGTCAGGGCATTGATGAAGCGCGCATTCCCGTCGATAGCGCCCTTGGTCGTCGCCTGCGCAGTGTGGCGCGGCCGTTGGGGGTGAGTGTGGCGAGCCTGATGCACCTGGCGTTGGCGCGGGTGTTGGGCGTGGTTTCCGGTCGCGAGGCGGTGGTGTTCGGCACCGTGATGCTCGGGCGCATGGGCGCAGGCGAGGGCGGTGAGCGGGCCTTGGGCATGTTCATCAACACCTTGCCGTTGCGGGTTGATGTTGGCGCGCAAAGCGTGCGCGCTGCGGTGCAAGTCACCCACGAGCGTCTTACGCGCCTGCTCGATCACGAACATGCGTCCCTGGCACTGGCCCAGCGCTGCAGCGGGGTGGCAGCACCCACACCGTTGTTCAGCGCGATCCTCAACTATCGCCATAGTGCGGCCACCGACATGGCCGCCGTGATCGAGGTTGCCGAAGGCATCCAGGTCCTGGGCGCCGAAGAGCGCACCAACTACCCGCTGACGGTCAACGTCGACGATCTGGGGCAAGACTTCGCGCTGACGGTGATGGTGGATGCGGCCATCGGTGCACAGCGGGTTGCCGGCTATCTGCACACCGCGCTGCAAAGCCTGGCCGACGCCCTTGAGCAGCGACCGGACAGGCCGCTCTGCGGCCTGAACATCCTGCCCGACGCTGAACGCCACGCCCTGCTGCATACCTTGAACCACAGCCCCACGCACTACGCCGATACCGCGTTGATCCACCAGCAAGTCGAAACCCACGCCGCCGCCCAGCCTGAAGCCATTGCCGTGCGCTTTGAGCAGCAGCGCCTCACCTATCGTCAACTCAACGAACGCGCCAACCAGGTCGCGCATGCACTGCTGGCCCAGGGCGTGGAGCCTGACAGCCGCGTGGCGATCTGCGTGGAGCGCGGCCCGCAGATGATCATCGGCCTGCTCGGTATCCTCAAGGCCGGTGCCGGCTACGTGCCGATAGACCCGGCTTACCCGCAGGAACGCATTGCCTACACCCTGGCCGACAGTCAACCGGTGGTTGTGCTGGTACAGGCCGGCACTCGTCACCGGGTAGGCGAACTGGCGCAGCTTGACCTCGACAGCCTGGGCCAGTTGCCCATCACCGATCCACGGCTGCACCTGAGCCCGGCCAATCTGGCCTATGTGATTTACACCTCCGGCTCCACCGGCCAACCCAAGGGGGTGATGATCGAGCATCGTCAGGTGGCGCGCCTGTTCAGTGCCACTCAACACTGGTTCGGGTTCAACCCGCACGATGTATGGGCACTGTTCCACTCCTTCGCATTCGATTTTTCTGTGTGGGAAATCTGGGGCGCGCTGATGCACGGCGGCCAGTTGCTGATCGTGCCGCAACTGATCAGCCGCTCGCCGGATGAGTGCTACACGCTGCTCTGCGAAGCCGAAGTGAGCATCCTCAACCAGACGCCGAGTGCGTTCCGCCAGTTGATCGCGGCCCAGGGCCACAGCACCCAGGCGCATTCGTTGCGGCAGGTGATCTTTGGCGGTGAGGCCCTTGAACCGGCCATGCTCAAGCCATGGTATGCGCGGGCGGTGAATGCCGGTACGCAGCTGGTAAACATGTACGGTATTACCGAAACCACCGTGCACGTGACCTATCGTGCGCTGGAGGCGGCGGATGCCCAACTGGTGGGCGTCAGCCCGATTGGCGTACGCATCCCCGACTTGCAGCTGTATGTGTTGGATGAACAACACGAGCCGTTGCCATACGGTGTGGTGGGCGAGCTGTACGTGGGCGGCGCCGGGGTGGCGCGCGGTTACCTGAACCGCGAGGCACTCAACGCCGAACGCTTTCTCGCGGACCCGGCCACGGGCCTGCGCATGTACAAGACCGGTGACCTCGGCCGCCTGCTGGCCGACGGCAGTGTCGAGTACCTGGGGCGTAACGATGACCAGGTCAAGATCCGCGGTTTCCGTATCGAGCTGGGCGAAATCCAGGCGCACCTGGCCACCGCCCACGGCGTGCGCGATGCGGTGGTGATCGCCCGTGAGGATGAGCCGGGTGACAAGCGCCTGGTGGCCTACGTGATCACCGAGGGTGAGCCCAGCGTTGCCGCCTTGCGCGATCACTTGCTACAGAGCCTTGCCGAACATATGGTGCCCAGCGCCTTCGTGCGCCTGGAGGCGTTCCCCCTGACCACCAACGGCAAGCTCGACCGCAAAGCCTTGCCGGCACCCGATGCCGAGGCGTTGGCCCGGCGCAGTTATGCCGCGCCCCAAGGTGCGGTGGAAAACGCCATTGCGATAATCTGGCAGGACCTGCTCAAGCTAGACCGGGTGGGGCGTGATGACAACTTCTTCGAGTTGGGTGGGCATTCGCTGCTGGCGGTCAAGCTGATCGAACGCATGCGCCAGGTAGAGCTGAGTGCCGATGTACGCGTGCTGTTCGGCCAGCCGACCCTGGCAGCCCTCGCAGCGGCGGTGGGCGGGCACCATGAGGTGCAGGTCCCGGGCAATCTGATCCAGGAACACAGTGAGCACATCACGCCGGACATGCTGCCCTTGGTCGAGCTGGACCAGGCCGCCATCGATCACATCCTCCAGGCCGTGCCCGGTGGCGTGGCCAACGTGCAGGATATCTACGCTCTCGCGCCGTTGCAGGCCGGTATTCTCTACCACCACCTGGCAACCAGCGAGGGCGACCCCTACGTGTTGCAGGTGCAGTTGCGTTTTAACGACCAGGGCGCGGTGGATGGCTTTATTCAGGCGCTGCACAGCGTCATCGAACGCAACGATATCCTGCGCACTGCGATTCTCTGGGAGGGCCTGGAGGAACCGGTGCAAGTGGTGTTGCGCCAGGCGCCGCTGGCCGTTGAGCGCTTGGACACCCAGGGCGCCGATGCCCTGGCGCAGTTGCAACAGCGTTTCGACCCTCGCCACTACCGCCTGGACCTGTCTCGCGCTTCGCTGATGCGCCTGGCCTACGCTGAAGAGGCGGAAGGCTTGGTCGGCATCCTGCTGCTGCACCATATCCTGCTCGACCACACGGCGCTGCAAGTGCTGGTCGAAGAAATGAGCGCTAGCCTGCACGGCAACCGCGCGCAACTGCCTGACGCGGTGCAGTACCGCAACTACGTGGCTCAGGCGCGGCTGGGCCTGAGCCAGGCGCAGCACGAAGCCTTCTTCAGCCAGATGCTCGGCGATATCGACGAGCCAACCCTAGCCTTCGGCTTGCAGGATGTGAACGGCGACGGCAGCGGCATCCATGAGGCCCATCTGCCGCTGGAACCGGCCCTCAGCCTGGCCCTGCGCGAACAGGCGCGGCAACTGGGCGTCAGCACGGCGAGCCTGGTGCATCTGGCATGGGCCCAGGTGCTGGGCCAGGTGTCGGGCCAGCAGGACGTGGTGTTCGGGACGGTCTTGCTGGGGCGTATGCAGGGCGGCGAGGGCGCCGACCGCGCGCTGGGGATGTTCATCAATACCTTGCCGCTGCGGGTCAGCCTCGGCAGCGTCGGCGTGCAAGCCGGCGTACGCGCCACCCATGCGCGTCTGGCGCAGTTGCTCGCGCATGAACACGCCGCGCTGTCGCTGGCCCAGCGCTGCAGCGGCGTGCCGGGTTCGTTGCCGTTGTTCAGCACCTTGCTCAACTACCGGCACAGCGCACCCGATGACGCGCCGGGGGACAACCCCTTTGCCGCGTTCGGTATCCAGATCCTCAGCTCCGAAGAGCGCAGCAACTACCCGCTGGTACTCAACGTCGATGACCTGGGCACGGGGTTTGCCCTGACGGTGCAGGGTGTCGCCCATCTGGATGTGCAACGTGTGGGTGAGTACATGCTCACCGCGTTGCGCCATGTGGTGAGCGCGCTGCAACACGCGCCCACCACCGCCATGCACAAGGTGTCGATTGTGCCGCCCGCCGAGCGGCGCTTATTGCTTGAAGACTTCAATGCCAGCGCCCGGGAATACCCGTCGCAGCTCACCGTCGCTCAACTGTTCGAAGCCCAGGCACTGGCCCGGCCTGAAGCCGTGGCGGTGGTGCATGGCCCGCTGTCGCTGAGCTACCGTGGCCTCAATCGCCGTGCCAATCGCCTGGCCCATCATTTGATTGGCCGTGGCGTGCGGCCAGGTGAGGCGGTGGCCCTGGCGCTGCCGCGCTCCATCGACCTGGTCGTCAGCCAGTTGGCGGTGCTCAAGTGTGCGGCGGTGTACGTACCGCTGGATGTCAACGCGCCGCTCGAACGTCGAACCTTCATGGTGCAGGACAGCGGCGCCCGCCAGGTGCTGGACAACCTTGCCGAACTGGACCTGGCCGACCTGCCGGCGGACAACCCGGGGCTGGCCCGGTCTGCGCAGGACGTGGCGTACATCATGTACACCTCCGGCTCCACGGGCACGCCCAAGGGCGTGCTGGTGCCCCATCGCGGCATCACGCGCCTGGTCATCAATAATGGCTATGCCGACTTCAATGCCAGCGACCGCGTGGCCTTCGCCTCCAACCCGGCGTTCGATGCGAGCACCATGGATGTGTGGGGCGCATTGCTCAACGGCGGGCAAGTGCAGGTGATCGACCATGCCACCTTGCTCGACCCGTTGGCGTTCGGCGCCGAGCTTAAGGGCGCGACGGTGTTGTTCGTGACCACCGCATTGTTCAACCAGTACGTGCAATTGATCCCCGAGGCGTTGGCCGGTTTGCGCATCCTGCTGTGCGGCGGTGAGCGTGCTGACCCGGCGGCATTTCGCAGCCTGTTGGCGCGTGCACCGGCGCCGCGCCTGGTGCATTGCTACGGGCCGACCGAAACCACCACCTACGCCACCACCCACGAAGTGCGCGAGGTCGGTACGGATACCGACAGCGTGCCGGTGGGGCGGCCCATTTCCAATACACAGATCTACGTGCTCGATGCACAGATGCAACCGGTGCCGCTGGGCATCACCGGTGAAATCTGCATCGGCGGCGATGGCGTCGCCCTGGGCTATTTGAATCGCCCCGAGCTGACGGCTGAAAAGTTTGTGCAGGACCCCTTCAACCCGGGCGCCTTGCTGTACCGCACCGGCGACCTCGGGCGCTGGACGCAAGACGGCTTGCTCGAATGCCTGGGTCGCAACGACGACCAGGTGAAAATCCGTGGCTTTCGTATCGAGCTGGGTGAGATCGAGGCGCGCCTGGCCAGTTGCCCGGGCATCCAGGACGTCGCCGTGTTGGCCAGGGAAGATATGCCAGGTGAAAAGCGCCTGGTCGCCTACTTCACCTGGGCCGGGGCAGACCTGGGCATTGAGCTGGTCCACGCCTACCTGCAAGGGCAGTTGCCGGACTATATGCTGCCGTCGGCCTATATGCCGCTGGCCAGTCTGCCCCTGACCAACAATGGCAAGCTCGACCGCAAAGCCTTGCCGGCACCGGACCCGTCGGCCTTGCTCAGTCGTGGCTACGAAGCCCCGCAAGGCGAGGTGGAAACCCTACTGGCGCAGATCTGGCAAGACGTGCTCAAGCTCGAACGCGTCGGGCGTCACGATCATTTCTTCGAGTTGGGCGGGCATTCGCTGCTGGCGGTGAGCTTGATCGAACGTATGCGCCAAGTGGGCCTCAGTGCCGATGTGCGCGTGCTGTTCAACCAGCCGAGCCTGGCAGCGTTGGCGGCGGCGGTGGGCAGTGGTCGCGAAATCGTGGTGCCGGCCAATGGCATCCCGGCCGGTTGCACACAGATCACACCGTCCATGCTGAGCCTGGTGCAGCTCACTCCGGATGCCATCGAGCGTATCGTCGCCAGCGTGCCGGGTGGCGCGGAGAATGTGCAGGACATCTACCCGCTGGCGCCGTTGCAGGAAGGCATTCTCTACCACCACCTCAGCGCCGAACAGGGCGACCCGTACTTGCTGCAATCGCGCATGGCGTTCGACAATCTCGACCGCTTGCACGGGTTCATGGCGGCGCTGCAACAGGTGGTTGCCCGCCACGATATCCTGCGCACGGGCGTAGTCTGGGAGGGCCTGGACAGCCCGGTGCAAGTGGTGTGGCGCAAGGCGCAACTGGGGGTGCAGGAGGTTCATCTGGACCCGGCCGACGGCGGCATCATCGAACAACTGCACGCTCGCTTCGATGCCCGGCACTATCGGCTGGACATCACCCAGGCGCCGTTGCTGCGCATGGTCTATGCCCAGGACCCGACGCACAACCGTGTTGCGGCGATCCTGCTGTTTCACCACCTGGCGCTGGACCACACAGCCATGGAGGTGGTCGGCCAGGAAATGCGCGCCTTCATGTTCAACCAGGCCCAGGACTTGCCCGCTGCCGCGCCATTTCGCAACTATGTGGCCCAGGCGCGCCTGGGCGTCAGTGTGGCCGAGCATGAGCAGTTCTTTCGCGACATGCTCGCCGATGTGGATGAACCAACCTTGCCGTTTGGTTTGCAGGATGTGCAGGGCGATGGCCGTGCCATCGAGGAGGCCGGGCTGCCATTGGACGCCGCGCTGGCGCAGCGGGTCCGCCAGCAGGCGCGACAGTTGGGTGTGAGCGCCGCGAGCCTGATGCACCTGGCCTGGGCCCAGGTCGTGGGGCTGGTGTCGGGCCGCGATGACGTGGTGTTCGGCACGGTGCTGATGGGCCGTATGCAAGCCGGTGAAGGTGCAGACCGCGCGCTGGGGATGTTTATCAACACCTTGCCGCTGCGGGTCGATGTTGCCGCCGGGGCGTCAGCGGCGGTCAAGGCCACCCATGCACGCCTGAGCGCCGTGCTCGGGCATGAACATGCCTCGCTGGCCCTGGCTCAGCGTTGCAGCGGTGTGCCGACCAGCACGCCATTGTTCAGTGCCTTGCTCAATTACCGTCACAGCAACCCCGCCGAGATGGCCCGCGACGGCCACGGCATCTGGGAGGGCGTGCAGCTGCTGGGCGGTGAGGAGCGCAGTAATTACCCATTGACCCTGAGCGTGGATGACCTGGGCGACGGCTTCGGGCTGAGCGTGCTGGCGGTGCCACAGATCGGTGCGCAACGCCTGTGCGACTACATGCACAACGCTGTGGCGCAGTTGCTCACAGCCTTGGAGTGCACGCCGGACACGGCACTCAATCGCCTGCCGATCCTGCCCGCGGCGGAGTGTGAAACCCTGCTGCGCGAATTCAATGCCACGGCCCAGGATTTCCCCCGTGGCCACACCGTGCACGGCGCATTTGAGGTACAGGCTGAGCGCCAACCCCACGCCATTGCCGTGCAGCAGGGCGGCGAGGCGCTGACCTATCAGCAGCTCAATCAGCGTGCAAACCAACTGGCCCATCACCTGTTGGCCCTCGGCGTGCAACCGGATGACCGAGTGGCGCTGTGCTGCCGTCGTGGCCCGCAGATGCTGGTGGGGCTATTGGGCATTCTCAAGGCCGGCGCCGGCTATGTGCCGATTGACCCGGCGTATCCCGCCGAACGCATCGCTTATTTGTTGCAGGACAGCGCCCCGGTGGCAGTACTCGCTGAGGCCAGTACCCGTGACCTGCTGGGCACGATCATGCTGGTCGACTTGCATAACGCCGACTGGCAGCACCTGCCCGTCAACAATCCACAGTTGCCCGCACTGACGCCTGCGCACCTGGCCTATGTCATCTACACCTCAGGCTCCACCGGCCAGCCCAAGGGCGTAATGGTGGAACACCACAGCGTGGAGAACCTGGTGCATTGGCACTCTGAAGCCTTTGGCCTGGCTGCTGCGAGTCACACCAGCAGCGTGGCCGGGTTTGGTTTTGACGCGATGGCCTGGGAAGTCTGGCCGGCCCTGTGCGTCGGGGCGACCCTGCACCTGCCGCCCGCCGAAGTGGGCAATGAAAACATTGATGAATTGCTGGCCTGGTGGAGGGCGCAGCCGCTGGACGTGAGCTTTTTGCCCACGCCGGTAGCCGAGTACGCGTTCAGCCAACATCTGCAACACCCCACCTTGCGCATCCTGCTGATTGGCGGCGATCGCCTGCGCCAGTTCACTCAGGAACGGCGCTTTGCCGTGATCAACAACTATGGCCCCACCGAGGCCACGGTGGTTGCCACCTCCGGTCGCGTGCGGGCCGGGCAGGCGTTGCATATTGGTCGACCCATCGCCAATGCCGGCAGCTATGTGCTGGATGCGCAGTTGCGCCCGGTGCCGGTCGGTGTGGCCGGTGAGCTGTATGTAGGCGGCAGCGGTGTGGCACGGGGTTACTTGAATCGCCCGGACTTGACTGCCGAACGCTTCCTGCAAAACCCGTTCAGCCCGGGGCGCATGTACCGCACCGGCGACCTGGTGCGCTGGTTGCCCGACGGCAATCTGGAGTATCTGGGCCGCAACGATGACCAGGTCAAACTGCGTGGTGTGCGGGTTGAGCTGGGCGAAATCGAAAGCCGCCTGGCCGCGCTGGACGGCATTCGCGAAGCGGTGGTGCTGGTGCGCGAAGGCCGGCTGATGGCCTGGTTCACCGAGCAACGCGCACTCCCCATCGAGACCTTGCGCGCGCAATTGCAGGCGCAGCTTCCCGATGTGCTGGTGCCGGTCACCTACATGCGCCTCGATGTGCTGCCCCTGACCGCCAACGGCAAGCTGGACCGCAAGGCACTGCCCGATCCTGATCAGGCCGCCGTGCTCAGCCGCGAGTACCAGGCCCCCCAGGGCGAGGTCGAAACCACCCTGGCGCGTATCTGGGCCGAGGTGCTGCAAGTGGAACAGGTGGGCCGTCATGACCATTTTTTCGAACTGGGCGGCCATTCATTGCTGGCCGTCAGCCTGATCGAGCGTATGCGCCAGGTTGGCCTCAGCGCCGATGTGCGCGTGCTGTTCAGTCAGCCAACCCTGGCCGCGCTGGCCGCTGCTGTTGGCAGTGGTCGCGAGGTGCAAGTGCCGGCCAACCGGATCAGTGCCGAGTGCCAACGTATCACCCCCGACATGCTGGCGCTGGTGACCCTCGACCAGTGTGCGATTGATCAGGTAGTCGCCCAGGTGCCAGGCGGCGCTGCCAACGTGCAGGACATCTACCCGCTGGCGCCGCTGCAGGAGGGCATTTTCTACCACTACCTCACGGCCGCGCAGGGCGACCCGTACCTGCTGCAATCGCACCTGGCGTTTGACAGTGTCGAGCGTCTGCAAGCTTTCGCGCAGGCGCTGCAACAGGTGATCGACCGCCATGACATTCTGCGCACCGGGGTGGTGTGGGAGGGGCTGGCGCAACCGTTGCAAGTGGTGTGGCGCAAGGCGGCGTTGAGCGTTCAGGAGCTGCATTTGCACGGAGACGTGCTTGCCGGCCTGCATGAGCGTTTCGATGCGCGGCATCATCGCCTGGATATCAGCCAGGCGCCGTTGATCCGCCTGATGTATGCCCAGGACCCGGCCAACCAACGCGTGGTGGCGGTGTTGCTCTACCACCATATCGCCCTGGACCATACCGCGTTCGACGTGGTGCTGCGGGAAATGCAGGGTTACCTGCTCGGCCAAGCCGCGCCAATCACCGCGCCGATGCCGTATCGCAACTATGTGGCCCAGGCGCGCCTGGGTGTCAGCGAGCAGGAGCACGAAGCCTTCTTCCGTCAAATGCTCGGCGATGTGGATGAACCGACGCTGCCATTCGGTTGGCAGGATGTACGCGGCGACGGCAGTGCGATTGAAGAACATACCCTGCAACTGGACAACTCACTGAACCGGCGCCTGCGCAGCCAGGCGCGGCTGTTGGGCGTCAGCGGCGCCAGCCTGTTTCATCTGGCCTGGGCGCAGGTGCTGGCCGCGGTATCGGCACGCCACACGGTGGTATTCGGAACCGTGCTGGTTGGCCGTCTGCAAGGTGGCGAGGGTGCTGATCGGGCCCTGGGCGTGTTTATCAATACCTTGCCGCTGCGCCTGGACATCAATGACCAGGGCGCCCGCGCCGCCGTGCGGGCCACCCATGCGCGCCTCACGCAATTGCTCGGCCATGAGCACGCCTCGCTGGCCCTGGCCCAACGTTGCAGCGGCGTGGCGGCACCGGCGCCGTTGTTCAGTTCGATGCTCAACTATCGCCATCGCGGCGCCGCCACCCGTTCGGCGGACGCGCACTTGGCGTGGGAAGGTATGCAGACCCTGGTCAATGACGGGCGCACCAATTACCCGTTGACCCTGAACGTGGATGACCTGGGTGATGGTTACGCGTTCACGGCCTTGGCCCAGGTGGATGCGCAACGGCTCTGCGGTTATATGCACAACGCCTTGTCCGCGCTGGTCGAGGCCCTTGAGCAGGCACCCCAGCAGGCGATCAATCGCCTGTCGATCCTGGGACCAGAAGAGCGGCAACAGCTGCTGGTGCGGTTCAATGCCACCGAGGTCAACTACAACCTCGACCAGACCCTGCACGGGATGTTCGAGGCCCAGGTTCTGCGCACGCCGCACGCCGTGGCGGTAAAGGCCGGCGAACAGCAACTGAGTTACCAACAGCTCAATGAGCACGCCAACCGCCTGGCCCATCACCTGCGTGAAAGGGGCGTGCAGCCGGACTCACGGGTAGGCATTTGCCTGGAGCGTGGCCTGGACATGGTGATCGGCCTGTTCGCCATCCTCAAGGCCGGTGGCGGTTATGTGCCGCTGGACCCGGCCTACCCGCAAGAGCGCATCGCCTACATGCTGCAAGATAGCGCGCCGGTGGTGGTGCTGGCGCAAGCCGCCACTCGTGCCTTGCTGGGCGACGTGGCCGTGATCGACGTCGACCACAGCACCTGGCACCAGCAGCCTTGCGTCAACCCGCAGGTCGCGGGCCTCACTGCCCGGCACACGGCCTACGTGATCTACACCTCCGGTTCCACCGGCCAGCCCAAAGGCGTGATCAATGAACACGCCGGGGTGGTCAACCGTCTGTTGTGGATGCAGGACGCCTATGGCCTCAAGGCCCACGACACGGTCTTGCAGAAAACCCCGTTCAGCTTCGACGTGTCGGTGTGGGAGTTCTTCTGGCCGCTGTTTACCGGCGCACGCCTGGTGATGGCGCGCCCGGGTGGGCACAAAGACCCTGCGTACCTGTGCGAAGTAATCGAGGCAGAAAACATCACCACCCTGCACTTTGTGCCGTCGATGCTTGACGTGTTTCTGGCCCATGGCGATGTGAGCCAGGCGGCCGGGTTGGTGCGCGTGATGTGCAGCGGCGAGGCGCTGCCGGGCAGCCTGGTGCGTCGGTTCAAGCAGCAGTTGCCGGGCATTGGTTTGTACAACTTATATGGCCCCACGGAAGCGGCGGTGGACGTGACGGCCTGGAACTGCGCCCGCCCGGACGTGCCGGACAACACCCCCATCGGCAAGCCGATTGCCAACACGCGCATGTACGTGCTGGACGGGCAGTTGCAGCCGGTGCCCCTGGGCGTGGTCGGTGAGCTGTTCATCGCTGGCGTGCAAGTGGCGCGGGGTTATCTGAACCGTGCGCAGCTGACCGCCGAGCGCTTCCTCGATGACCCGTTTGCGCCTGGCCGGATGTACCGCACCGGTGACCTGGGCCGCTACTTGCCGGACGGCAATATCGAATACCTGGGGCGCAACGATGACCAGGTGAAAATCCGTGGTCTGCGCATCGAGCTGGGGGAAATCCAGGCGCGGCTGATCGAGCATTCGGCGGTCAACGACGCGGTGGTGGTGGTTCGTGATGAGCGCCTGGTCGCCTATTACACTGGCCTGCCAAGCGACATCGACGGCCTGCGCGCCCAGCTGTTGCAGCACCTGCCGGACTTTATGGTGCCCGCGCTGTTCGTGCACCTGCCCGTCATGCCCCTGAGCCCCAACGGCAAGCTCGACCGCAAAGCGTTACCCGCACCGGGTATGGACGCACTGACGGTGCGTGAGTACGAAGCTCCCGAAGGCGATACCGAAATCCTGCTGGCCCGGTTGTGGTCCGAGCTGCTCAAGGTGGAGCGGGTAGGCCGGCATGACAATTTCTTTGAACTGGGCGGGCACTCGCTGCTCGCTGTGAGCTTGATCGGGCGCCTGCGCCAGGAAGGCATGGAAGCCGATGTGCGAGCGTTGTTCGAACAACCGACCCTGGCCGGCTACGCCGCAATGACCGAACGAATGGAGATCGTCCTGTGAACATCCTCGAGCTGCTGGCAACCCTGAAAACCAAGGACGTGCAACTGGCGCTCAAGGGCGAACAGTTGTCGGTGAACGGCAACCGGCAAGCCTTGAGCGACCCGGCAATATTGGCCGCCTTGCGCGAGCACAAACCGGCGCTGATCGAGCTGATCAAGGCCGGTGAGTACTCGGCTGCCAAGGTTGGCGAAGTGGCCGTACCGGCCAATGGCATTCCCGCCAACGCCGAGCGCATCACCCCCGACATGCTGACCCTCTCGACCCTGAGCCAGGACGAGATCGAGCGCATCATCGCCACCGTGCAGGGCGGTGTGGCGAATATCCAGGACATCTATCCGTTGGCGCCATTGCAGGAAGGCATTCTGTTTCACCATGCCAGCGCCGAGCAGGGCGACCCCTACGTGATGCAGTCGCAGTTCGCGTTTGACAGCCTGGAGCGCTTCGAGGCGTTTGCCCAGGCGCTGCAAAGCGTGATGGACCGCCACGACATTTTACGCACCGGGGTGGTCTGGGATGGCCTGGCGCAACCTTCGCAAGTGGTGTGGCGTCAGGCGCGCCTGCCGGTGCAAGCTTTGATGCTCGACCCGGCCGACGGCGATATCGCCGCACAGCTGCATGACCTATTCAATGCCCGTCATTATCGCCTCGACGTGACCCAGGCACCGTTGTTGCGCCTGGTACATGCTGAAGACCGGACCCACCAGCGCATCGTCGCTACCTTGCTGTTCCACCATATGGCGATGGATCACAGCGCCTTGGAAGTGGTATGCCATGAAATGCAGGCGTGTCTGTTGGGGCAGGGCGCGGCCCTCGGCCAGGCCGTACCGTTTCGCAACTACGTGGCACAGGCGCGGCTGGGCATCAGCGAGCAGGAGCATGAAAGTTTCTTCCGGCAGATGCTCGGCGATATCGTCGAGCCGACCTTGCCGTTCGGGCTGCAGGATGTGCAGGGCGATGCTCGCGCCATTGCCGAGGTCAGCCTGCCATTGGCGCCGCAGCTGGCGCAGCGTATACGCGTGCAGGCCCGGCAACTGGGGGTGAGCGCCGCCAGCCTGTTCCATCTGGGCTGGGCCCAGGTACTGGCGGTGTTGGCCGGCAAGGCGCAGGTGGTGTTCGGCACCGTGTTGATGGGGCGTATGCAAGGCAGCCATGCGACTGACCGCGCCTTGGGGATCTTCATCAACACCTTGCCGTTTCGTGTGGATATCGACGCCCAGGATGTACGCAGCGGGGTCAAGGCCACCCACGCACGTTTGACCACGCTGCTGCGCCATGAGCACGCGGCCCTGGCATTGGCCCAGCGTTGCAGCGGCGTGATCGCCCCGACGCCGCTGTTCAGTGCGCTGCTCAATTACCGTCACAGCGCTCCCGCCGCCAGTGCCGAGGCAGTGTCGGCCTGGCACGGCATTACCGCACTGCGCGCCGAGGAACGCACCAACTACCCGTTGACCCTGAGTGTGGACGACCTGGGCGAAGGCTTCGGCCTGAGTTTGCTGGCCAGCACCCAGGTCGACCCCCACCGCGTCTGCGCCTACCTGCACACCGCGCTGGAAAACCTGGTTACCGCGCTGGAGCAGGCGCCGCACACTGCGCTTGACCAACTTTCGGTAGTGCCCGCCGCCGAACAGCGCCTGCTGTTGCAACAGTTCAACGCCACCCAGGCCGTGTTCCCGCAAGGCACCACCTTGCACGGGCGTATCGAAGCCCAGGCTGCGCTCACGCCGGACGCCATCGCCGCCGTGCACGAAGGGCGGCAACTGACCTACGTCGAACTCAACCAGCAAGCCAACCTGCTGGCCCATCATCTGCTGGCGCTGGGGGTTCGGCCCGATGATCGCGTGGCCATTGTGGCGCGGCGCGGGCTCGACACCCTGGCTGGGCTGCTGGCGATCCTCAAGGCGGGTGCCGGTTATGTGCCGGTAGACCCGTCCCACCCGGCCGAGCGTTTGAGCTACTTGCTCAGCGACAGTGCCCCGGTGGCGGTGCTCACCCAACACGCGTTGCTGGCTCGTTTGCCCGAGCTCGAGGTGCCGGTGATCAACCTCGATCGCTTCACCTGGCAGCATCACTCGGCGAGCAACCCCAAGGTCGCTGTCGGCCCGACGAACCTCGCGTATGTGATCTACACCTCGGGTTCTACCGGCTTGCCCAAAGGTGTGATGGTGGAGCACCACACCGTCGCCAACCTGGTGGACTGGCATTGCAGCGCTTTTGACCTGCGCGCCGGGCGGCATACCGCCAGTGTTGCCGGTTTCGGCTTTGATGCGATGGCCTGGGAGGTCTGGCCGGCGCTGTGTGTGGGCGCCACCCTGCACCTGCCGCCGGCCCATGACGGTGCTGAAGATATCGACGCGCTGCTGGCCTGGTGGTGCGCACAGCCTTTGGACGTAAGCTTCCTGCCCACGCCGGTGGCCGAGTACGCGTTCAGCCAGACTATCGAGCACCCGACCTTGCGCACCCTGCTGGTCGGTGGCGATCGCCTGCGCCAGTTCGGCCGGGCGCAGCGCTTTGAATTGATCAACAACTATGGCCCCACCGAAGCCACGGTGGTCGCCACGTCGGGCAAGGTCGAGGCGGGCCAGCCGTTGCATATCGGCAAGCCCATCGCCAATGTCACCGTCTACGTGCTCGATGAACATCAACGCCCGGTGCCACTGGGGGTGGCGGGGGAGTTGTACGTAGGCGGCAAGGGCGTGGCGCGAGGTTACCTGAACCGCCCGGAACTGACCGCCGAGCGCTTCCTGCGCGACCCATTCAACCCCGGGCGCATGTACCGCACCGGCGACCTGGTGCGCTGGTTGCCCGATGGCACGCTCGACTACCTGGGGCGCAACGATGACCAGGTCAAAATCCGTGGCGTGCGCATCGAACTGGGCGAAATCGAAACCCGGCTCAACCAATTGCCTGGCATCCTGGAAGCGGTGGTGCTGGTGCGTGAAGAGCGCCTGGTGGCCTACTTCACCGAAAACCCGCAACTTGACGCGCTGACGGTAGGCGAAATCCGCGCTCACCTGGTGGCGCAGTTGCCGGACTACATGGTCCCGGTCGCCTTCATGAAGCTCGACGCGCTGCCGCTGACCACCAATGGCAAGCTCGACCGCAAGGCTTTGCCAGTGCCGGACATGGCCGCAGTGTTTACCCGCGAATACGCAGCGCCCCAGGGCGAGATCGAAACCGTGCTGGCGCAGATCTGGGCCGAGGTGTTGCAAGTGGAACGGGTCGGGCGGCGTGACCATTTCTTTGAGTTGGGCGGGCACTCGCTGCTGGCGATGCGCATGGTCTCCCAGGTCCGCCAGCGGCTGGGGGTCGAGTTGGCGCTGGGCGACCTGTTCGCCAACGCCGAACTGGCAGCGGTCGCTGAACTGCTGGCCCAGGCCGGGCGCAGCACCTTGCCGGATATCCTGCCGGCCAATCGTGATGAAGAGATGCCGCTGTCGTTTGCCCAGCAGCGCCTGTGGTTCCTGGCGTTGATGGAGGGCGCCAACACCGCCTACAACATTCCTATCGGCCTGCGTTTGCGCGGGCAGTTGCATGTGCAGGCACTGCAACGGGCGCTGGCGCGGATCGTGGCGCGGCATGAAACCCTGCGCAGCCGCTTTGCCCAACACGGCGACCAGGCCCAGGTGCTGATCGTGCCGGCCGAGGAGGTGTTACCGCTGCAGGTGCAAGACTTGCGTCGCCACGCGCAACCGCAACAGGCGCTGGACGCGCTGATCCACGGCGAAGCCTCGGCGCCCTTCGACCTGGAGCGTGGCCCGTTGCTGCGCGGTCGCCTGGTGGTGATGGCCGACGATCACCATGTGCTGCTGCTGACCCTGCACCATATCGTCTCCGATGGCTGGTCCATGGGCGTGCTGACCCGTGAACTGATGGCGCTGTACCAAGCCTTCAGCCACGGCCAATCCGACCCGCTGCCGCCCTTGCCGATCCAGTACGCCGACTTTGCTGTGTGGCAACGCCTGTGGTTGAGCGGCGAAGTGTTGCACCGCCAAAGCACCTATTGGCAGCAGACCCTGGCCGGCGCGCCGGCGTTGCTGACCCTGCCCACCGACCGCCCGCGCCCGGCGCAGCAGGACTACGCCGGCAGCAGCGTCGAAGTGCGCCTGGATGAACGCCTTACTGCCGGGCTCAAGGCCTTGAGCCAGCGCCATGGCACCACCCTCTATATGACCTTGATGAGCGCCTGGGCTTCGTTGCTGGCGCGCTTGTCCGGACAGCCGGAGCTGGTGATCGGCACGCCGGTGGCCAACCGCACGCGCACCGAGGTGGAAGGGCTGATCGGTTTGTTCGTCAACACCCTGGCGCTGCGCATCGACACCTCGGGCGAGTTGAGCACCGAGGCCCTGCTGGCTCGGGTCAAGGCGCTGACACTGGCGGCCCAAGCCCATCAGGATTTGCCGTTCGAACAGGTGGTGGAAATCACCCGGCCGCCGCGCAGCCTGGCCCATAGCCCGCTGTTTCAGACCCTGCTGAGCTGGCAGGACAGCAGCGCGCCGACCCTGGCGTTGGGCGACCTGGCCCTGGAAGGCATTGTCGAAAACAGCCATTTCGCCAAGTTCGACCTGTCGCTGAACCTGGGGGAAGTGCAGGGCAGTATTCTCGGCGCGCTGGAATATGCCGTGGCGCTGTTCGATGAATCGACGATACGGCGTTACCTCGGCTACTTCACCCGCGTGTTGCAGGCCATGGTCGCTAACGACCAGGCGGTGCTTGCGCATGTGCCGCTGGTGGATGAGCGTGAGCGCAAGCAGTTGCTGGTGGATTTCAACGCTACCACTGTGGACTACCAGCTCGACCAGACCCTGCACGGGATGTTCGAAGCGCAGGTACTGCGCACGCCGCAGGCCGTGGCGGCAAAGGCCGGCGAGCAGCAACTGACCTACGCCGAACTGAACGCTCGCGCCAACCAACTGGCCCACCACCTGCAAGCCCTCGGCGTGCAGCCGCAGGCGCGGGTGGCGATCTGCGTGGAGCGTGGCCTGGACATGGTCATTGGCCTGTACGCGATCCTCAAGGCCGGCGCCGCCTATGTGCCGCTGGACCCGGCGTACCCGCCGGAGCGTATCGCCTACATGCTGCACGACAGCGCGCCAGCGGTGGTACTGGCCCAGGGCAGCACCCTTGGGCTGCTGGGCGAGGTGCCGGTGGTCGATCTGGACCAGCCCACCTGGCAGCACCAGCCCATCACCAACCCAGCGGTGGCCGGGGTGGCCGCCTATGTGATCTACACCTCCGGCTCCACCGGCCAGCCCAAAGGCGTGATCAACGAACACCCCGGGGTGGTCAACCGCCTGCTGTGGATGCAGGACGAATACCGGCTCACGGGAGGCGATACGGTGTTGCAGAAAACCCCGTTCAGTTTCGATGTGTCGGTGTGGGAATTCTTCTGGCCGCTGTTCACCGGCGCACGCCTGGTGATGGCGCGCCCGGATGGGCATAAAGACCCTGAGTACCTGTGCCAGGTAATCGCAGCCGAAGGGGTCACGACTTTGCACTTCGTGCCGTCGATGCTTGATGTCTTCCTCGCCCACGGTGACGTCAGCCAGGCGGGCGGGCTGGTGCGGGTGATGTGCAGCGGCGAAGCCTTGCCGGGCAGCCTGGTACGCCGCTTCAAACAACAGTTGCCGGGCAGCCAGTTGCATAATCTCTATGGGCCCACCGAAGCGGCGGTGGATGTCACTGCCTGGCACTGCGCAGGCTTTGACGTGCCCGACAACACCCCCATCGGCAAGCCAATCGCCAACACGCGCATGTACGTGCTGGACGGGCAGTTGCAGCCTGTGCCGTTGGGCGTGGTGGGCGAATTGTTTATCGCGGGGGTGCAAGTCGCACGGGGTTACCTCAACCGTGCCGAACTGACCGCCGAGCGTTTCCTCGATGACCCGTTTGCCCCTGGGCGCATGTACCGCACCGGTGACGTCGGGCGCTACTTGCCGGATGGCAACATCGAGTACCTGGGGCGCAATGATGACCAGGTCAAGATCCGTGGCCTGCGCATCGAGCTGGGCGAAATCCAGGCACGCCTGACCGAGCATCCGGCGGTCCAGGAAGCCGCCGTGATTGCCCGCGAGCAGCGCCTGATCGCTTACTACACCGGCGTGCCGAGTGAAATTGAAAGCCTGCGCGCCCATTTGCTGCTGCACCTGCCGGAGTTCATGGTGCCGGCCAGCTTCGTGCACCTGGAGGCGCTGCCGCTGAGCCCCAATGGCAAACTCGACCGCAAGGCATTGCCGGCACCGGGCGTGGAGGCGTTGGTGGTGCGCGAGTACGAGGCGCCGCTGGGCGACACGGAAATCACCTTGGCCGCGCTGTGGGCCGAGTTGCTCAACGTGGAACGCGTGGGCCGACACGACAACTTCTTCGAACTGGGCGGCCACTCGTTGCTGGCGGTCAGCCTGATCGGGCGTATGCGCGGCCTGGGCTTGTCGGCGGACGTGAAAGTGCTGTTTGGTCAACCGACCTTGGCTGCCCTGGCGGCAGCTTTGGGTAGCGGGCGTGAAGTGGCGGTGCCGGCCAATGGCATTGCGGCCGATTGCGCGCGCATCACGCCAGACATGCTGGCGCTGGTCAGCCTGGATCAAGCAGCCATCGAGCGCATCGTCGCCAGCATCCCCGGCGGTGCGGCGAATGTGCAGGATATCTACCCGCTGGCGCCGTTGCAGGCCGGCATCCTGTATCAGCATCGCGCTGCGCAAGGTGATGACGCCTATGTGTTACAGGCGCAGTTTGCCTTTGACAGTCGCGCACGCCTGGAGGCCTTCGCCAGCGCATTGCAGGCGGTGATCCAGCGTCATGACATCCTGCGTTCATCCTTGCATTGGGAGGGCCTGGAAGAACCGGTGCAGGTGGTGTGGCGCCACGCCCGGCTAAGTGTTGAGAGCGGTCCGCTGCCGTCACGCCTGGACCTTGGCCAGGCGCCGCTGATGCGGTTGGTGTACGCCGAGCAATCGCAACGGGTGGTCGCGACGTTGCTGTTTCATCACCTGGTGATGGACCACGTTGCCCTGGATATCCTGCAACACGAGCTGCAGGCGTTTCTGCTGGGCACTCAGGACACCCTGGCCGCGCCCGTGCCGTATCGCAACTACGTGGCCCAGACCCGTTTGGGCGCTGAGGATCACGAGACGTTTTTCCGCGAGATGCTCGGTGAGGTCGACGAACCCACCGAGGTGCCCAATCTGGGGGCCGTGGAAAACGTACGCGTGGGTCTCGACCTGTCGCTGAGTCGACGCCTGCGCAGCCAGGCCCGCCAGGCGGGGGTCAGTGCGGCCAGCGTGATGCATTTGGCCTGGGCTCACGTACTGGGCAAGGTTTGCGCCCGCGAGCAGGTGGTGTTCGGTACGGTGATGCTCGGCCGCCTGCAAGGCGGCGAAGGCGCCGAGCGGGCCATGGGCGTATTTATCAATACCTTGCCGCTGCGGGTCGACCTGGGGGAACACTCAGTGCTGACGGCACTGCGTACCACCCATGGGCGCCTGACTCAGCTGCTCGGTCATGAACATGCGCCCCTGGCGTTGGCCCAGCGTTGCAGTGGTGTGCCGGTGGCGACGCCGTTGTTCAGCGTATTGTTCAACTATCGTCACAGCGCACCCCAGGCCGGTGGCGTGGCCGAGGCGTGGCAGGGGATCGAGTTGTTCAAGGCCGAGGAGCACACGCACTACGGCGTGGCGATCAGCGTGGATGACCTCGGTGAAGGGTTCAGCCTGACCGTCATGGGGCAGGGCGCCCGGCGCTTGTGCGACTACCTGGAAATCGCGCTGGCGCAGGTGGTGCAGGCCCTGGAAGGTCATCGCGATATCGCCATCAACCGCTTGCCGATTCTGCCGCAGGTCGAACGCCAACGGGTGCTTGAGCACTTCAACGCCACTGCCCGTACATTCGCGCGTGAGCACACGGTGCAGCGCCTGTTCGAAGCCCAGGCCATGGCGCGTCCCGACGCGGTGGCGCTGGTGCACAACGAGCGGCGGGTGAGCTACGGCGAACTCAATACCCGCGCCAACCGCTTGGCCCATCACCTGCTCGGCCTGGGTGTGCGCCCTGGCGATCACCTGGCGATCCTGCTGCCGCGTTCGCTGGAGTTACTGGTCAGCCAATTGGCCATCCTCAAATGCGCCGCCGCGTATGTGCCGTTGGACGTGAATGCACCGGCTGAACGCCAGGGGTTCATGCTGCAAGACTGTGGCGCGGCCTGGTTGCTGACTCGCAGCGATTGCGTCATAGAGAGCGGGGTGCGTCGCCTGGACCTGGACACGCTTGGTCTCGCCCCGCAACCGAGCCACAACCCGGACCTGTCGCAACCCTCGGACAGCGTGGCGTACATCATGTACACCTCCGGCTCCACCGGCCAGCCCAAGGGCGTGCTGGTGTCCCATCGCGGCATTACGCGCCTAGTGCTCAACAACGGCTATGCCGATTTCAATGCCGCCGACCGCGTGGCCTTTGCGTCGAACCCAGCGTTCGATGCAAGCACCATGGACGTGTGGGGGCCACTGCTCAATGGCGGCCAGGTGCAGGTGATTGACCACGCCACCTTGCTCGATCCGAGCGCTTTCGCCCAGGCGTTGCAGGGCGTGACGGTGCTGTTTGTCACCACCGCGCTGTTCAACCAATACGTGCAATTGATTCCCCAGGCCCTGGCTGGCTTGCGCATCCTTTTGTGCGGCGGGGAGCGGGCCGATCCGGCGGCGTTCCGCACGCTGTTGGCGCAGGCTCCCGCGTTGCGCCTGGTGCATTGCTATGGGCCGACCGAAACCACCACTTACGCCACCACCTGCGAAGTGCACACGATTGCCGATGATGCCGACAGCGTGCCGGTGGGGCGGCCGATCTCCAACACCCAAGTGTATGTGCTCGATGCGCAGCAGCAGCCGGTACCGCTGGGTATCGTCGGTGAAATCTGCATTGGCGGCGATGGCGTCGCCTTGGGCTATTTGAATCGCCCCGAGCTGACGGCTGAAAAGTTTGTGCAGGACCCGTTCAACCCAGGCGCCTTGCTTTACCGTACGGGCGATCTCGGGCGCTGGACGGCCGACGGTCTGCTGGAGTGCATCGGGCGTAATGACGACCAGGTGAAGATTCGAGGTTTTCGTGTTGAGCTGGGTGAAATCCAGGCGCGACTGGCGACGTTCGCAGGCATCCAGGATGCCGTGGTGCTGGCCCGTGAAGAAGTTCCGGGGGACAAACGCCTGGTGGCCTATTTCACCTGGGCGGGCGAACCCGTTGCTGTCGAGTCGGTGCGGGCTTACCTGCACGCGCACTTGCCCGAGTACATGGTGCCGTCCGCCTACGTCGCGCTGGAGCAATTGCCGTTGACCGCCAACGGCAAGATCGACCGTAACGCCTTGCCGGTGCCTGCCTGGGACGCCTCGACCAGCCGCACGTTCGAAACGCCGGCCGACGCCCTGGAGCAGACGTTGGCGCAACGCTGGGCCGAGGTGTTGAAACTCGAACAAGTGGGGCGGCATGACAGCTTCTTTGAACTGGGCGGGCATTCGTTGTTGGCGATTCGCCTGGTCAACCTGCTGGACGAGGCCGGTTTGCCGGTGTCGTTGGCCGAGCTGTTCCAACATGCCAGCGTGGCCGGCGTCGCGGCGATGCTGCGTCAGCGCGGGGATGATGTACTGCCCGACACCCGCGTGATTACCGTGCGCAGCAGCGGGGCGCAGGCACCGTTGTTTCTGGTGCATGAGTTCAGCGGCATGGACGTGTATTTCCCGGCGCTGGGCCAGCACCTGCCGGGTGATTATCCGATCTACGGCCTGCCGGGGCTGGCGCTGGGCGAGGCCCACCTGAACAGCATGGAAGGCCTGGCGGCGCGCATGGTCGGGCTGATCCGCGAGATTCAGCCCCACGGTCCCTATCGGGTAGCGGGCTGGTCCTTTGGTGGGGTGCTGGCCTATGAAATCGCCATGCAACTGCTGGGGCTGGATGAAAGCGTGGCCTTCCTCGGTTTGATCGACAGCTATGTGCCGCGCCTGACTGACCAGGGCAAAGCACGCTGGAGCGGGCCGGATGCATTCAAGCGGCACCTGTTGCTGCAATGCACGGCTTATTGGAAAGCGCAGGGAGGTGTAAATGAGCTGGCAAGCCTTGAACAACTGGAGGCGCGGATTGGACAGTTGGACTTTGCGGATCTGCTGCAACGCTGTCGCGATCAAGGTTTGCTATACGCGCAAATGGCGGCGGCGTCGGACGCGGACCTATTGAGTTTTCTTCAGCGCGAAGTCGGGCACGGGCACGCCCTGGCCCACTACAGCCTGTTCCCGTTGCCGATTCCGGTGCACCTGTTCAGCGCCGAGCAGCGCCCCACCGAACTGTCGCAACGCAGTATGGCGTTGGGCTGGGACACGGCTTTGGCGCCCGGGCAACTGCGCCAGGTGCACGTGCCTGGGGATCACCAGAGCATGATGCAGGCGCCGCATATCCAGGGCCTGGGCCGAGCGATGACCGAGGCGCTGGCGACGAGTACGCCGGTGAGTTGCGCGGCCCATCAGCCGTTGTTGCGCATCCAGACTGGGCGCGCCGGCTATGCCCCGGTGTTCTGCGTGCCGGGAGCAGGTGACAGCGTGACCGGTTTCGTGGGCTTGAGCGACGCCCTGGGACGTGATTGGCCGCTGTATGGCCTGCAGCCCCGTGGGTTGGATGGCGAGGCGGTGCCCCATAGCCAGGTGGAAGTGGCGGCGCGGTGTTATCTCACGGCGTTGGAGCAGGAGTGCCCGAACGGGCCGGTGCATCTGGTCGGGCATTCGTTTGGCGGCTGGGTCGCGCTGGAAATGGCCCTGCGCTTGCAGGCGATGGGGCGCGAGGTGGGCTCTTTGACAGTGATCGACAGTGAGGCGCCGGGGCGTGATGGCAAGCCCTATACCTCGACGGCGGCGCTGTTGCGGTTGATCGAGGCGATGCAGTTGGCGGCTGGGAAGTCGCTGGGGATTGATCCGGTGGACTTCGCCGGGCGCGATGAGGTGGCGCAGCGACAGTGGCTGCATATGGGGATGATCGGCGTTGGCTTACTGCCGGCGCGTGCTGCCGTGGATGCAATGGATGGGCCTGCGCGTACTTATGCGGCGGCGTTGCGCACGGTTTATCGGCCGCAGGCGCGGTATGACGGGGTGGTGCGCCTGGTGCTGGCGCAGGATCCGGCCTTGGATGCGGCGGGGAACCAGCGTGAGCAGGGGTTGATGGTTGAGGGGTGGAAGGGGCAGGGGACTGGGTTGGAGGTTTGGTATGGCGGGGGTAATCACTTCACCTTGCTCAAGGTGCCGAATGTTTCGGGTTTGGCCAAGTGGTGGTTGGAAAGGGTTGGGGTTGGGGAGGTGGTGTCTTGATGCTTGTACACCGATCCAAATGGGGGCTCGCTTCCTATAACGGTTTGTCGGAGTACATATCCGTTCCTTTGGTAACGGCCACTTATGGTTCCGCTCTTACAGCGGCTCACTTTTGGAAAGGCCCAAAAGTAACCAAAAGGCCTTCGCCCCACCACTCGGCACCTCGCCTAGGCTCGGTGTGCCCGAACGCGAACTTTGGAGCGTGGGCCGCCGCGATGGGCCATCCATGGCCCAGCGCGGCTAACCCGGCGTCCTGCCGGGTTACCCACGCTCCAAAGTCCGCGTTCGGCCAGCGTGGTTTAACGGGGCGATGCCAGATCAAAAGCACAGCGCGGCGGCCTTATAGCCGACCGGTTTGTGAGGCCGAGTACCGCAAGAAATGTGGGAGGGCGCTTGCCCCCGGTAACCACGATGCGAAGCGAGCCGCCCTTGATCTTGATCTTGATCTGTTTTTGATCTTAGGCGCCCCGTTAAACCACGCTGGCCGGAATTCGACAGGGATTTGGGGGGTAAACCGGCAGGGATGCCGGTTTAGCCGCCCCGCGCCATGGATGGCGCGTGGCGGCGCCCCCCCCAAATCCATGGCGGATTACGGGCACACCGAGCCTGAGCGAGGTGCCGAGTGGTGGGGCAAGAGCGTTTTACTTACTTTTGCGCTTTTCAAAAGTGAGCCGCTGTAAGAGCGGAACCAATAGTGGCCGTTACCTAAATAACGGATATGTACTCGTTCTGATCCAACATCCTGGTCGGCTGTCAGGCCGCCATCGGGAGCAAGCCCCCTCCCACATTTTTAAGCTGTGCAAGTCAATGAAACCTCACTCTGCTTTTGCAACCCGATGCCGCGTCTACCCGGCCAACGGATCTGTACTCAATCAAGAAGCCAACCATGCAAACGTCTAAATTCCGCAAAATCGGCCTCCTGGCAGCATTGGCCGTCGCCATCGGCCTGATCATCTACACCGTAAAGGCCCCCGCCGACGCCCCCCAATACCTCACCGCCACCACCGAACGCGGCGATATCGAAAACGCAGTATTGGCCACCGGCCTGCTCGAAGGCATCAAGCAGGTCGACGTCGGCGCCCAAGTCTCCGGCCAGCTCAAATCGTTGAAAGTCAAAGTCGGCGACAAGGTAAAAAAGGGCCAGTGGCTAGCCGAAATCGACCCGCTGATCCTGCAGAACACCCTGCGCAAAGCCCAGGTCGACGAAGAAAACCTCCAGGCCCAACGCCGCGCAACCGCCGCGCAGCTCAAGCAGGCCAAGTCTGTCTATGAACGCTACAAGGGTCTGCAGGCCGACGAATCGGTGTCACGCCAGGATTTCGAAGACGCCGAATCAAGCTTCCAGGTGCAGCAGGCCAACCTGCTGTCCCTGGACGCACAGATCAAAAGCGCACACATCCAGATCGACACCGCCAAGGTCAACCTGGCCTACACTCGCATCAACGCGCCCATCGACGGCGACGTAGTGGGCATCGTCACCCAGGAAGGCCAGACCGTGATCGCCAGCCAGCTCGCACCGGTACTGCTCAAGCTGGCGGACTTGGACACCATGACCGTCAAGGCCCAGGTCTCGGAAGCGGATGTGATTCATATCAGCCCCGGCCAGCAGGTGTACTTCACCATCCTCGGCGAGGCGGACAAACGCTATTACGCCAAACTGCGCGGCACTGAACCAGCCCCGCAGAACTTCCTCGAAACCCAGACCGCCGGCACCCCCAAGCAGAACACCGCGGTGTTCTATAACGCGCTGTTCGACGTGCCCAACCCTGACCACCGCCTGCGCATCGCCATGACCGCACAGGTGCGCATTGTGCTCGACACCGCCGAGGCCGCGTTGATGGTGCCGGTGGCGGCGCTGGGAGCACGCAATGCCGACGGCAGTTACCCGGTGCGGGTGCTGGATGCCAAGGGCAAAGCGGTAGAGCGCAACGTCAGGACCGGCATCAATAACAACGTCAAAGTGCAGATTCTGGATGGCCTGGCCGAGGGCGACAAGGTGGTAATCGGCGACGCCACACCCGCCGTGGCAGGGAGCTGATCCATGACTCAGCCTCTGTTGGAACTCAAGGGCATCACCCGTAGTTTTATGGCCGGCGAGCGTGAATTCATCGCGCTCAAAGGCATCGACCTGACGATTCATGCCGGGGAAATGCTGGCGATCATCGGCGCCTCGGGCTCGGGCAAATCGACCCTGATGAATATCCTTGGCGGCCTGGATTACGCCACCGCCGGCAGCTACAAGATCAATGGCATCGAAACCCGCTCCCTGGGCGATGAGCAACTGGCTGAGCTGCGCCGTGATTACTTCGGCTTTATCTTCCAGCGCTACCATTTGCTTGCTCACCTGAGCGCCTTGCACAACGTGGAAATGCCAGCGATTTATGCCGGTACTCCTGAAAGCCAGCGTCACAGTCGTGCGCGGGAGTTGCTCCAGCGGTTGGGCCTGGCGAGTCATATCTCCCACCGGCCCAGCCAGCTGTCCGGCGGGCAACAACAGCGCGTGAGTATCGCGCGGGCCCTGATGAACGGCGGCGAAGTGATCCTCGCCGACGAACCCACCGGCGCCCTCGACACCCACAGCGGCAAGGAAGTGATGCGTATCCTCGCAGAGCTGCACGCGGCCGGGCACACGGTGATCATCGTCACCCACGACCCCAAGGTCGCCGCGAATGCCCAGCGCATTGTCGAGGTGTGTGACGGTGAGATCGTCAGCGACAAGGTCAATGACAGCGTTGACCTGGAGCTGCCCAGCGAAGCGCCGATCGAGCCCAGGCGCAGCGGAGCGCGGCGCCTGGTGGCGAGCCTGGGGCTATTCAAGGAAGCCTTCAACATGGCCTGGGTGGCGCTGATTTCGCACCGCATGCGCACCTTGCTGACCATGCTCGGCATTGTGATCGGGATCACCTCGGTGGTGTCGATCTCGGCCATCGGCGAAGGCGCCAAGCGCTATGTGCTCAAGGACATCCAGGCGATCGGCAGCAACACCATCGATATCTTTTCCGGCACCAGCTTTGGTGACAGTCGCGCCTCGGCGATCCAGACGCTGATGCCCTCGGATGTGGACGCGCTGAACCAGCTGTATTACGTCGACAGCGCCACGCCGGTGGTGGGCCGCAACCTGTTGCTGCGCTTTGGCAACATCGATGTGGATGCCCAGGTCAACGGCGTCAGTGATCGCTACTTCAAGGTCAAGGGCCTCAAGCTGGAAGCCGGCATTGCCTTCAGTGAAAGCGATGCGCGACGCCAGGCCCAGGTGGTGGTGATCGACCACAACACCCGCCAGCGGCTGTTCGGGCCGAACATCGACCCGCTGGGCCAGGTGATCCTGGTGGGCAACCTGCCGTGTACGGTGATCGGCGTGACGGCGGACAACAAGAACATGTTCGCCGCCAGCAAGGCGCTGAACGTGTGGGTGCCGTATGAGACGGCGGCGGGGCGCCTGTTGGGCCAGCGTCATCTGGACAGCATCACCGTGCGCATCAAAGACGGCCAGCCGAGCAAGGTGGTGGAAGACAACGTCAACAAGCTGATGCTGCAACGTCACGGCACCAAGGACTTCTTCACCAACAACCTCGACAGCATCATGCAGACGGTGCAAAAAACCAGCCGTTCCCTGGCGCTGCTGTTGTCGTTGATTGCGGTGATTTCATTGCTGGTGGGAGGCATTGGCGTGATGAATATCATGCTGGTGTCGGTCACCGAGCGCACCCGCGAGATTGGTATCCGCATGGCGGTGGGGGCGCGCCAGTCGGATATTCGCCAGCAGTTTCTGGTGGAGGCGGTGATGGTGTGTTTGATCGGCGGGATCATCGGGATCTCGTTGTCCTACGCCATCGGTTATCTGTTTTCGCTGTTTGTGAAGGAGTGGGAAATGGTGTTTTCGGTGGGCTCGATCATTACCGCGTTTGCCTGCTCGACACTGATCGGCATTGTGTTCGGTTTTGTGCCGGCGCGAAATGCGGCGCGGTTGGACCCGATAGAGGCATTGGCAAGGGACTGATCCCTATCTGCCAATGAGGACCCCATGTGGGAGGGGGCTTGCTCCCGATAGCAATTTTTCAGTCAAAGATGTAATGGCTGATACACCGCTATCGGGAGCAAGCCCCCTCCCACAGTTTGATCTGCGTGCGCCTAGAAACGGGTGCTGTCTTGGGTCGAGTACATCCACCGCAACAACGAATGCCGCCCACTGATCCCCAGCTTGATCGCCGCGCGCTTGAGGTAGCTTTCGATGGTGTTGACCTTCAATGCCAGTTGTTCGGCCAGCTCCGGTGCGGTGCGCCCGGCCAGCAGGCCCACGCACACTTGCAGTTCACGGTTGGACAGGGTCAGCCCCGATTGCACCAGGCGCTCCTGGATGCGTCGGCGCAGGGTTTCGATGCCCTGGTGCTGTGGCACCGCCGGTGGGCTGTCCTGACGGCCAGGCTGAATCGCGGTGATGTGTTTTTCCACCATGGGCAGCAACAGCGTGGAGAAGTCCTGCAACATGCTGCGCTCTTGGGCAGAAAAACTCTGCGAGGGGTGCGAGCGGTACACCGACAGCACGTAGCGCACATCGTCCTTGTGTCGGGTGAGGTGCAATTGTGCGGCGGGTTGCTCGGCCCCCAGGGTTGCCACCGAGTCGGTGTAGACCGGGCTGATCTTGCGGCGGCTGTGGCCTTCGCTGTTGACCTGCAGCTGGGTGATATGGGTGGCGTCCACGGCCAGTTGGGTGAGGATGAGGTCATGCAGCATACGTGGGAAATGGCGGCTGCCGGTGCTGGCGATGACCTTGCCTATATGTGGGAACAGGTGTGAGTTCATCAATTCGTCCATGAGTTTCGGGTACAGGTATTGGGCGTTATAGCGGCGGGAGTCAACAAGGTAACCGCTATGAATAACCTGCACGGATAATCCTTCCCGCCGCCACCATGCTAGTACAGGCTGGCAAAGGCAGGGGGATCCAATCGATAAAATTCAGATTAAAAACGCATAACGGTAGTCGGATCCGTCCGACCACCGCCAGGATAAAAAACACTTTACGTGTAGGCGCTATCTCACAGCAGAGGGCGCTGTCGCGGCCTGACGCACCGTGTTGCGGCCGCACTTGGCCAGGGCCTGATGCACATCCGCCAACAGGTCGGCGACGTCTTCAAGCCCCACCGACAAACGCACCAGGCCCTCGCTGATACCGTGCTGCGCAAGTTGCTCGGGGGTATAGGTGGAGTGGGTCATGCTCGCCGGATGTTGCGCCAACGATTCGGCATCCCCCAGGCTGACCGCACGGGTGAACAGTTGCAGTGCGTTCATAAAGCGCCGCCCCGTCTCGATCCCGCCCTTGAGTTCAAAGGCAATCATGCCGCCGGGCAGTTTCATTTGCCGGGTCGCCAGTTCGTACTGTGGGAAGGACCGCAGCCCGGGGTAGATCACACTCTCCACGGCCGGGTGCGCCTGTAAGGCTTCGGCCAGCGCCTGGGCATTGCTGCAATGGCGGTCCATGCGCAGGGCCAGGGTCTTGAGGCCGCGCATCAGCAACGACGCGTCCTGGGGCGACATCACCGCGCCGGTCAGGTCCTTGAGCCCTTGCAGGCGAATGCGCTGTGCCAGCGCCTGGTTGCTCACCGCAATGCCTGCGGTGATGTCGCCATGGCCGCTGAGGTATTTGGTGGCCGAGTGCACCACCACATCGGCGCCCAGTTCCAGGGGCCGTTGCAGGTAGGGCGTGCAGTAGGTGTTGTCGACCACCAGGGTGACATTCGGCTGTTGATGGGCAAGCCTGGCCACGGCGGCGATGTCGATCAGGCGCAGGTTGGGGTTGGCCGGGGTTTCGCAGTAGATCATGCGGGTCGCCGGGGACAAGGCCGCTTGCAGGGCGGCCAGGTCGGTCAGGTCAACATGCCGCACCTTGATGCCGAATTCGCCGATGCCGTGGTGCAACAGAGCGAAGGTGCAGCCATACAGGGTCTGGCTGACGATCACCTCGTCGCCCGGGCGTAGCAGGGTCCAGAACGTCGCGGCAATCGCGCCCATGCCGGAGCTGAAGGCCACCGCCGCTTCACCGTTTTCCAGGGTGGCCATGCGTGATTCCAGCAGCGCCAGGGTCGGGTTGGAAATGCGCGTGTAGAAGTGGCCGCTGGCTTCGCCGGCAAAGCACGCGGCGCCGTATTCAACCGTGGGAAAGGCGAAGGTGGCCGACAGGTAAATCGGCGGTACGAGCGCGCCGTGGTGGTCCTTGGGGTCATAGCCGTGGTGAATGGCACGGGTGGAAAAGCCGCAGGTGTGGTGTTTATTGGTCATGTCGGGCGCTCCTTATTTCCTACAATGCTATGCTCATAACCACGGACGAACCTTGCAAAAACTGCTGGAAAAACCCGCGTTTGTGAATCAAACACCGATAAAAATAATGATTAGAGGCACGTTATGCCCATCAAGCTGGACCGCACCGACAAAGCCCTTTTAAACGCATTGCAGGGCAACGCCCGCCTGACCGTGGCCGAACTGGCCGAGCGGGTCGCCTTGACGACCTCACCCTGCTGGCGCCGGGTGCGCACCCTGGAGGAAAGCGGGGTGATCAGCGGCTACCAGGCGATCCTCTCGCCCAAGGCGCTGGGCTATGGGGTGACCGCGTTTGTCAGCATCATGATGGACAGCCACACCCAGGAAATCGCCCGCGCGTTCGAGCAGCGCCTGTTGGAGATTCCGGAAATCGTGGCGTGCCATAACGTGTCGGGCCGCTATGATTTTTTGCTGGAAGTGGTGGCCAAGGACCTGGAATCGTTCGGCGAGTTTGCCCGCGAAGTCTTGCAGACCTTGCCCTGCGTCAAGGAAATCTATTCGAGCTTTTCGTACAAGTCGGTGCGGCCGTTGCGGGTAATTCCGTTGCCGGGGTGAACGGCTCAAAACACCTCAATTGGCTTTTCTGTAGGAGCAAGCTTGCTCGCGAAAAACCTGAGAGCGCCGCGCTTGGGCTGTAAACCCGCGTCATCGTTGACGACCTTCGCGGGCAAGCCCGCTCCTACAGGGATTCGCGCCCGGCATGGGCATTGCTCTGCGCCACTTCATGCAACAACGCCTCAAACACCCGCTGCACCCGTGGCTCATCACTGTGGGCCACATTGAAGCGCATCGAGTCGCGATGGGCCGGGTCGTAGCCAAACAGCCCACCGGGCGCCAGCACCATGCTGCGTTTCAACGCTTCCTGGGCCAGCAATTCGCCGTTCACCCCCTTCGGCAGACGCGCCCAGATAAACATTCCGCCTTCATAGGCCATCGGCAGTTCGCAGCCGCAGCGCTTGAGCCAATGTTCGACGCGTCCACCGGCCTCCATCAGGCGTTGCACCATGCGCTTGCGATGCTTGGCATAACTGCCTTCGGTGAGCATACGGTAGACGATCTGTTCGAACAGTTCGGAGGTTACGCCGCCGCTCATCAACTTCATATTGGTGAGGTTGGCAGCCAGTTGCGGCGCGGCCACGACGTAGCTGACCCGGGTGTTGGCGCTGAGGATCTTGGAGAACCCTGACAAGTAGGTGACCTGGTCGAGCCCGGCGACGGCAGCCAGGCGCGGGGGAGGGTTGGGGTGCAGGTCGCCATACAGATCATCCTCGACGATATGGCAGTGGTATTGCTGGGTCAGCTGCAGCAGGCGAAACGCTTGGCTGGGGCTGAAGGTATGCCCGGTGGGGTTATGCAAAACGCTGGTGGTCAGGTAGAGGCTGGGGCGGTGTTCGGCCAGCAACTGTTCGAGGGCTGCGAAATCGAAACCGTCGGGGCGGCGCTCAATGGTAACGACCTTGACCCCATGCAGCGCCAGGTTGGCGTGGAAGTTGAAGTAGCACGGCGCGTCGAGCAACACCGTGTCGCCAGGTCGGGCCAGCAGGCGCATAAGCATGTCCAGGCCCTGCACAGTGTTGGGCGTGGTGATGATCTGTTCCACGGGCACCGACAAACCTTCACCGTGCAGTTTCTGTTGCAGCGCCTGGCGCAACGGCAGCAGCCCGGCTGGCGTGCCCAAGCCTGCGATGCGCAGCGTTGGCGCACGCACCACGCTGCGCATGGCCTGGCGAATCGCTTCGCCATTGAGCCACTCCTCCGGCAAGTGCCCACCGCCGGGGCGCAGTTCGCCACTGGCGGTGACCAGCGGGCGACGCAATATGCTGAGCAGGTCCTGGGGCAGCAAGTCGACCCAGGTCGCCGTTGCCGGCCGGGCGCTGTCCATCGCCACGAAGTAGCCACGGCCCTGGCTGGAGGTGAGCAAATGGCGCCCGCGCAGGCGGTCCAGCGCCTCATTGACGGTGAACTTGCTCACGCCCAGGGTCTGGGTCAATTCCCGTACCGACGGCAACTTGCTGCCCGGCGCCCATTCGCCGTTCTCGATGGCCTGGCTGAACGCCTCGACGATCTGCTGGACCTTGGGGGTGCCTTCCACAAAAGCGATGGCGGATACAAACATGACGGGACCTTATGTTTGCCGGTGATTTTACCGGTGAAGTAAGGCCGGATTAGGCATCACTTTACCTGCCTTGTGCAATGCCGCTGCCCTAGACTGCGCCGTAACCAGACCGCCAAGGCCGCCCTGGGGCGGGCGCTTGAGGCGTGTTTCTCTCCATTCAAGGTCCGCGGCCATGACAAGTGCATTAACCCTGTCTTCGTTTCTCTACTTCCTGCTGTTTTGCACCACCATGACCTTCAGCCCCGGCCCCATGACCCTGCTGTTGCTGAGCCTGGGCTTGAAGGACGGCCTGCGCAGTTCGATCCCGGCGCAGATCGGCGCCAGTGTGTCGTACCTGATTTCCATGCTGATTTTTGCCGTCGGTTTCTCGGAACTGATCAAGGGCAACCTTGCCATTACCCAGACCATCCAGTTTGTCGGGGTAGCCTATATTCTCTACCTGGCCTACAAGCAGTGGACCAACAGCGGCGTGTCGATCAACAGCGCGGGCGCCGTGGAAGGCTCGCGCAGCCTGTTTGGCAAAGGGCTATTGACCGGGTTTTCCAACCCCAAGACCATCATCATGTTCAGCGCGGTGTTCCCGCAGTTTGCTGGCGCGGGGGAGCACAGTTCGGCGGCGGACATCGCCATCCTCGGGGCGACCTTCCTGTTGCTGCAATTTGCCAGCGGGTGCCTGTATTGCTATTTCGGCCAGCGCATCAAGCATGTACTGGAAAACCCCAATCGGCGGGTGTTGTTGCAGCGGGTCACCGCAGTGCTGCTGTTGGGCGTTGCATGGATGCTGGCGCGTGGCTTTTCACACTGAAGGATTAGCGTGTAAGCAGTAGTGGCGATTTGACGTTACCCTGTTAGACTCCAGGCACTCACTCAGGATTGCACCCCACCATGCCAGCCGTAGGAGGAAAGGGACTTCCGCTTGCTTCGCGCTTGTACAAATCTCGTCTTCTGGGGCTGAGCCTCGGCTTCATCTGCGTGGTGTTTGCCATGTATCCGCTGAGTCCTTCCCTTTGGGTGTGGGCCTGGATGCTGATCAACGCTTTTGTGTGGCCGCATGTGGCTTTTCAGTTGTCTTTGCGTGCAGCCCATACCCTGCGCAGTGAGCGCCGTAGCCTGTTGTTCGATTCTTTTTGCGGCGGGTTTTGGGTCGGCGCGATGCACTTCAACCCACTGCCCAGCGTCACCACCCTGTCGATGATGACCATGAACAACGTGGCCATCGGTGGCACGCGCTTTATGCTGGCGGGGTGGGCGGCGCAGGCGCTGGGGCTGGGCGCGGCGCTGCTGATTTTTGCGCCTGGTTTTATCGCCGTGACCACCCAGGCCCAGTTGTATGCCTGCCTGCCGATCCTGATGCTGTATCCCCTGGTGCTGGGCTGGATCTGCTACCGCCAGGCCGTGACCCTGGCCCGGCACAAGCGTGAGCTGTTGGCCTTGAGCCGCACCGACAGCTTGTCCGGCCTGCTCAACCACGGTGCCTGGAAAGACCACCTGGACATCGAGTTCCAACGCTGCCGCCGAAACCAGGCGGGCGCCGCCATCGCGCTGATTGATATCGACCACTTCAAGACCATCAACGACACCTACGGCCACGTGACCGGCGATATCGTCCTGCGCCAATTGAGCAAAGTGCTGCGCCAGAACCTGCGCGCCACCGATCTGGCCGGGCGTTATGGCGGCGATGAGTTCTGCGTGATCCTGCCGGACATGCCCCTCAATCGCGCCACCGAAGTGATGGAGGCCTTGCGCGATCGCTTCAACGCCTTGGCCTATGCCCAGGACCCGGCATTGCGCGTCAGCTTGAGTATCGGCCTGGCGCCGTACCAGCCGACCCACGCTGACTCCATCGGTTGGCTCAACGATGCCGACCAGGCGTTGTACGAAGCCAAGAGCAGCGGGCGCAACCGGGTGAACGCCGTGCAGGAGGGTTGGTTGCGGTCGGTCTAGTGAGATAGGGTGTGGGGAGCCCATTCCAACAAAAAAGGATCGCTCCATGCTCTTCACTTTCCCGCGTACCCTGCTGGCCGCCACCCTGGCGTTGTCCTTCGTCATGCCGGCCTACAGCGCCGAACCTCACAAGCAGATCCAGGCGGATGCCGAGCAGTACAAGGCCCAGGCCCTGAAGCTGTTGGAGCGCCTGGTAAATATCGACTCGGGGTCAGGTTACGAGCCGGGCCTGACCCAAGTGCGTGACATCGCCGTGGATGAGTTGAAGCAATTGGGGTTCAGCATTGAATTGGTACCGGACAAGGCGGCCAATAACAGCCACGTGGTTGCCACCCTCAAAGGCACCGGCAAGGCCAGGATCCTGCTGATGGCGCACATGGACACTGTCTTCAAGGAAGGCTCGGCCGCCGAGCGCCCGTTCCACATCAAGGATGGTCGTGCCTATGGTCCCGGCGTGATGGATGACAAGGGCGGCATCGTCGCCGGCATCTACGCGCTGAAAGTCCTGAAAAACCAGGGCTTCAAGGACTACGCACAGATCACCTTCCTGCTCGACGCCAGCGAAGAAACCGGCTCTGAGGCTGCCTCGGAACTGATCCGTAAAACCGCCAAGGGCCATGACGTGACCCTCAACCTGGAACCCGGCCGCCCAGCGGACGGCCTGGTGGTATGGCGCAAAGGCAGCGCGACCGCGGTGGTCGAAGTCAAAGGCAAGTCCGCCCACGCCGGCGTCGCCCCGGAACTGGGACGCAACGCCGCCATGGAGGCCGCACACCAGATCCTGCAACTGGGCAAGCTCGGTGATGAAGAGAAGAAGACCACCATCAACTTCACCGTGCTCAAATCCGGTGACCGCACTAACGTTATCCCCGACCAGGCCACTGCCAAGGCCGACGTACGTGCGGCGGTGCCCGAAGAGTTCGATCGAATCGAGAAGGATCTGGCGCGGGTATCAGCCAACAAGTTGATCCCCGACACAGAAGTGAAAACCAGCCTGCAACGTGGTTTGCCACCAATGCCGCAAACGGCCGAATCGGATAAGTTGGTGGCGATCGCCCAAGGTATTTATGGCGAGCTGGGGCGCAAATTGACCATCGAAGGCAGTGGCGGCGCGGCAGATGCCAGCTTGTCGGCCGGGGTAGGGACGCCGACGTTGGATGGGTTTGGGATTGTGGGGGGCAATATCCACACGGCGGAGGAATATGCCGAGGTGGAGAGCGTGGCGCCGCGGGTTTATCTGTTGAGCCGGATGATTATGGAGCTGGCCAAGCGCTGATCGGAGCGTTGGATTGAAGCACTGAAGAGATTCAAATGTGGGAGGGGGCTTGCTCCCGATGGCGGTGGATCAGCTTGCATATGCTTTGGCTGACCCACTGCTATCGGGGGCAAGCCCCCTCCCACATTGGATATTCAGTGTGGTCAAGATTCGGGTCACCATGTGGCAGGGTCTTCGAGGCTGGCTTTTTGGAGGTCTTCTTTCCAGACCTCCTGAGCGATAATATATATGCCCTTTAAAAAGCCTCTCGGGTCATGCAGCTCGTACCACTCTGCTCTCGGCCAAGATCCGGCTTCATCTTCGCCTATCTCAAATAAGCTCTTAAAGTTATAGTTTTGGTCGTTCAATTTGGCCTTTAGGCTCTCAATTAAAACGTATTTGTGTCGGTACGAAAGATAGCTCAAATTTAAAGCGTATTTTTTTATGAGCTCTTCTCTATCAGCTTTTTTGTTTGGATCATATTGCTCTAGCTCTGTGCCAAGCTCTTGCTCACGATCATAAATATCAAAAACCCCAATAAACCACATTAGGCTAGGATCAAACGGCTCATTTAAGAAAGGGTCTTTTAACATTATTTTTTCTCGGCAGGAAACGCGGTAAAAGGTCGAGTTGTATTTTGTTTATCAAACTTTACTTCAAACCAGTTCATATTTTCGTTGAGGTGGGGGTTTTGAGCATTTTTCTTGTTTGGTCTATATCCTCGGCCTGCTCCTGGCAATTCCAGCCTCAGTGTAGGGTTTTTATTGTGATCTTGACCATTGAATTGCTCAAGACCTAAAGATTTACGTGTCAGCGCTTTGTTCAAGGCGTTAAGTTGCATTTTCCAACTATGAAACTGAGAGCTTAAATTGCCTTTTCCGTCTGGCTTGGGCAGTCCGGTAATTGGATCTGTTCCGTCAATAGCCCTCTGCTTCAATGCTGTATCAGTTATTTCAGGTCCGTGTTTGGTAACAGTGTGCATATCATATTTTTCTTCAATTTCCAGTACACGGCGCTTTGCGTTCGCTTCGCTCAGCTTTTGTATTTTAGCCCGTCTATGCTCCCCAGTTGGTTGAGGCACTGAGGGCTGCCCCTCATCAACTCGTGCCCTTGCTATTGGACTTTCAGTCCCGACTGTTGATTTACACCCATTACTACCCGGACATGTGTTTAGACCTAGCGGGTCCACCCATCCCGTAGGATTCGGTACGTACTGGTACGCGTTGATCCCACCCGCCAGCTTCACCGGATCCGGCGTCAGGTAACGTCCAATATCCGGATTGTAGTAGCGATGGCGGTTGTAATGCAGGCCGCTTTCCGGATCGAAATACTGACCTTGGAAGCGCAGCGGGTTGTCGATTTTGCCCACGTCGAGCCGGGCGATCTGGCCGTAGGCGCGGTAGTGAGCTGACCAGACGATTTCGCCCTCGGTGTCGGTCAGTTCTTGCGGTGTGCCGAGGTGGTCGAGTTGGTAGTGGTAGGCCTTGGTCTCTTTTGGGCCGAAACCTTCCAACAGTGCCAGTGGCCGGAAGCTGTCGGGTTCGTAGAGGTAGCTGCGATGACGCTCTGCATGGTGCTCGGCAATCAGCTTGTCGCCTTGCCAGAAAAACTCGGTGGTCTTGCCCTCCACGGTCTTGCTGACACGTCGCCCAAACGGGTCATAGCGATAACTAGCGGTTTCGCCGTTCGGTTTTGTGATTTTTATTAACCGGTGCTGGCAGTCGTAGCGGTATTCAGTGACGAGTTGATGGCCTTTGCCGCGTCGTTCGCGGATGAGGTTGCCGAAGGCGTCGTAGTCGTAGTGACGGTCACCCTGAATCACCAGGCGGTTCGCTGCGACGATGTCCGGCCCCGGGCGGTCTTGCATGAGCAGGTTTCCCGCCGGGTTATGGCCGAAGCGTTCCTGCACGTCCTGCGAATGATCGGCGCGGGTCAGGCGGGCAAGGGGGTCGTAGTGATAGTCGTGCTGGCCTTTGCGGGTGTCGTGCAGGCGCGCGAGGTTGCCGGATTTGTCGTAGTCGTACTGGCGCTGGTAAAGGTAATTTTCCTGCTGTGTGACGGCGTGGGCGTGTAGGCGGTTCTGGTCGTCGTAGTGATAGTGGCTGAGCAGTTGACCTTGTTGGCGTTGGTGTTCACGACCGGCACGAAAGAGGTGCGAGGTCAGCAGCGCACCATTCAATTCCACCGTAGCGAGGTGGCCGCCTTTGTCGTGGTTGAAGGTGACGCGGTTGTTGTCCGGCAGACGCAGATTTTTCAACTGGCCGCAGGCGTCGTAGCCGTAGCGCAAGGTGCCCCAGCCTTGGTGTTCGG
>NZ_SPKN01000047.1:0-51186 GCF_023127765.1 Pseudomonas sp. W15Feb34
ATAGTGGCCGTTACCTAAATAACGGATATGTACTCGGTCTAATCCAACATCCCGGCCGGCCCTGAGGCCGCCATCGGGAGCAAGCCCCCTCCCACAGGCTACGCAGCCCTGTTAGTCAGCCAACGGCGGCAAACGCCGTTTCACCGGGGTTTTCTTGACGATAGCGGTGTTGGTCTCGGCATAGGTATTCAGCCGGTCCAGCAGCGTGTCGAGGTGCTCCATGGTGCGTACATGCAGGCGTGCGATAAAGCAGTCGTCGCCCGTGACCTTATCGCATTCTGTGAACTCGGGGATCGCCTGGATCTGGCGTTCCACTTCCTGCAGTTTGCCGGGCAGGGGGCGGATGCGCACGATGGCTTGCAGCAGGTAGCCGAAGTGCTTGGGGTCGATGTCGACGGTGTAGTGGGTCAGCACGCCGCGCTCTTCCAGGCGGCGCAGACGTTCGCTGACGCTCGGCGAAGACAAACCGGTGATGCCCGCCAGGGTCTTGAGGGACAGGCGCGAGTCGTCCATCAAGGCGGCGATCAATTGCTGGTCGATAGTGTCGATCATGAGCTTTGCCTAATAAGAAAAGGTGAATCCTGGGTTTTGCCTTTTTTAGTCGCTGTAGCCGTGTCGAGCAGATTGCCATAATTGAGCCTCACTTGAGGAGCCTCAATCATGGATACATCAATCCGTCGCGGAACCTGGGAAATGATCGCTGCCATGCTGATCTCCGGCACCATTGGCTGGTTTGTGCTGGTGTCGGGCGTGTCGGTGCTTGAGGTGGTGTTCTGGCGTTGCGTGATTGGCGCGCTGACACTGCTGCTGGTGTGCGCGTTGCTGGGGTATTTGCGCCTGGAGTTACTCAACTGGGCCAAGCTAGGGCTGGCAGTGCTCAGCGGCGTGGCGATCGTCGGTAACTGGCTGTTGCTGTTCGAGTCCTATTCCCGTGCGTCCATCGCGATCAGCACGGCGGTGTACAACGTGCAGCCGTTCATACTGGTGATGCTGGCAGCGGTGTTTCTCGGTGAGAAGATCACCGTGCAGAAAATGGCGTGGCTGAGTGTGGCGTTCCTGGGCATGTTGGCGATCGTGACCGCCCATGGTGAGCAATCGGGTGGCGGGAACTATCTTGCTGGCATTGCCTTGGCCTTGGGCGCGGCATTTTTGTACGCGGTGGCGGCGCTGATCATCAAACGCCTGAAGGACGTACCGCCGCATTTGATGGCGTTGATCCAGGTGACCACCGGCGCCGTGCTGCTGGCGCCGCTGGTGCCCTGGCACAGCTTGCCCGGGTCGACCACTGCCTGGACGGCACTGGCGACATTGGGCGTGGTGCATACCGGTTTGATGTATGTGTTGCTGTACGGGGCTATTCAGAAGCTGCCCACGGCGATGACCGGCGCGTTGTCGTTCATCTATCCGATTGCGGCGATCCTGGTCGACTGGATCGCGTTCGGGCATCGCCTGGGGTGGCTGCAATGGCTGGGTGTGGCGGCGATTCTGCTGGCCGCTGCCGGGCTACAGCGGGGCTGGTGGTGGCCCCGCGCCCGTCAGGTCAGTGCGTGCCCTGATAGATAAGGTTTTCCGGGTTGAAATTCTCTACAGCACTGCCCGGCTGCGGCAACCCAAGAATATGCCCCTTGATCTTGCCCACCACATGCATCTCGCACGGCTTGCAATCGAACTTCAAGGTCAGCACTTCGTCGCCGTGGATCAACTGCATCGGCGCGACCTTGGTCTTCACGCCGGTGACGCCCTTGGCCTGTTTGGGGCACAGGTTGAACGAGAAACGCAGGCAATGCTTGGTGATCATTACTGGCACTTCGCCGGTTTCTTCGTGGGCTTCGAAGGCCGCATCGATCAGCTTCACGCCGTGACGGTGGTAGAAGTCGCGGGCCTTCTGGTTATAGACGTTGGCCAGGAACGACAGATGCGCATCCGGATACACCGGCGGCGGGGTGGTCTCGGCCTTGCGTCCGCCCCGAGGGTGCGCCTTGATGCGGGCGGCGGTCAGGGCTTCGATCACTTCACGGCGCATGGCCTTGAGCTGCGAGTTGGGGATGAAGAACGCCTGCGGCGCGTCCAGCTCGATGCGGGTGGCGTGATACTCCGTAGTGCCGAGCTGGCCGAGCAGATCGCGCAGGGTGTCCAATGCCTGTTCCGGCTTGTTGGCTACACCAAACGGGCCGGGCAGGGTGACACTGGCGCTGATGCCTTCTTCGCTGGTGGCGGTGAGGTGCAACTGCTCTTCACGCAGGCGTGCAACCCACGCCAGGCCGATACGGCGTTCGGCGGACGTCTTGAGCAGTGCCTGTTGCCAGTTATGGTCCAGGTTACGGTTCAAAGGATGGTTGGGGCGCAACTGATGCAGGCCGGCCGGCATTTCATTCGGCTCGACGCGGTAGCGATAGCGTTTCTCGCCGTCTTCTTCGAACTCGCCTTTAGGCTCGGCGATATTGGCGCGGAACCCTACCACTTCACGCTTGACCAGCACATTCAGACCATCGCCGTTGGAAAGCGGCTCATGGGTGACTACCTGCAAGTCGCGCTTGCCGGCTTTTTCCACCACACCCACGGGCAGGCCGGTGAAGGTCGGGGTGTCGAACGCGCCGATGTCGATCTTGCGATCGGTGACGAAATAGTCGGTGCTGCCACGGTGGAAGGTTTTTTCCGGGTCGGGCACGAAGAAGTGCGCGGTACGCCCGCTGGAGGCACGGGCCAGGTCCGGGCGGTCTTCGAGGATTTCGTCGAGGCGCTGGCGGTAGTAGGCGGTGATGTTCTTCACATAGCCCATGTCCTTGTAGCGGCCTTCGATCTTGAATGAACGCACACCCGCTTCGACCAGCGCGCGCAGGTTGGCGCTCTGGTTGTTGTCTTTCATCGACAGCAGGTGCTTTTCAAAGGCCACGACGCGGCCCTGGTCATCTTTCAAGGTGTACGGCAGACGGCAGGCCTGGGAGCAATCACCACGGTTGGCACTGCGGCCATTCTGCGCATGGGAAATATTGCACTGCCCGGAGAACGCCACGCACAGGGCGCCGTGGATAAAGAATTCGATGGCGGCATCGGTTTCGTCGGCGATTGCGCGGATTTCCTGCAGGTTCAGCTCACGGGCCAATACCAACTGCGAGAAACCGGCCTGATCAAGAAACTTTGCCCGGCCCAGGGTGCGGATGTCGGTCTGGGTGCTGGCGTGTAGCTCGATGGGCGGAATATCCAGCTCCATCACGCCCAGATCCTGCACGATCAACGCGTCTACACCTGCGTCATACAGCTGGTGGATCAGCTTGCGCGCTGGCTCCAGTTCGTTGTCATGCAAGATGGTGTTGATGGTGGTGAAGACGCGGGCGTGGTATCGACGGGCGAATTCCACCAGTTGAGCGATATCGCTCACCTCGTTACACGCATTATGGCGAGCGCCGAAGCTCGGCCCGCCGATATAAATGGCGTCGGCGCCATGCAGAATGGCCTCGCGCGCAATGGCGACATCGCGGGCAGGGCTGAGCAATTCAAGGTGATGCTTGGGCAAGGACATAGTTTTTTTAGTCAGGCTTGTCACGGTCGAGGCGCGCATTGTAGCCGTGAAATGCCCGGCCGGCATCTACCGCAGGGCTGTCGGGCCCAGGGCCCTGTGTGGGAGGGGGCTTGCTCCCGATGAGGGTGTGTCAGTAATTAAAACTGTTCTGACCCACCGCTATCGGGAGCAAGCCCCCTCCCACATTTGCTGTAGCGTCATAGATATCAGGCTTTGGCAGCCATCGCTGTTACTTCAACACGCATTCCGTCCACCGCCAATGCAGCAACACCCACCGCAGCCCGCACCGGCCATGGCTTGGCAAAAAAGCGCTTGTAGACTTCATTGAACGCAGCGCGGTCGGCCATATCGGTGAGGTAGATGGTCAGGTGCATCACCCGGTCCATGGAACTGCCGGCTTTTTCCAGCGCGACTTTGAGCGCTTGCAGGGTGCATTCGCTTTGCAGGGTGATATCGCCCAGCTCCAGGCTGCCGTCGGCGTGGGTCGGGATTTGGGTCGAGACCAGAATGCCGTTGAAGCCGATGACATCGGAGGAGATGGAGTCGGCATCTGGGTCGGGAGTGAAAGAAAGATCGTGGTTGGCCATGTAGGTCTCATGTGCAGTGCGGATCGAAGGTTGGCGAACAGTTTAAACACTGCCCGCTCGAAGGTCACGGCGCCTGCGTCTGTAGTTGCTACCCCCTCTAACAGGTAAGCTTGCGCCAGCATGTCAGTGAACGAACGATAGGGATATTGGAATGGTAGTTAAGTTAATGACGACGGCAGCGTGCTGGGACATGGACGCTAACGTGTCGGCCAGTTTTGCGCACGCGGCCCCCAAGGACCTGTTTTATTTTTGCCCTTGTTGCCTTGAGGAGGTCGTTGCGGCCATTTCAATTCTGGGCAACTTCTATTTCAGGGCGCTGAACTCTCACAAACCGCGCTGTGTGAACGAAAAAGCCCCGTCTCATGCGTCTGCGTTTCCAGGAGTGTCAGCCCCGCGACCGGCCTATATCGCGCCGCCGCTTATCCCAAGTCACTTGGGCAAACTCTCCACGCGGCGCAAAAACGCCAAACCAACGGTTACCGAGATGCAAGCTCTGGCCTCGTCGCTCCAAGCGTCGACGTCTGCGGTTATACACCCAGGCACGTTGGCTGAAGTTGTTGAAGCATGGTCTGCTATGACCGTAAACGTCCGTCAGCGAACATCGCTATCTATCGCGGGCCAGCAACTGACCTATTTCGATGCGTTTGCGCAGCTTACTGCCGCTCAAAAGAACATTGCGTCCCTGGGATGTGATCGACTCATCACCCATGCTCAGGCGACGGTGTCACTGCTGGATAACGTAGTTTTAGTCGTAACCTGGCTCAAGTTCGATACACAAAACAAACCAGTGCCGATCAGGGTAAAAATGAAGCGCAGTGATCCAGTAGCCAATCAATTGGCCAAAGGTCAGCACGTAAGGCTGTTTCTGCATGGTCCTGCCCCTGTACTCAATGCTCAGCAAAAATACTTCGAAATGCAGAACATCAGCGAGTACCTGGGATTCATTGTGATGACGTAAAACAACCGTTTTGCGCCATCACAGTTTTTACCGCGGTGAGCCTGGCGGCTGGATGAGTCCGGTGCTGACAAGACGCATCAGCACCGGCACGGCAATTACTCTTTAACGTCCATGAACTCTTCAGCCCACGCCACATAGCTCTCCGGCAACGTGTAGGTGTGGGTCAGCTCCGTGGCGCTGAGATTGGACGTGCTATGGGTAAGCTGGCGTTGCGCACGCAGGCTGTCGTAGGTGGCCTTGATCGCGGCGAAGTAGGCGCCATGCCCGGCTACGACGATGCGCACGCCCAGGCTGGCCAGGCGCTCGCTGTCATGCAGTTGCGGGTTGCCGTAGGTCACCAGCATCAACGGCACGCTGAGGTTCTCGGCGATTTGCTCCAGGTGCTCGAAGTCTTTGACGCCAACCATGCAGATACCATCGGCGCCGGCCTTTTCGTAGGCTTTGGTGCGGGCGATAACATCGGCGGTGGGCAACACGCCGGCGTTGGTGCGGGCAATGATCGACAATGCGGGGTCGACGCGCGCCTCAATGGCTGCCTTGACCTTGCCGATGCCTTCTTCTACCGAGATCAAATCGGTGGACTTGCGCCCGAATTGCGCCGGCAGCAGGGTGTCTTCAATGGTCAGCGCGGCGACACCGGCGCGTTCCAGTTCTTCGACGGTACGCATCACGTTCAGCGCATTACCGTAGCCGTGGTCGGCGTCGGCAATGAAGGGTAACTGGGCGACGCGGCCAATGCGGGTGGCTTGCTCAACGAACTCACTCAGGGTAATCAACGCAAAATCGGGGGCCGCCAGCACCTGCAGGGAGGCGACTGAACCGCCCAGGATCCCGACTTCAAAACCCAGGTCGGCCGCGATGCGGGCAGACATGGGGTCGAATACGGAGGCGGTTTCAACGCAGATGGGCGTTGCCAGCAGGTCACGGAAGTTACGGCGTAGCGCTGAGTGAGAAATCTTGGGCATGTTCTTTCCTGGCTTTGGTCATCGTCAAGTGACGATCAATGTCTATTCGTGGTGCCGGGAGATTACCACGCAGACGGGCAGGGGATTATGACGTTTGAGCGGGGCCGTGCTATTGAGCGACGGCGCTGTATGACTGGCCCAGGTCGCGGGCCCAGCCGTCGAGTACTTCTTTTACGTTGTCGGCGGTCATCACTTGCTTGTCGTTATCCAGGGGAATGCCGATGCCCTCGCTCACGATGGCTGCCACCACATCGCCGGTCGAGCCGTCTTCGAGGGACAGTTGCGTGGCGATCTCGCTGTCCTGGTCGCGGATGCCGGCGGCGGTGCTCACGCCCGCTGCGACCAGGGTGATCGGCAGCCATTCATACAGGCGCAAGCCTTGGGGGCTGGTGGCGATCCGGGTAATGGCGGGGCGTACCGTAAGCGTGTCGGGCCCGGGCTTTGCGGCCAGATACATGTGTTTGCCAAGCTCCGACCGCAGTACCAAGTCGTAATATCCGGTGACGTGGAAGAGGGTGCTTTGCGGTATCTGGGCGCTGGGTTCAACGGCCGGGAAAAACTGGCTGGGCGCCAGGTACACCTGCTTGTATCGGCCACGCTTCAAGGCCGGACTGACCCAACTCAGCACGGTCTGGCCCGAAGCACTCTGGTGCTCTTTAAGCAGGCTGTAATCGTGAAGAAAACCCGCGTCTTCGGGCTCGATACGGTTGCTGCTGCAGGCCGCCAGGCTCAAGGTGGCCGCCATCAATAACGGCAGTGAACGTTTGCAGGTCATCAGTGGGCTGCCTGTTCGTTCGGGTTGTCATGAGAGCATTCGATGTGCAACTGCCCATGGGTCATGATCCAATGGACAAGCTCGGCGATGGGGATGGAGTGGGCATACTCGACCCAGCGCCCGGCGTCGGGGCTGTAATGTTCGAAGTAGCGGCGCAATACGATGCGGTCCTGGTCCGCCGTCAGGCCCAGGCAGGATTCCTGGAACAGCATGGGGCTGTCCTGTGCGGGGGACGATGTGCGCTGGCTCAGCACCAATGGCCGCCCGGTGTCCTGTGCCTGCTCGGTATACCTGCTGCTAGAAACCTTCATGAACGTCTCCTTGAATGGAAGGCGTGCAGGATGCCCGACGGGTTTTTCCCGAAGATGTCCGGGTTGTGTCCGTGGCGAAGGAATGTTGCTCGATTGAAATAAATGACCCCGGCGCCGGAATGGTTTTAGATGTTTTCCTTTTTTGCCAGGGGACCTGGGAACGTGAGCAGACTGCTGATCGTCGACGACGACGGAGAAATTCGGGCATTGCTGAAGAAGTTCTTCGTGCAGCACGCCTATGAAGTCGACGTGGCTGCCGACGGAGAGGCCATGTGGGCAGCCATCGCCCGGCAGCGGCCAGACACCATTATCCTTGACCTCATGCTGCCCGGTGAAGGCGGCCTTAGCCTGTGCCAGAAAGTCCGGGCGCAGATGGGCATTCCAATCATCATGCTCACGGCCATGGGCGAGCTCAGTGATCGCATCGTCGGCCTGGAGCTGGGCGCCGACGACTATCTGACCAAACCGTTTGCCCCCCGCGAATTGCTGGCCCGTCTGCGTGCGGTGCAACGGCGGGCGGGGCAGCCCGTCGGCGCTGGCAGTGAGCATTCCCGGCCAATCATCGCGTTCTCCGGTTGGCATCTGGATATTACCTGCCGCGAGCTGCGCTCTCCCGAGGGCGTGATGATTCCGCTGTCCGGTGGCGAATTCGACTTGCTGGTGGTGTTTCTTGAGCATCCTCAGCGCATCCTCACCCGCGACCAATTGATCGACCTGACCCACGGCCGGGACCACGACGCCTTCGACCGCAGCATCGACGTGCAGGTCAGCCGACTGCGGCGCAAGATCGAGCCCGATTGCAAACGCCCGGACCTGATCCGCACGGTACGCAATGGCGGCTATCTGTTCACCGCCCCGGTCACCCGGTCATGATCCGCGACCTGTTGCGTCGCGACACCCTGAACCGGCGCATCGCCCTGACCATTCTCGCCGCAATGCTCGCTTCGCTGGCGCTTAATGCCTTGTTCGTCCAGGTTGCCGGGGTCTGGGCGCGCCCGCCGATCGAGCGCACGGGGTTGCTGGAGCAGATGGCCGCCACCACCAAAGTCATCGAAGCCGCGCCTGCAACGCTGCGTTCGCAACTGGCGGCAGCGGCCAGCGATGCCCGCCTGCATGTGGCCTGGCATAACGACCCTGCGGATTTCGGCCTTCCCGACGGCAACACGGCGCTTCAAACGGGCGAAGTCCCGGGGATACAAGCACTGTTTGGCACTGGGCGACAAATTAAGGTGTTCAGCCCCAACGATTGGCCGCGTGGCAGCCCCGAAGCGCACTATGTTGCGCTCGTGCAGTTGCTCGATGGCAGCTGGCTGTCATTCGTCCCGCCTGAACGCACGTGGGGGCTGAGCGCACCCACGCGCATCGCGGTGATCATCACCCTGGGGTTGATCGCGACCTTGTTGGTGGCCTGGCTCGCGACCCGGCAATTGGCTAAACCGTTGCAGCGTTTCGCCAGTGCCGCCAGGCGTTTTGGTGGTGATTTGCGCGCTCCGCCCATCGACAGCGAAGGCCCCCACGAAATACGCCAGGCCATCATCGCCTTCAACACCATGCAGGCGCAGATCCAGCATTTCATCGGCGAACGCACCCATATGCTCGCGGCGATTTCCCACGACTTGCGCGCGCCTTTGACGCGGATTCGCCTGCGTTGCGAGTTCATGGAGGATCTGGACCATCAGCACAAACTGATTCGCGATGTCGAGGAAATGCAGTCGATGATCAACGCTGCGCTGGCGTTCTTTCGCGACGATACGGTGCTGGAGCAACGCACTGCATTCGATCTGTCGGAGCTGCTGCAAACCATCATCGATGACTATCGCGACCAGCATTTTGCGGTGGATTTCATTGGGCCGTCCCACCTGGTCTATCACGGACGCCCACTGGGACTTAAGCGGGTGATCGTCAACCTGCTGGAGAACGCCGCCAAATATGCGCGTCACCCTGGCATCTCTCTGAGTGGGGACGGTCAGCGCATCTGCATTGAGGTTCATGACCAGGGGCCGGGGATTCCCGAGGCTGACCTTGAGCGCGTATTCGATCCATTCTTTCGCCTCGAAACCTCGCGCAATCGTAATACCGGTGGCGTGGGTCTCGGGCTTTCAGCAGCACGCGCCATTGTGCGCGAGCAGGGCGGCGAACTGACGCTAAGCAACCGTCTGCGTGGCTCAGGCTTGGTGGCGCGGGTCGAGCTGCCTCGATAGCCTGATGCGGTGCGCGCATTATTTGCGCATTACGTTATGCGTTATAGGTATTTTACACGCGCCTCTTAGAACCGCATCGTATTGATCCTTACGAACATTGCCGAGACCGCACGCGCGGATCGACTTGACTGCCCAACACGGCATCTGGAGACGAGCGTGCGTTACCTGACAACACTGGCGGCCGGGTTGGCCGCTACCTTGCTAAGCCTGACGGCACAGGCACAAACCCTGGTCGTGGGTGACCAGAGCTATAACGCCCAAGCGGTGATGGAAGCGGCGGGGGTGCTGGATGATCTGCCCTATACCCTGGAATGGAAGCAATTCACCGCCGGGTCACCGGTGGCCGAAGCGCTCAACGTCGGCAGCCTGGATATCGGCCTGCTGGGCGATGCGCCAGTATTGTTCCTGGGCGCATTGGGCGCACCGATCAAGGTGATTGCCGTCAGCCGCCAGAATCTTGCGGGCGTGGCGATCCTGGTGAGAAAGGATTCGTCGATCCACAGCCTGGCCGATCTTGCGGGCAAGCGCGCGGCCATCTGGAAGGGCTCCTGGAGCCAGCAACTGCTGCTGACTGCATTGGATAAAGCCGGGGTTGCACGGGACTCTCTGGAGTTGCGCTACCTCAGCGCGCTGGATGCGTCCCATGCGCTGGAGGGCGGCGCGGTTGACGTCATCGCCACCTGGGAGCCGTATGTCACGCAACAGGAACGCCAGGGTGCGCGAGTGCTGGCGACCGCCGAGGGGTTGATCCCGGCGCAGAGCTTCATTGCCGCCAACGCCAATGCGGTAGAGGCCAAGCGTGAGCCTATCAGCGACTTTCTCCAGCGGCTGAAAAAAGCCCGTGACTGGGCTCGCCAAAACCCGGCCAACGCCGATGCCTATGCCGATGCCTGGGCCAAGCGCACCCGTGCTGACGCCGATATCGCCCGTGTGTGGTTTGCTCGGGCGCGCACCACCGTCGAGCCACTGACCGCCCAGGTGCCTGTGGAGGCGCAAAAGACCGTGGACTTTTTCGCCAGCCAGGGCCTGATCAAGGCTTACCCGGCCGCCCAACTGTTTGACCCGTCCTTCGCGGCGTCCTTGCAGCCCGCCGTCGCCACCCGCCAGCCCTGAAGGGGGTCTCGTCATGACTAAAAGACAGCTCAAACTGGGCGCCCTGACCATGGGCAGCGGTGGCCCGGGCCGGCATAACCTGTGGCTCGACCCGCAACTGCCGGCCGATGCCAGCGTCAACGTCGACTGGTACATCGAGATTGCGCGCCAGGCCGAGGCGGCGCTGTTCGACTTGATGTTTATCGTCGACAGCCAATTTATCACCCCCGGCTCGCCGTCCCATTACCTCAATCGCCTGGAGCCGCTGACACTGTTATCGGCGCTGGCGGTGAGTACCCGGCATATCGGCCTGGTTGGCACGCTGACCACCTCCTACAACTCGCCGTATAACGTGGCGCGGCGCCTGGCGTCCCTGGATTTGATCAGCAAAGGCCGCGCCGGCTGGAACGTGGTCACCAGCGGTGATGCTGGCACCGCAGGCAATTACAGCCGCGATGAACATTATGACTACGCCACCCGCTATGGCCGCGCCGCCGAACACGTCCAGGTGGTGCAGGGGTTGTGGAACTCTTACGAAGACGATGCGTTCGTGCGCGACCGCGCTACCGGCCAGTTTCTCGACCCCAGCAAGCTGCACAGCCTGAACCACCAGGGCGAACATTTTCGCGTGGTCGGCCCGCTGAATATCCAACGCTCACCCCAGGGCCAACCGGTGATCTTTCAGGCCGGAGATTCCGAGCCAGGCCGCGATCTGGGCGCAGCCACGGCGGACGTGATCTTCACCCATGCGGCCAGCATCGAGCAGGGCCAGGCGTTTTACCGGGATATCAAGGGCAGGGCGGCACAAAGAGGGCGCGATCCGGAGCAGTTATTGATCATGCCCGGTGCGGAAGTCTATGTGGGTGACACTGATGCACAGGCCCGGGAAATCGAGCAGCACTACCATCAACTCGACCATAGTTTTGAACTGGCGCTCAAGGAGTTCGGGCGTAATTTCGGCTGGCATGATTTCAGCCAGTACGACCTGGATGCGCCATTCCCGCAAGAGAGCCTGGAAGCGGCGCGCAGCAGTTTTTTCACCAATGCCAAACGCATCGCCGATCAGGCGCGGGAGAAGGGTTTCACCTTGCGCCAGGCCATTGAGTTTGGTCGGCAACTGCGTCCTGGCGCCTTCGTGGGTAGCGCCGATACGGTGGCGCAGAAAATGGCCGCCTGGCTCCAGGCGCGGGCTGTGGACGGGTTCAATATCTACATCGGCCACCCCGGGCAGTTCGATCGATTCACCCGGGAGGTGATTCCGTTGTTGCAGGAACGCGGTGTTTATCGCTCGGCGTATGAAGGCTCGACTTTGCGCGAAAGTCTGGGGCTGGCGATACCACGGTTTAAGGTTTGATAGCGGTGCCGACAGGGAGCCAAGCACCTCCCCGTTTCGCATAACTGCTGTGCAGTACCAGGGATTAATCCGCCTGCGCGCACTGCCTATAGTTCATTCACACACCGCAGCGTTTAAAAGCGCTGCGGGCTCCAGCCAAAAACTGAGATGAGCCTGATGAACGAATTCAACCCTGCGCCGACGGATATAAACCAAATGGACGCCGAGTACTTCGAGTACAGCAAAGCGGCCAACCCCATCAGTGCCAACCTTATTGCGCGCATTCCCTACCACAGCTTTCCCGCCTCGTTATACGACAGTGGCCCTTCACGCGTGGTACCGCTGGACCTCAGCGACGCTTTGGGCTGCGAAGGCCCTGCGACAGGCCCCGGGCTGTGCGCGAATTTCATGCGCCTTAACCGTGGCGACACGCTGACCGTGCAACCCAATGCGACGTCCCAGGTGTTCTACGTGATCGCCGGCGAGGGCAGCGTGGTTCAGGGCGAACATGAGATTCAATGGTCAAAAGGTTGCTTTATGGCCTTGCCTGGCTTGCAGGCAGCACACTTCAGCGCCCGCCAGGATGCCCGTCTTTACTACGTGCACGATGAACCGTTATTGCGTTACCTGGGGGTGGCACGCAGCGCAGACCGCTTCGCACCGACGCTGTACCCCGCAGAACTGGCTAACGCCAAGCTGCGTGAAGCGGCCGACGATCCTCGTGCGCAAGACCGCAGCCGCATCAGCATTTTGCTGGGCAACCGCAATTTCCCCCAGACGCGCACCGTGACCCATGTGCTGTGGGCCATGTATGGGATCCTGCCGGCAGGCTCGGTACAGAAACCTCACCGGCATCAGTCGATTGCGCTGGACTTCATTATTGATTGCCCGCCGGGGTGTTACTCGCTGGTGGGCACCGAGCTGGACGCGGACGGGCAGATCCGCAATCCGCAGCGGGTGGACTGGTCGCCTGGCCTGGCATTTGTCACGCCGCCGGGGTACTGGCACGCGCACTTCAATGAATCGGACACCGAGGCGTTCCTGATTCCGATTCAGGACGCAGGGCTGCAAACCTATCTGCGCTCCCTGGATATTCGTTTCAGTTGAGTCATGTCCACTCAGGCGTTTCGCCCAGTCGCTCAACGATAAAGTCGATAAAGCACCTGACCTTGGACGACACGATGCGCTTGGGCGGGTAGACAAACCACACGGCGAAGTCGCGCTCGACATCGCGTATTCGCCATTGCGGCAGCCACACGAGCAACTCGCCGGCCTGGATGCTCTGGGCGACCAACCAATCCGGCAAAAGGGCAAAGCCCAGCCCCTGGCGTGCGGCGATCAGTTGTGCGTCGAGATCATTTATCCGAATGCAGCCGTTGTGCAGCAGCGGTGATACCTGGTCGCCGCAGTCAAAGCTGATAGCGCCCGTAGGCAGCGTGCCCAACACCGCGGGCAAACCGGCGAGGTCGGCAGGGGTTGAGGGTGCAGGGTGCTGCCTGGCAAAAGCCGGGCTGACCACCACACGGTAATGGCCATCGCAGAGTTTGCGGGCCTTGAGCGTCGAATCGGCCAGCGCGCCAATGCGTATGGCTAGATCGACGCCGGCATGAATCAGGTTGACCTGAGCATTATCCAATACCAATTCCACACTGATTTGCGGGTAGCGCGCGCAAAAGTCCTTCAAGGCTGGAAGGATGTGATGGCGGGCGAATGCCGGCGGCAGGTTGAGCTTCAACAAGCCCCTGGGCTGCTGGTTCAACGCAGACGTCGCCGCCTTGGCGTGTTCCAGTTCATCCAGCACCCTGCGGGCGTGCATCAGGAAGGTCTGGCCGCCTTCGGTCAGGTGCAAGGTGCGCGTGGAGCGGTTGAACAACGCGATACCCAGGTCTTGCTCAAGATCCTTTATATAGCGTGAAACCGTGGACGCCTTGATCCCCAAACGCTCGGCTGCGCGGGAGAAGTTATTGCCTTCGGCAGCTTCGACGAAGGCGGTGAGGGCACTGAAATAGTCCAAGGGCAGCCTCGGGGCAGGGCAGGAAAGTTGGCAGGTTGTTGAAGTTTGCAGGGCGCTGTCAACTCGAAACTATCGTCATTTGCTGGCACAAGCTTGATCCTGGTCAGGTAACGCTGCTGCCACGCTCTATAACCTTGAGCTTCCATCAAAGGCCAGGGACGGCTCAAGGAGCACCTCTGGTTGCCCAATCTCAAGGAAGAGTCAGCCATGCGATCATTGAAGATCCTGTTGTTATCCTCGGCATTCAACGGTTTGACCCAGCGGGCCTGGCTGGATTTGCGCCAGGCGGGTCACGACCCCAGCGTTGTGGTATTCACCGATGAAACTACGGTGTGTCGCCACGTCGAGGCGTCAGGCGCCGACCTGGTGATCTGCCCATTCCTGAAGGACCGTGTACCACAGCAGCTATGGAGCCACCCGCAGCGCCCGGTGGTGATCATCCATCCCGGCATCGTCGGTGACCGTGGCGCCAGCGCACTGGACTGGGCCATCACCCAGCAGGTCCGGCGCTGGGGCGTCACGGCCCTGCAGGCCGTGGAGGAAATGGACGCCGGGCCGATCTGGTCGACCTGTGAATTCGACATGCCCGCCGATGTACGCAAATCCGAGCTGTACAACGGCCCGGTGAGTGACGCGGCGATCGTCTGCATCCGCGACGTGGTGGAAAAATTCGCCAATGGCTTCGTCCCGGAGCCCCTCGACTACACGCAACCTAGCGTTATCGGGCGGTTGCAGCCGAACATGACCCAGGCTGACCGCACCTTCAGTTGGTTCGATTGCGCAAGCTTCATCAAGCGCAGCATCGACGCCGCCGACGGCCAACCCGGGGTGTTGGCAAGCCTGCTGGGCGGGCAATATTACCTGTACGACGCGCACTTGGACTCACGCCAGGGCACCCCGGGAGACATCCTCGCGGTACAGGACGACGCCGTGTTGGTGGCAGCAGGGGATCACAGCCTGTGGATCGGCTCGCTCAAACGCAAGGCCCAGCCAGGGGAGGAGACCTTCAAGCTGCCGGCTCGCCATGTCTTGGCTGAACAACTGGCTGACATTCCGGTGTTGAACAGCTCGATCGCGCAACAAAGCTTCAATGCGCTGGCCTATCAACCGATTCGCTACCGGGAGGCCGGTCACGTCGGCGAACTGACATTCGAGTTCTACAACGGCGCCATGAGCACCGAACAATGCCAACGACTGGTGGCAGCATTGCACTGGGCCAAGGCGCGAGACACCCAAGTGTTGTTGATCAAGGGCGGGCGAGGGAGCTTTTCCAATGGTGTACACCTCAATGTCATCCAGGCCGCCAAAGTGCCGGGGCTGGAAGCCTGGGCCAATATTCAAGCCATCGACGATGTGTGCCGGGAGCTGCTAACCGCCAGGCAACTGGTGATCAGCGGCCTGACCGGCAGTGCGGGCGCAGGCGGCGTGATGCTCGCGCTGGCCGCTGATATTGTCTTGGCACGTGAGGGCGTAGTGCTCAACCCGCATTACAAAACCATGGGGCTCTATGGCTCCGAATACTGGACCTACAGCCTGCCCCGAGCCGTAGGCAGTGAGATCGCGCACAAGCTCACCGAAGAGTGCCTGCCCGTCAGTGCCGTCCAGGCCTTGCAGCACGGCATGGTTCAGGACATCGGCCCACGCTGCCCACACGCCTTTGATCTGTGGCTCTCTCAACAGGCCCGAAGCGCGCTGACCGATGAGAAGTATCTGTACGCACGCACCCGTAAAGCCACGCTGGATAGTCAGCAGGTTGAACGTTGCCGCGAACATGAGCTGGTACAGATGCAGTTGGATATGGTGCAAAACCGCCAACAGTTTGCCGAAAAGTGCCGAAACTTCGTGTTTAAACGCAAAACCTGCCAGACCCCGCAGCGCTTGATCGCGCCCTGGGCGGTGACGTACGAGGCCGAAGTCCCGGAATGCTGAATGGCTGACCGATCCTCTACGGTCGACGCGGGAAGGGCCCAGCCTCGCATTGGGCAATAGGGTTCCCCATAATGGAGGCCAATTCGCCCAAACGCTCAGACCAGAGGCCCCATGGAACTGCACAACCTGAACGATAACGCAGCGCTCGTATGAATCGTGCGCTGTTTATTTCGTTGGATGGGCCCAAGGGCACCGGCAAAACCACGCTGTTGGAGGCCGTTACGACAGCATTGAGGGCCGACAACAAAAAGGTTGTCCGCCTGTGCGAGCGCAAGAGCGATCCCTATCGAGCGCAAACGATGGCTCTGGTTAACACATTCGCCAGAGATCCCAGCCGGGATCTGGAACTTGAGGTGTGTGAACGCTTTGCCGACAGCCGTCGCTGGATTACCCGGCACGTACTGGCTGCCCAGCCACCTGACAGCATCATCCTGATGGACCGTTGGTACCCCTCCGATGCGGCGTTTCGTCGATTGATACCGTTTAAAGATATCCTTGCGCTGAACCTTGATCGACAGGTGCAAGTGCCGGATCTGCATGTGGGGGTTGTCACCACTGCGCAAATATCCTGGGCGAGGGCAGCGACACGACGGCGCGGGTTGAGCAGTACGGTGATGCATAAGCTGGAGGAGCAGGTTGTGTGTACCGAGGCGTTTGAACGGGCGGCTGTGGGGCAGGGGTGGGTGATGTGTCGCAATGAAGGGACGATTGAGGAGGCGATGAGGCGGGTGGTTTCGCAGATATATAAAGTCCTTTGATCGAATTCAACATGAAGGGCGCTAGGCTAAAAACAGAACGGCTGCGACACATCAGTAGCTTCAATAAGGTTTCCCTCGTACCCCCTAGAGTTCCACGCCAGGAGGTACGAGAGAGGTAAGCCATAGCCCTTAAACCAATCCTTCGCGTTTGTATTGATTTGCCGAACTGTCAGCGGGCTTGGGTTTTCTGGAACAGGTCAGCTGGTAAGCAATTGCCAACCATAGGAACCATCCCGGCATGACCATCAACGCAATTCGGGTATCTGGTCTCAATGCCAGCAGACAAAGAACAAAGCCCAGAAACGCCAAAGAGAACCAGGCCATCGGCGCACCGCCAGGCATCTTGTAGGCCGATTTTGCATGCAGGTCAGGACGAGTTTTGCAATAGGCAATGTACGACGCGAGGATCGTCGACCAAGTGAAAATCACCAGAATTGCTGACACGGTAGAGACGATGGTGAACGCGGTCATGACTTCTGGAACGATGAACAGCAACAACACGCCCAGCAGCATCAACAAGGTGGTGAACGCCAAGCTCGGCAGAGGCACGCTATTGCTCGACAGACGCCGGAAAATCCCCGGAGCGTTGTCCTGATTAGCCAGTCCGAACAGCATCCGGCTGGATGAAAATACGCCACTGTTGGCCGATGAGGCGGCGGATGTCAGCACCACAAAGTTGACGATACCGGCTGCTGCGGGGAACCCCGCAACCAGAAACAGCTCGACGAAGGGGCTCTTGTTGGGCGAAACCTGTTGCCAGGAAGTCACTGCAATAATGCAGGCCAGTGCCAGCACATAAAACAAGATGATTCTGAGCGGAATCGAGTTGATGGCTTTAGGCAGGGTCTTTTCGGGGGAGCGCGTTTCGGCGGCTGCGGTGCCGATCAGCTCGGTGCCCGCAAACGAGAAAATCGCCATCTGAAACCCGGCAAAGAAACCGAACAAGCCGTTGGGGAATGCGCCCTGTTTATCCAGCAAGTGGTTCAGGGACGCGGTGACGCCACTGGGTGAGACAAAGGAGCTGGCAATCAGCACGATGCTCACGCCAATCAGGGCAACGACGGCAATGATTTTGATGATCGCGAACCAGAACTCCACTTCACCGAAGAGCCTGACAGTCAGCACGTTCAAGGCGAACAGTGTTATCAGCATGCCAATGGCCGGTATCCATGCGGGTACATCAGGGAACCAATACTGAAAAAAACCACCCACCACGACTGCATCACCTATCACTGCAACGCTCCAGCTTAGCCAATATGACCAGCCGAGAAAGAATGCTGCGCGTGGGCCAAGATAGGCACCGGCAAAATCAGCGAAGGTTTTGAAGTTCAAGTTGGAAAGTAACATTTCGCCCATGGCACGCATGACGAAGTAGACGAACAGTCCGATGATCATATAGATGAGGATGATCGACGTGCCGGAGAGGGCGATGATCTTCCCGGAACCCATGAACAGGCCTGTCCCGATAGCACCTCCCATGGCCATTAACTGAATGTGACGATTGCTGAGTGTGCGCTGCAGCGCGGGCTGTTCAACCCGCTCGGACGGAGTCGATTTCATTACAAAACCTCTTGATTTTATGTTTTTGAGTTTTGGTAGAAAAGTGGGTGTCACATGACCTTGATTGAGATGTAACGGCTACTGACGGTGGTGGTTTGCGGATGGCAGGCTTTTCCTCCGCTAACAAGGTGCACGGCCAATAAAAAGAGTCATGTTTTTGTTCTCCGATTCAACAGTCGAAAGGCTGCGATTCAGGCGCGTTTGCTCTCGTAACCATGCAGCACATTGACGGCATTGATCCCGATTTCATCAACCATGTACCCGCCTTCCATCACAAACAGGGCAGGGCAGCCCACGCCGGCTATCAGCTCGCCGATGCCGATGAAGTCTTCGCTTTCAAGCAAAAAGTGGCTGATGGGGTCGTCCTTGAAGGTGTCGACGCCCAGTGAAATAACCAGCACTTCAGGGGCAAATTGTTGGAGTTTCTTGCAGGCGTGGAGCAAGGCGTTGCGGTAGCTTTCCCAAGAGGTGTTCTTCGGCAGCGGATAGTTCAGGTTGTAACCTTCGCCGTGACCAGCGCCGACTTCGTGGCTGTAGCCTGAGTAGTACGGGTAGGACACCGTCGGTTCGCCGTGCAGCGAGACAAACATGACGTCACTGCGCCCGTAGAAAATATTCTGGGTACCGTTGCCATGATGAAAGTCGACATCCAATACCGCGACACGCTTGGCGCCTCGGGTAATAGCCTGCTGTGCGGCAATGGCTGCGTTGTTCAGATAGCAATAGCCGCCCATGTATTCACGTGCTGCGTGATGGCCGGGCGGGCGGCATAGGGCAAAGGCACTGTCGTGACCTTCATCGATCAGCGCCAGTCCTGTCAGCGCGATATCGGCACTGGTTTTTACCGCCTGCCATGTGGTGGCGGTAATGGGTGAGCCCGCGTCCATGGCGTAGAAACCCAGCTTGCCGTCGATGAAAGTCGGAACTTGCTCGTTGGCCAGATCACGCACTGGCCATACCAGCGGCAAGGCATCGTGGGTGCGCCCGGTTGCGCACCATTCAGACCAGGCAGATTCCAGAAAAGTTACGTAGCGCTCGCTGTGCGCGTTGACATAGCACGACCGATCAAATGCTTGCGGTTCGATGATCTGGCCAAGCCCTACCTGTTTGACCCGATTGTGGACGGTATCGGCCCGACTGGGCTGTTCGAAGGACGGCTTGAGCACGCCGTCTTTCAATTCGGTGCCGTGGTGCAAACGGTGGGAATCACTGAAAACTGTAAACATTGTGCGCATCCGTTGATGTGGGCCAGTGCAAATATTCTGTTCCGGCTCTGACGCGCTTTCTTTGCTTTGTTTTCGTGGTTTACTGGATTATTCGGGCGTTTTTACTCAGGAATGACGTAATGCAGAAAAAAACATCCAAGCGCATCAGTCTCGATGACACCGACCTGGCGATTCTCGCGTTGCTGCAGGAGGATGCGAGTATTTCCAACTCCGAGCTCAGTGAGCGCTTGTCGTTAAGCCTGACACCTTGTTGGAGGCGGCGTAAGAGAATGGAGGAGGCGGGCGTGATTAAAGGCTACCAGGCGAACCTTGATCGACGAATGCTGGGGCTGGATATCATGGCGTTCGTGCACATCCGTTTTTCCACCCACGCCGACCATGCTCCCGATGCTTTTGAGGCGGTGATTGCTCAACTGCCTGAAGTGTTGTCTTGTCACAAGATCACCGGGGATGCCGATTACGTGCTGCAAGTGTTGGCAGAGGACCTTGATAGCTACAGTGACTTTATCGAACAGGTGCTCAGGCGTCAGGTGGGTATTGCGTCCATCCAGTCCAGTCTGGCTTTACGCGAAATTAAGACCAGTAGCCGTATCGCGATACCTAAATCGATTAAGGCGTGAATGGGCAGGGGTTAGACCACGAAGTGGAACCCTGTCTTTAACCGCATAGCCAAGGAGTGCGGCTGAAGTACGCCTTTATCAAGCAGCGCGCAGGCGACTATTCGATTCGACGGCTTTGCCTGACGCTGAAAGTCCATCCCAGCGGTTATTACGCCTGGCTGTCTGAGCCGCAATCTGTACGCGCCAAAGGCGACCAGCGACTGCTGGGTTTGATCAAGCATTCCTGGCTGGAGAGCGGCGGCGTTTATGGCTATCGCAAAATCCACGACGATCTGCGCGAGGTCGGTGAGGATTGTGGTCGTCATCGTGTGGCGAGGCTAATGCGTCTCGAAGGTCTGCGTTCTCAGACAGATTATCCACGCCGCCCTGGAAAGTACGGCGGTAAGCCAGCGGTCGTCTCACCCAATTTGCTGAAGCGCCACTTCGATGTTGTGGAACCCAACAAGGTTTGGGTAACCGACATCACGTACATTCGTACGTATGAAGGCTGGTTGTATTTGGCGGTGGTACTGGATCTGTTTTCTCGGCAGGTCGTTGGCTGGTCAATGAAGTCGCAGATGACCAGTGATTTGGCCATTGATGCGTTGTTGATGGCGGTTTGGAGGCGTAAGCCGAAGCAAGAGGTGATGGTTCATTCCGACCAAGGCAGCGAGATGTTCTACAACGTAAAACGCCGCCATGGTTTCAACAATCAGATGTCGCCGGTAGGGTTTGAAAAGCGTTACGCAATGAGCTTGCAAGGTGTCTAGAGAATCCGGGGCGATTCAAGGTAACCGAGAAGAAGGACAGGATAGTCGTCAGTGACAGGGTTCCTTCACAATATCAAATTTAACAAGTGGGCGATGTCATTTGTTCATGGGCGATCCTTACATCAATCAATGCCTGAGTTTTTCTACGAGTTGTGGAGCCTGATGTTCACAGATTTATGTTCATGGGGGCCTCTGGCTTATCTGTAGAAGACTCCTAGGGATTGTCGGCCGCCTCAAGCACCGAGGTGCTGACAGCAGCGCTTTGCACGATGGAATCAAGAAGGTGTTTTGGCTGGACGGATACGATCAATCCGCTGGAACACCTGGCCTTTCTCGATCCCGGCAACTGTTATCCGGTTGATGATGGTGAGTGCAGGCGTGTGGAACGTGGTTGCTTCGTGTCTTGATGGTCGATGTTCATTGACCCTCGGTATCAGGCTCACGCATGTTGAAGGTCACCCGATAAAGTATGCGAGCGCTAGCCTTAAATCGCCTGAACAGCGAAATTCTCTTACGTTGCGTACGGAGGGCACTATGGCTGTGTTTACGTTTGGTCATCCACCGCACGTCTTTTGATATTTGAAAATGCGAAAAAACGAATACGTTCTCGGTTTATTCTTGCGTAAGCGCAATAAGATATAAATCTATATACAGTCAGGGTAAAGACGCCCGATGCACTTCCCGTTTTCTTCTAAAAAAATTAAAGCAAAAGCCACAGTAACGAGTGGCTTTGTCTTTTCTGCGATGTAAAAAATAGGCACTTTGGCGTTTTTCTTTGTTTTGCGAGATTTTAATTGCGGCAACACTTGAAAACGCGTTGGCCGGTACGGCCTTCACATCAGTAATCGCTTGGAGCTATTATTTGCACATCGTGAAATGAGCTGCGGATCCAAATTGCAGATGCGCGGTTTAAAATTGATAAATACTGATCATGGATTCGCTGTTAGAGTATCGTTAAAGTCTTCGCGATATGGCCGCCTCTGCGCGCCGCGTCAATCATACCAAGCAGATTGGAAGTATTGAACTTATATAATAGTCTGAGTTTGTAAGCGCTCGCAGTCTTATGGCTGATCATTAAAAGCTTAGCTATCTCCTGATTGTTCATTCCCTTTGCCAAAAGTGCCAGGATATCGGTTTCGCGCCTTGTCAGCATTACTGGCTTTGTTGAGTGCGATGAGTAGTTGTGATTAATGGCCTGTTGCATTTTTTGTGTGATATATGGGAAGTGACTCTTGCCTCTTAGCAAGTCTTTGATAGCACATTGTATTTCACTCAGTTCAGCAGTTTTTGAGACAAAGCCGGAGGCGCCGGCTTTCAAACAGCGGATTAAATAATTCTCGGCATCATAGGCAGTGAATGCGAGTATTTTGCTTGAGCAATTACCCAAGGTCAGTAAAGAGATCACGTCCAACCCGTGTATTTTTAGCAGGTCGAGTTCCAGGATGAGCATGTGCGGCTCAAGCCTGTACACCATGTGCAGAGCTTCCTGCCCATTTTCAGTTTCGGCGACGACAGTGTGGCCACTCTGTTCCAGTAGTCTCTTGATCGAATAACGCATCAACGCATGGCGGTCTGCGACAACAATGGTGCTCATCCGTAAAGTCCTTTTCCGAGTAACGTGCCCGATGCTATAGGGGGGCAAGCCCATCGCAAGTAAGGCCGGCCTCATTCGATGAGGGCAGCACTTAGTTAAATATGGTTTTGGAGGTGCTGGCAAAAAAATTATCGTCAGTGCGAAATGTCTTTAGCCATTGTAGGAAAGATCTATAAATAAACCGCAAGAAAGTCCTGTATCGTCGTTTCGGTCTTCTGGTAGTTATATTGGAAGGTGCATGTCGAGATAGTTGCGCCTTAATGGGGTGTCTGCTAGTTGAGCGGTGGCAAACTTAATTAATAAGGATATGGTATGAAAAGTGTTTCTTTGAATAAACTGATTGCATCTAGTTTTCTTTGCGCATTGGTTGCGCCTTCGCTGGCCTATGCGGCGGATGGGATTGTAAACTTCTCGGGCAGCATCACAGATGTGACCTGTGACATTAACGGCCAGGGGCCAGGCGACGGCAACGTGACCAATGTGGAACTTGGCCGGATCGCGCCAGGTACATTTGCCGCGATTGGCAACGCGTCACCGTTTGTGCCGTTCAAGCTGCAATTGTCGGGTGCGCAATGCACTAACGACGCCAAGGTTTCGATCGATTTCGATCAAGTTGAGAACATCGATTCGGTCACCGGTAATCTCAAGCTGATTGGCAGTGCACCTGCAACAGGCGTGCAGATTCAAGTATTCAACGATACGGCCAATGGCAAGAAAATCCAGCTGGGCCAAAGAGAAACAACGCCTCAGGTGGCAGTGGTCAAAGGCAATACTGCGACCTTGTCCTACAAAGCGTCTTACGTATCGACCGCGCCTGCTGTCACTCCGGGTTCTGGCATTTCGTTCGTACGCTACACGCTGGCCTATCAATAACCGCTGACGATGCAGGAGGTGGTTCATGGCGCCGATAGCGCGTACGTATTCTCTCGCCATCGGCGCTGTGTTCCTCGGGCTGTTTGTGCAAGCGTCCCAGGCAGCCATTGTGGTGCAAGGCACTCGAGTCATTTTCCCTGCCGGTGTGGATGACGTGACGGTCAGGTTGGCAAATACCAGTAGTGAGCCAGTACTGGTGCAAAGCTGGGTGGATGATGGACATGCAGAAATGGCCCCTGAGGATGTTCAGGTTCCCTTTGTTGTCGCGCCTGCGGTCAGCCGGATTGACCCCAGTGGTGGCGCGGTGTTGAGGATCAGTCGAACCCAATCCATTGCTGTCACCGACCGCGAATCGCTGTTCTGGCTCAATGTGCTGGAAACTCCGCCGCGCAGGGCTTCGGATGATGCGGTGTTGCAGTTTGCCTTCAGGACGCGACTCAAGCTGCTTTACCGCCCGACCGCGCTTGCATCGGGCGTAGACGCTGCTCCCGAGCAGCTCAAATGGACGGTTGTAGCGACGCCCAAAAGCACGGGTGCGACGAACCTGGAGGTGGCGAATCCGACGCCGTATTACGTGTCCTTCGGCCATGTCGAAGTTGACTGCGATGGCCAGGCGTTTCCCGTCAAAACCGGGATGGTGGCACCGTTCGGCAAGACAGTGCTCACAACCTCAATCCGCTTTAACTGCCACGCTAGTCGGCCAAAAGTGCGTTACGAAGCCATCAATGACTATGGCGCAAGGCGGATGTTCGAGCAGCCCGTAGGCAAATAACGCCACAGGCCTCGCGCTTCTTTCCGGTTCCGGCACACAGCCGTGGCATGGGACTGACTATGTTTTTACCTGTTCGATTTCGACCGAGAGCATTCGGTGGTCTGGCTATGCCATGGGCGAATGAAAGTCGTCCTTGGGCACTGTTTTTATTCATTGCCGTCCTGTTGGGAGGGCAACTTCAGGCATGGGCTCAGGATGTGCCAACGGCAACGCCTGTCACGCCCAGCCAGCTTGATGAACCGATCATTTTCGATTCACAGATGTTAATGCAAGGAGCGTCCGGCATGGCCATTGATACCACCCGTTTTGAACAGCCGGACCGCAATGTTCCTGGGACTTATCGCTTGGATATCCTGATCAACGGCCAATGGCGTGCGATCCAGGAGGTCGAGTTACGGGCAGTCGCCGGGCTTGCGGATGCACAACCATGCTATAGCGCCGAACTACTCATGCGTGTTGGCATAGACCTTGAGCGTAGTCGCAGAGGACGTGGCAGCGATCAACAGAGCGCGGTCGTCCCGCAAGGACTGACCTGCGACAAGCTTGAGCGTTTCGTGCCGGGCGCTGCCATCAGTGTTGACCTGCCCGAACAGAAACTGCGCATCACCGTTGCGCAGTACTACCTGCAACGGCCCGCCACCAGCACCTATGTCGACCCGTCCAGTTGGGACAGTGGCGTAACAGCCGGCTTGCTGAACTACGACGCCAACCTGTTCAGCGCTCAGAGCCAAGGGCGCCGAGACACGCATGCTTATTCAGGGTTGAACATGGGCCTGAACCTGGGGGGTATCAGGCTGCGGCATAACGCCAGCCTGACCTGGTCGCCCACATTGGGTGGGCGTTACCAGCGCGGTTACGCCTATGGTCAGGTCGACCTCACGGGCTGGAAGTCGCAGTTGCTGTTCGGCGAGAGCACTACCAGTGGTGAGTTGTTCGATGCGGTGTCGTTTCGCGGCGTCCAGCTCGAAAGCGACGACCGCATGTTGCCTGATACGCAGCGCTACTACGCCCCAGTGGTACGTGGCACCGCGACCTCCAATGCCAAGGTTTCGATCTATCAGCGTGGGTACCTGGTCTACGAAACAACTGTAGCGCCCGGCTCCTTTGAAATCGCCGACTTGCAAGCAGCGAGTTTTGGTGGCGACCTGCGGGTAACAGTCACCGAAGCCGATGGTCGCGAACACGGGTTCGTCGTGCCATTTGCTACGACGGTGCAATTACTCCGCCCAGGCTCAACGCGCTACAGCCTGGTGGCCGGTCAGTTGGTGGATCCCGGTTTGCACGGCCGACCTCCGCTTGTCTTGCAAGGCACCCTGCAACGCGGCCTGGACAACAACCTGACCGGTTATGGCGGCACCGCACTGACCCCCGGCTATGTATCCGGCCTGGCAGGCATGGCGCTTAATACACGGTTCGGCGGTTTCGCCGCCGACCTCACTGCAGCCAGCACCGAACTCCCCGCAGGGCAGACCCAGCAGGGTTCCAGTTTGCGCCTGTCGTACAGCAAGAACCTGCCCAATAGCCGCACGAATTTCTCGTTACTCGCCTATCGCTATTCAACGTCCGGGTACTTGGGGCTTCACGATGCGGTAGCGCTTCAGGATCGGATGCGCAACGAGTCCGGGCGCGCCACCGACTTCGCCCGCGTACGCGCTCGGTTCGACGCCAATATCAGCCAGGGGCTGGGCACCGATGGAGGCAACGTATATCTCAACACTTCCTCAAGCGAGTACTGGCAGCAAGCGGGTCGGACCCTCAGTTTCTCCATGGGCTACAGCAATCAGTGGCGCGGTAATTTCTACTCGATCGCGGCCCAGCGTAGTCATAGCGCATCGCCAGGTGGGCTGCGACATGCAAGGGATCAAGACGACACGCAGCTCACCTTCACGCTGTCGATTCCCTTGGGCCGCGATGGGCATGGCGGTGCGGTGATCAACAGTTATGCCAGCCATGACCGTCGCTCAGGCCGGCAAATGTCTACCGGTATATCCGGTGCCTTCAATGAACGCGGTGATGCTTCTTATGCCGTTTCGGTCGCCCATGCGGACAGGCAGCGGGGCGCCTCCAGCAATGCCAGCGTCAACTACCGCCTGCCCCAAGGCGCGTTCGGTGCAAGCCTTTCCCAGGGGCCGGATTATCACCAGCAGTCACTCAGTGCATCGGGCGCCGTGGTCCTGCACCCGGGCGGTGTGACGCTTGCGCAAACACTTGGCGAAACGGTGGGTGTGGTCAAGGCACGCGACGCCGAAGGCGCCAGGGTTGGCTACGCAGGGTCGAGCATTGGCAAGGACGGCTACGCGATCATCACCAGCCTGAGCCCTTATCAGCTCAACCAGGTTGATGTCGACCCGCAAGGCGTACCCAATGATGTGGAGCTTCAGGTCAGCTCACGCAGCGTTGCGCCTCGCGCAGGCGCCGTGGTGATGCTGGATTTTCCGACGCGTAGATCCCGCCCGCTGTTGATCGACAGCCGACGCAGCAATGGCCAACGCCTACCGTTTGCTGCCTCAGCCATTGATGTGCAGAGCGGCCAAGTGATTGGTGCGGTGGGGCAGGGCAGCCGGCTGGTGGTACGCAGTGACAAGGATCGTGGCTCGATTCGCGTGGAGTGGGGCAGCGATGCCGACCAGCAATGCCAAGTGGATTATGCGTTGCCCGAGCGCCACGCCCGCGAAGGCAGCGCGTTCGAGTTGCTCAATCTGGTGTGTCACGACATAGACGCCCGGCCTGCAGGTAAGGAGCGCGGGTTGTGAGGTCGCTTTATGCCGTGTGCCTGCTGATTTGCGCGCATGCCAGTAGCAGCCAGGCAGCGTTGACGGTGACGGGAACTCGCTTCGTCTACGCAGCCGATGCACGTGCGCTGACGGTACGAATCAGTAATGGCGGCGAAGCGCCGATCCTGGCCCAGAGCTGGTTGGACCGTGGCCAGATCAATCAAGACCCCTCAGGCCTGTCCGTGCCGTTCGTAGTCAGCCGTCCGTTGTTGCGCTTGGACCCTGGGCAGCGCAGTGCGCTTGAAGTCCGCTACACCGGCGAAGCGCTGCCCACCGACCGCGAGTCGCTGTTTTGGCTGAACTTCCTTGAAGTGCCACCGCTGCCGCCACGCAGTACACATCTGCTGCGGCTTTCGTATCGGTTGCGCATGAAGCTGCTGTTCAGGCCGGCGGGGCTGGCGGGGAGCGCGGAAGAGGCGGGCCGACAGTTGACCTGGCGTGCACACCGCAAGGCCCTTGAGGCCTGCAATAAGGCACCGTTTTTTGTCTCGCTCACTGCGCAGCGACTGGAGCCGGGAGCCGCTGACGAGATTCAGCGCAGCGCCACGATTGCGCCATTTACCTGCGCGGATTTCCCCCTTACAGGGGCGTCGGCGACACCCACTTTTATCCATTACCAATTTGTTGCAGACAGGGGAGAAATGATCGATGCACGGGCGCCGGTTCACCATGATTAACGGTTTCGCGACGAGGCCTTTGCTCGCCGTCGGTGTCGCGCTGGCGCTCTCTGGCGTGCCCTCGGCGTGGGCACAAGTGCCCAGTGCGGGCCAGGTGATGCGTGACATCGAATCCCTGGCACCGGCACCCCTGCCTTCTGCGCCGGTGCAGGTTGACATGCCCCAGCCTTCAGCACCGTCTCAGGCAACGCCTGGCGGCGGTATGCAGTTGCAAGTGAAAGGTTTTGTGATCGACGGCAACCAGGCCTTCAATCGCGAGCAACTGCTTGAACTGCTGGCCGACTTGCCGGGCCAGTCATTGGACCTCGCCGGGCTACGCGCCGCTGCACAACGCATCACACAGTATTACCAGGCTCACGGGTATGCACTGGCGCGGGCTTTTTTGCCCGCCCAGGACATTGATCAAGGCATCGTGCGTATCCAGGTGCTGGAGGGACATTACGGCCGCATCGAGTTGAACAATCGCTCCCGCGTGATCGATGCTGTGTTGCAGCAACCGTTGTCGGCATTGCGTCCGGGTGAGGCGGTCTACGACGCAGACCTGGAGCAAAGCCTGTTGTTGCTCAGCGATCTTCCAGGCGTGGCAGTAAAAGGCACCTTGCGCCCCGGATCACTGCCCGGCAGCACCGACCTGGTGGTCGATGCCGAGCCTGGCCCCTGGTACGCCGGCACCCTGGAAGCCGACAACTACGGCGACCGCTACACCGGCGAATATCGCCTTGGCGCCAGCCTGGTTTTAAACAACCCGCTGCGCTTGGGTGATGCCCTCAACATGCGCCTGCTGCAAAGCGATCAGCACCAACGTTACTACCGCTTCGGCTACAGCCTGCCCGTGGGCCCGTGGTCGACCACCCTTGGCACCTCTTATTCGCGCATGAGCTACCAACTGGGCAAGGACGTAGAAGTGCTCGAAGCAAAAGGCCAAGCCACCGTGCGCAGCCTCTTCGCTTTGCAACCCTTGATTCGCAGTCGCACCTTCAACCTCAGCGCGCAATTGCAGTTCGACGACAAGCAACTGCAAGACGATATCGACCTGTTCGACCTGCGCAGCCCCAAGCATGTGGAGTTGTGGACCCTGGGCATCAACGCCAGTGGCCAGGATCGCTGGCTGGGCGGTGGGCAAAGTTTTGTCTCGCTCAGCTACAGCGCGGGGCGCCTGGGTATCGGCGAAGCCATCGACCGCACCATGGATAGGCTCAGCGCCGGCGCCGCGGGACATTTCACACGCGCCAATCTGAGCCTCGGCCGCTTGCAGTACCTGAGCCCGCGCTGGCAGCTGTACAGCCAATTGAATGCGCAGTGGGCGGGTAACAACCTCGACAGCTCCGAGAAGTTTGGCCTTGGTGGCCCCAATGGTGTTCGTGCCTACGCGTTGGGTGCCGGCAGTGGTGACCAGGGCTGGCAGGCCAGTACCGAGCTGCGCTACCTGGCCGCGCCGGGCGTGCAATTGAGCGGCTTCGCCGACCGGGGCGTCATCACGGTCAGCAAGCGGCCCTGGACCGCGCAAAGCAATCAGCGATCACTAACGGCCGCAGGGGTTAGCGCCAGTTGGCGCGGCGCCGGGCAACAGCTCAGCGTCACCGCAGCATGGCCCATCCACGGGACTGAGCAGAACGACGCACCGCATCAGGATCCGCGCGTGTGGTTCAGCGCCATTCAGTATTTCTAAGCACATTTGTGCCTGGAAGCAGTACCGCCTTGCAACGCTATGCAAGGCGTCATTAAGGAAGAGGAAATTCATGTGAACAAGGTTTACTCACTGGTCTGGAACCACGCGATGAACTGCTGGAAGGTTGCTCACGAAGGGGCTCGCCGGCATTGCAAGACCGGCGCCAAATGTTCGGCCATCGGCACGCTGGCGTTGTTGGGCGCTGCACCGGCATTCGCTTTGCCGTTAGGCGGTACGGTAGTCTCCGGCAAGGGCGACATATTGGGATTCGAATCCAACTCGCAAATGTCGATCAACCAGCACAGCGACAAGTTGATTACCAACTGGACGGACTTCAGCGTTGCCGCAGGACAAAAGGTGGTATTCAACCAACCGAGCGCCACTTCCATTGCGCTCAACAGGGTAATCGGTACTAACGTCAGTAGCATCAAGGGGCAAGTGGACGCCAATGGTCGCGTGTTTCTGGTCAACCCCAACGGGATCGTGGTCGGTCAAGGCGCACAGATCAATGTCGGAAGCTTGATTGCTACCACCAAGGACATCAAAGACGCGGATTTCCTCGCTGGCAAATACACCTTCAGCGGTGTTTCCAATGCAGAAATCAGCAACAGCGGCACGATCAACGCGCAGCAGGGCGGCAGTATTGCGCTACTTGGCAACCAGGTGCGCAACGATGGCGTTATCCAGGCCCAGATGGGCCAGGTTGCGTTGGGCGCTGGGAATGATTTCACGGTCAATTTCGACGGCAACCAACTGCTCAATCTTCAGGTCACCGGTGATGCGATCAACGCCCTGGCGCAAAACGGCGGCTTGCTCAAGGCCGACGGTGGCCAGGTGCTGATGACCGGTAAAAGCGCCAATGCGATGTTGCAAACGGTGGTGAATAACCAGGGCGCCATCGAAGCCAAAACCTTGAGCGGCAAAGCTGGCCGTATCACGCTGGATGGCGGCGATGCAGGTACGGTCAAGGTCGGCGGTTCGCTGCAGGCTCACGCCCAAAATACCTATGGCAGCGGTGGCATGATCGAGGCCAAGGGCGCCACGGTCGAGACCCAACTGGGAACCCAGGTCAATACACTGGCCACCAATGGTCAGACCGGTACGTTTAAAGTCAGCGCCAAGACAGTCCAGATTCAGCCAACTGCAGCATCAGCGGGGAAGACCGCCTACTCCGACACGTTGTCGCGCAACTTGATCAGCACCAATATTGAGCTGGTCAGTACCGACGGTGATTTGAACCTGGCTGGGCCGATAGCCTGGAACAGCGCCAATGGTCTGACCTTGAGCGCGACCGGGAACGTCAACCTCGACGGTAACGTGGATGCGACCGGTAGCGGTGCGCGTGTAGCGCTCAACGCCGGTGGTGATGTGAACGTAAACAGTAAGGTTTCACTGACCGGGCTCTTCAGCGACCTCACATTGAATCACGTAGGGGATTCGGTATTAGGCACGGGCGGTCAGTTGACCTTGTCTGGCGCAGGGGCGACGTACGCCTCCAATGGTGATCGATACACCGTGATCCAGAACCTTGCGCAGTTACAGAACATCAACGCGAACCTCAACGGCCATTACGTGCTGGGTAATAACATCGTTGGCCGCGAGGCTCAATTCAAGGCGATTGGCGATAAATCCGTCTTCGGAGGTGTTTTCGATGGTTTGGGCAACACAGTGAGCAACTTGTGGGTCTCCAGCACCGGCAGTAACAGCGGGCTGTTTGCGGTCTCCTCAGGCACGATCAGCAACCTGACACTGGCGAGTGCGACTATCAATAATGGTGGGTCGCAAGCCTATGGGTTTGCAGCGATCGGAGGGCTGGTGGGGCTGAACGTCGGTACATTGTCCAACGTGACTGCCCGCAACCTCTTGGTCAACGCTGGCAGCAGCGGGGCGAACAGCGTCGGTGGGGTTGTTGGGCAAAACTACGGTGGCACAATCAAAAATGCCGTGTCCAGTGGGCGCGTGGCGGGCAACGCGTATACGCACGCCATCGGCGGTATAGCCGGTGAAAACGTTACGACCTCAGCCGGTACGGCACGGTTAGACCATGTGGTTTCAAATACCGTGGTGGGCGGCGCCATGCAGCGAGACGCCATGGGTGGCGTTGGCGGGCTGGTGGGTGCCAACCAGGGTGGCGTCATCACTGATGCCATCAGTACCGGTTCGACAAATGGCAACGGCGCCGGCGTCAATGTTGGCGGCCTGGTGGGTTTCAACTCCAGCGGTTTGCTTGAGCGCACGGAGTCATCGGGTGAGGTACGCGGCACCGGTGCCGGTAATGTGGGCGGTCTGGTAGGCTTCAGCAAAAACGGCGACATCATCCAGTCAACCTCTACCAGCAAAGTTACAGGGTCCGGCGCCATCGGTACCGGAGGCTTGGTGGGAACTAGCCAGAATAGCAGGCTCAAAGAGGTCAAGGCTGGCGGCGATGTATGGGATAGCGCTGGGGAGAATGTTGGTGGTTTGGTGGGGAATAATATTTCCGGCACCATTGATACAGCACAAGCCTTGGGCACTGTCACAGGCGGGCGCAATGCTCGGGTTGGCGGTCTGGTGGGGAACAACTATGAGGGCACCATCAGTCATTCTGTGGCTCGCGGAAAAACCAGCGGGTCGATTTCAAGTCAGGTGGGAGGCCTGATAGGGGCCAATGCTGGCGAGTTGCAATCGGTTGAAGCCAGTGGCGCGGTGGTGGGTGGGGAAAGCAGCTATGTCGGCGGCCTTGTCGGCACCCACGGCAGCAACTTCAGCAGCCATATTGAATCGGCCATGGCCAGTGGCACCGTTCAGGGGGGCGTGCGTGCAATTGTGGGCGGCTTGGTCGGTTTAAACCAGAGCTCTATCACCAACTCATCGGCAACTGGCGGGGTCAGTGGTGGCACCAATGCCACCCTGGGGGGCTTGGTCGGCATGAACGCCGGAAACGTTCGCCTGTCTGTCGCCACTGGGAAGCTCACCGTGTTATCGCCTTATTATGGCCAGACCTTTGGTGGCTTGGTCGGGGCTAACTTCGGTGATATGGCATTCAATGGCGTCTCCGGAGAGGCTGCGCTTGTGCCTTTGTATGGCATAAATTTTGGCTCCATTCGTTGATCGTTAACCTTTCCTTCTAATCCCAGACGGCCTGACGCAGGTGATGCGTCAGGCCGTCTGTTGACTCTGCGATGCCTGATATGAATTCAATACTAAATGTTCGGCGTTCAAGGTCGGCCATAGCGTGCGTCGGCATATGGCTGTTTATATATGGCGTGGCGGCTGAAGCCGGGACGTTGGTCGACAGTGTTGCGACGTCTTGCACATTCAGCAACGGTATGGGCAGGCCGTGGTCACAAGTGACACCTTTGACGAGTAATACGCCCATTGGCTCGGTGTTATGGGAGCGCGCTGTAGCGCTGAATGCCAACTACAACTTTGCCCCGGCTGCCGGCATTGCCCATGAGTTGGTTTCTATGGCCTATTGGGGACCCGGTACACCGCTGACAGACGGAATTGCCCCCACCAACATTGACGGCATTGGCCTGAAAATATATGTGAACTCATCGGACGGTCAACGTCGACCGCTGCTGCAAACGCCACTGCCGATCGCGATGGAGAAAGAGCGCGTTCAATATGATTCGTCCGCAGCGCAAACGCGTGGTTCAACGATGGTTACCAACTACATGCAACAGTTGATTCTAACGGTCGCATCCAGCCAACTTCCTGCCGGAAAACTGATCGTCGATCGCGTTGCCGGCAGTTCTCAACTCATGCTTTATGCGGTGGATCTACCCAGGGGCAAAGCTGCTTTTGGCAGTAGTGTGGAGGTACCTACAGACAACATACCGATTGGCATCTGTCGCGCGCCTTACCTGCTGATGGGGCCCGCTGCTATCAATATGGGGAATGGTGGCCCGATTGAAATTCCAAATACCTGTGACGTGCAAACCTACCAGACGATACCGGTGCAACTGGGGCGCATGAGCCTGAACGATTTTCCTCAGGTGGGTGCGACTTCAATGCCTGTGCACTTCGCCATCGAGTTGAGCCAATGCGCGGCCAACGCCAAGCCAGAGATTACATTCACTGACAAGTACGGGCCGCCTGCGGACCCCACGATACTGACTCTTGAACCCTATGTGACCAGTGCCCAGGGTTTTGGGATAGTCATGATCAATGAGTTGACGCATCAGGTGGTTCGTTATGACGGCGCTGCTTATCCGATGAAACGGGCTGGTGATGGAGCCAAAATACCGTTGAGCGCACATTACGTTCGCCAGGGGCATGATGAGACGTTGAAAGCGGGCGCCGCGAATGGAGCGGCGGAGTTTACCTTTACTTTTCCTTGATGGAATACAGCAGGTGACGGATGTCGATTCTTTAAATAACCAATACGCTTTGTTGTCTTGCTGGAATTTTCATCTGTCGAGAAGTGCATCGAGTTGTTCTTCTGCTGCCTGTAAGGAACTGATGCTGGCCAGTAATTCATCCTCACGCTGGTTTAGTGCCTGTTCGCGGATGAGTAATTGCTGCTCTCGTTGTTCGAGTTCGCGTTGAAGCTCATCGAGCTTTACATATTTGCCCAGTAATATTTCCTTGTGGTGGGTGATGCTGGCGACAAGTGATTTTATGTTCGCGTCAATCTTTGACGAAGTTGTCTGTACGTTGCATGTTGCTACCGACTCAACCGTCACACTGCTCGCCTCGCGGATTGCCAGGGGCGCGCAACTGCTCGTGTCTTTCGACTGCAGGGGCAGGGCACTGGCCTCGGACGGTGGGTCGTAATGCAAGAGATTCATGAGCCACGCGTCACTGATCTTGAGGCTGTAGTGAGTATTTACAGCGCTGCACTCAATGTCGGTGTCGGTCAGGTCCATCAATGCATAAGTATTTTCGGTTTGTCTTGGAACGGTCGCGCAGGCATCGCGCAAAACATCCTTCAGTACTTGAGCCGCCGCCGTAAGTATCTCAGGCGGGGCATCGCACATGCGCAGCGTTTGGTCCTCGCCTTCAAGATACGTCAGGTAAATCTTCACCAGTTCGTCGCCCGATTTTTCATTGAGGCTATAAACCAGAAACTGTCGATGGAGACCGGTGGCGGTGAAACCGCACAGGACCACGGCGTTGAGCAATTGACCATGGGCATCGGGTATTTCAAGCGTTCGCAATAACATGAGCAATCCGGCTCCGTGAGGCTGAAGGGGGTAGCGGTGAGGTGAGCAGAATAGCCAGCTGGACCTAATAGCGTTGTCAGATAAATCCTACTCGCCAATGGACAGTTCGATTCGCGCCAAGGAACAATCGGATTCACCGCTGATGAGGTTTCAGGATCCGTACCCTATCGATAAGGTGCGTCGCGAAACGAAGCGTGCACTCTCAGACGCTTCGCCGCGTCTGAGCAGGTAACTGGGAAACCATGATCGATATAACGCATTTGACCAAACGTTTCGGCAAAGCCCTGGCAGTAAACGATGTGTCTTTCAAGGCCACCTCGGGTGAGGTGCTGGGGATGCTCGGCCCCAACGGCGCGGGAAAGTCCACCACCCTGCGTATGCTCACCGGGTTCATGTCGCCCACCTCAGGCACCGCCAACTTTTTCGGTTTTGATATACGCCGTCAGACGCGCCACGCTCAACGTCTGATCGGCTACGTTCCTGAAACAGCGGCTTGCTATAACGAAATGTCCGTCGCGAGTTTTTTAGGTTTTATTGCTCAAGTGCGCGGCTTGCGTGGGCGCGAAAAGACGGCGCGGATCACGTCCATGCTTGAGCAATTCGAGCTGATGGAAGTACGTGGCCAGACCATCGATACCCTGTCCAAGGGGTTCCAGCGCCGCGTCGGATTGGCGCAAGCGATCCTGCATGATCCCAAGATACTGATCCTCGATGAGCCCACCGATGGTCTGGACCCGAATCAGAAGTACCGCGTGCGCGAGCAAATCAAGGAGTTGGCCCGCGACAAAATCGTCATCATTTCTACCCACATCCTCGAAGAGGTCACCGCATTGTGCAGCCGCGTGCTGGTTATGGATAAAGGTCGGCTGTTGGTCGACAGCACCCCGCTGGAATTGGAAAGTCGTTCGCGCTATCACCAGGCAGTGACGTTGTACGCCACCCGGCCTCTCGATGTAATGACACTTGGCATGCTGCCAGGCGTTTCAGGCATAGAGGTGGGGCCTGAACCCTATAGCGTGCGGGTGCTGGCACGCGCTGGAGCGGTGATATTACCGGCTATCAATTCGCTGATTGTGAGTCGCGGCTGGGATGTGCCACGCCAGGAAGTCGAGCGAGGCTCTCTGGGGGAGGTCTTCCGGCTGCTGACCCGGGAGCAACAACCATGAGGACGTTCTGGCCGGTGTTCAAGCGCGAACTGTGCAGTTATTTCCTCACTCCCGTCGCGTATGTGTTTACCCTCTTGCTACTGCTGCTCAGCGGTATCAGCACTTTTTACCTGGGCGACTTCTACCAGCGTAACCAGGCCGACCTGGCACCGTTCTTCGACTATCTGCCGTGGCTATATGCGTTGCTGCTGCCGACCCTTGCCATGCGCATGTGGTCCATCGAGCGGCAGAGCGGATCAATCGAGTTGTTGATGTGCCTGGCCGTGGGTACGGCTGAGGCGGTTGTGGCCAAGTTCCTCGCTGCCTGGGCGGTCAGCGGGTTGGCGCTGGCGTTGACGTTTCCACTGGTGATTACAGTCAACTACCTGGGGGCGCCAGACAACGGCGTCATCCTTTGTGGCTATCTGGCCAGTTGGTTGCTGGCTGGCAGTTGCCTGGCCATTGGCGGGTGCCTGTCGGCACTGACCAAGAACTCACTGATTGCCTTCCTTACCGCAATGGCGCTATGTCTGGCATTCATGGCCTGTGGCTTCCCGGTGGTATTGGATGTCTTGCGTGGTTGGTCAAGTTTGCCCTGGCTCGATGGCGTGGCTTCGTTGAGTTTCCTCACACATTTCGAGGGACTATGCCGAGGTGTGATCGACCCACAGGACGTGTTGTACTTTTTCAGCCAGATCATAGGCTGGCTCGCCGCTACCGTGATTGCGGTTGAATTGAAAAAGGCAGTGTGACGCCATGTCATTCAAATCGATGACACGTACCTGCTTGCGCCTCGTGGTTATTATCGCTGGGTTCGTGGCGGTCAACTTCGAGTTGGCGCCACGTTTGGCGTCGATGCGGTTGGACCTTACCGAGCAGCAGCTTTACACCCTGAGCCCGGGGTCGCGCCAGATCATTCAAGCCGTGGTGGAGCCCACCGACCTGTACTTCTACTTTTCCAGCCAGACCGCCAGGGACCTTACGGTCATGCGCAGTTACGCGGTGCGCATCCAGGCACTGCTGCGTGAATATGAGCGTGTGTCAAATGGCCGACTACGGGTGCACATGATTGACCCTGCGCCGTTTTCAGCAGACGAAGCCCGCGCAGTCGAACTTGGCCTGCAACCTGCCGCTATCGGCAAGGCGGGTGCTGCGGTTTTCTTTGGGTTGGCCATCGTTGACGCCCAGGCGCACCACGCCAGCATTGGGTTCTTTGCGCTTGAACAACAAACGTTCCTTGAGTACGACATCAGCCGCACATTGCAGAAGTTGACTCGGCCTGCGCGGCCCGTGATTGGCCTGTTGTCTTCGTTGCCGTTGGCAGGTGGCTTCGATGTGCAGACGGGGCGAACGCGACAGCCTTGGCGGATCATGCAGGAGATCGACAATGCGTTTGAAGTGCGCGAAGTAGCGTCCGATGTCGACGCCATCGACAGTGCACTCAATGTCCTGATGCTCGTGCATCCCAAGCGCTTACCTATGGCGACACTGCGCGCTATTGATCAGTTTGTGCTGCGCGGCGGGCGTTTGCTGGTGTTCGTCGACCCCTATAGTGAGCAGGATCGCGGCGATTATTATTTTGGGATACCCAGCAAAGACAAGTCTTCCGACCTCGCGCTTTTGTTCAAGGCGTGGGGCATCAAGCTTCTACCTGATCGCATGTTGGGCGACGGCCGCTACGGTCAGTTTGTGGCAATGGCCCAAGGCGCAGAGCCGGTCTGGCAACCGACCGCCCTGGGGCTGTCACCCTCTGCGATGAATGAAAAGGATGTGATTACTGCTGGTATTGGCAGCCTTAACCTCACAACCGCCGGTATCTTGAGCGCCGTGCCGGGTGCAACAACTACTCTGACACCGCTGCTGCACAGTTCGGAGCAGGCCATGCCCTACAAGACGGCGCTTCTGAATCATCTGGAAAGCCCCGACGCGCTGTCCAAGAGCTTCAAGGCTACAGGCGAGCGTTATCTGATTGCGGTACGCCTGCAGGGGGCGGCACGCTCGGCTTTTCTGGACTCTCCCGAAGCGCTTACCGAGGCGCAGAATATCAACGTCGTGGTGGTGGCAGACACAGACGTATTGAGCGACAACCTGTGGGCGGATGTGCAGCAGCAAGGGGATCGTGCAGTCACGGTGCCATGGGCTGACAATGCGGTGCTGGTGCTCAATGCGCTGGACAGCCTGTTCGGGTCGGATGCCTTGATCAGCTTACGCTCACGGGGACATTACAGCCGAACGTTCACTGTGGTCGAACAGTTGCAGCAGCAAGCCCGCGAGCGTTATCGCAGCATGAGCGTTGAGCTGCAGGGAAAGCTCGATGAAGCTGAAAAACATCTCGCGCCTTTGGCCGCAGAGCAGGGGCGAGATATGCCTCTGACGGCGGAACAGCAAACCGCCCTTGCACAATTTAACGCTGAAAAAGCGGGCGTTGAAATGCAGATGCGCCTTGTAGCACGAGAACTGACCCTTCAGGTTGAGCATCTAGGCCTGCTGCTCAAGGCGCTCAACATCCTGGCAATCCCATTGCTGCTTTCACTGATCTGCTTTTGCATATTCTTATGGCGCGGGCGATCGTGATGAAGGCAGGACGATTACTAAGCTTTTCTGGAGCATTGGCTATTAACCGGTTCACGGCATCCCCTTAAGCTGGATTCACTGAGTTTCAACCAGCAATAGAAAGGAAGTGAACATGAAAAGGTTGCACAAGAAAGTCGCGCTGGTGACCGGCGCTTCCAAGGGCATTGGCGCGGCCATTGCCAAACAATTGGCCCAGGATGGCGCCACCGTCATCGTTAACTACGCCAACAGCCGCGAGGACGCTGACCGGGTGGTTGAACATATCCTGCAAACCGGCGCCAGGGCACATGCAGTGCAGGCCGATGTCTCCAACAGCGCCGACCTCAAGGCGCTGTTCAAGACCATTGTGCATGAGCATGGTCACCTCGATATTTTGGTCAACAATGCCGGTGTCTACTCGACCAGCGCCTTGGCCGACATTACTGAGGCGGAGTTTCATCGCCAGTTCAACCTCAACGTCCTGGGACTGATCCAGTGTACCCAGGCAGCAGTTGAAGTGTTCAACCCTAAGGGCGGCAGCATCGTCAACATCAGCTCCAGCGTCACCTCGTTCACACCGGCCAATTCGGCGGTGTACACCGCCTCCAAGGCTGCGGTTGACGCCATCACCCGTACCCTGGCCAATGAATTGGGGCCCAGAAATATCCGTGTCAACTCAGTGAATCCCGGACTGGTTGTCACCGAGGGTGTGCACGCCAGTGGCTTTTTCGAAGAGGCGTTCCGGCAAAAAATTGAAGCTATTACACCGCTGGGGCGCATCGGTCAGCCCGAGGATATTGCACCCGCCGTCGCCTTCCTGGCGTCGTCGGATGCAGGCTGGATCACCGGTGAAACCCTGATAATCGGCGGCGGCCTGCACTAAACCTGGGCGGCGTGCTCGCGCACATAGTGGCGGGGCGACTGCAACATGACGCGCTTGAATGCCGTGCTGAATGCGCTTTCGGACTCATAACCCAATGAGAACGCGATGGTGGACACCGAGTCATCGGAGTTCTTCAACCGATCACTGGCCAGCAACATGCGCCAGTACGTCAGATACTCCATGGGTGCTGCGCCGACCACCTGTTTGAAGCGCAGCGCGAAGGCCGAGCGCGACATGGTTGCCAGTTGCGCCAGTTCCTGGACGCTCCAGCGATGGGCCGGGTCGGCGTGCATCGCGCTAAGGGCAACACTGAGGTTGCGGTCGGCCAGGCCGTAAAACCAGCCGATGCCGCTGCTTTCCAGGGTCGCCAAGTGAGTGCGCAAAACTTCGACCAGCATCAGGTGCGCCAAGTGTTCGTTCATCAGCGAGCGGCCTGGGCGCTTCTGCTGCAGCTCCGAGGTGAAGCGCTCAAGAGCCCAGCGTAGGAGCGATGCCTGGGGCTCATTGGCCTGCACGTGAACCAGCGAGGGCAGGCTGCTGAGCAGTAACTGGGTAGGCACGCCGCTGAAGTCAAAGCGGCCACCGACCAACTGCGTGTCATTGCCGCCGTAATGCAAGGCCAGTTCGTCCGCCGCGAGGGTTTGAAAGTGACCGTCGGAGTTCATCACCGGCTGGGACATATCACTGTAGAGCGAAAAAGGCATGCCACGGGTCATCAGGAAACAATCACCCTGGTGCAGGCGCTGCGGCTGCTGTTCGCCATCCACTTGCAACCAGCAACTGCCCTTGACCACCGCGGTGAACTTGATGCCCTCACGTTCAGGGAAAGTGAAGGCCCAATCACCGCCCAAGGAGAGCGTGGCTGAGTGGTAATTACGGATTCTCAGCAAGGAAAGAACGTCGGACAGAGGATCCATATATCACCTGGGTGGACGGAAAATAAAGTAATCGGGATTTTATAACAGAGCTCATCCAGATTTCACGTTTAAATATGAGGTACACCATGCAAATCAATTTCGATAAGTCTTATGGCCCACTGATAAATGGGGTGTTTGAAACTGACGATAAAGCGCGCTCTTTTGCTGCGGTCGACCCTGCCACGGGCAGGCACTTAGCCTACATCCGCTATTGTGACGCCAAGGATGTCGATCGCGCTGTAAAGGCTGCGCATGCAGCGTTTCCCGCCTGGCGTGCCCTGGGTCAGCAAATGCGCGCGCGCCTGATGAACCTGCTGGCTGACGAGATCGAAGAGCACAGCGAACGCCTGGCCATGATCGATGCCCATGACGTGGGGCGCTGCATCAGCGAAGTACGCAAGGATTACCTGACCGCCGTCCGACACTATCGCTATTTCGCCTCGGTGATCATGGCTCATGAAGACACTGGTCGGGAAATCGACGGTGGTTACGCCATCGCCAAGCGTGAGCCTTTGGGCGTATGCGGGCAGATCATTCCCTGGAACGCGCCGGCGATCATGGCCGCGTTCAAGCTCGCACCGGCACTGGTCGCCGGTAATACCGTCGTGCTCAAGCCTGATGAAAATGCTTCGTTGTCGACGCTGGAGTTGGGCAAGCTGATCCAGAAGATCTTTCCCGCCGGTGTGGTGAACATGGTCACTGGGCGGGGTGACATCGTCGGTGCAGCGTTGAGCGAGCATCCTTTGATCAGGAAGCTATCGTTCACCGGCAGTACCGAAGTCGGCCGTACGGTAGCAGGTGTCGCAGCCCGACGTCTTGTGCCCTCAACACTCGAACTGGGTGGCAAGAGCGCCAATATCGTGTTTCCGGACATCGACGACATCGATGCGGTGGTCGACAACACCACCTTCGCCGCCATTCATAACAATGGGCAGTCGTGCCTGGCGGGCACGCGTTTGTTCGTGCATGCATCGATTGCCGAACAGTTTCAGGAAAAACTGATAGCCGCGTTCAAGCGCGTGAGAGTCGGATCACCCTTGGCTGAAGAATCACGGGTCAGTTGCTTGGTCAATGCGCAACAAGGTGAGCGCGTGTTGAGCTACATCATCATGGGCCTGGAGGAGGGCGCCAAACTGCTCGCAGGTGGTGGTCGAGCATCGGTTCCAGGTTGCGAGCACGGTTACTTCATACAACCAACGTTATTACTGGCACGTAACGATATGAGCATCTGTCAGGAAGAGATTTTTGGCCCGGTGCTTTCGCTGATCGTGTGGGACGACTATGAAACGATGATCGCCCAGGCCAATGGAACTGAATACGGTTTGGCCGCCGGGATCTACACAAGCAACCTGCAGCACGCTATGGAGACCGCTGCGCGGCTGGAGGCAGGGTCGGTGTGGATCAATCGCTACTCGAACATTACCGATGGGACGGCGTTTGGCGGGTATAAAAACAGTGGTATAGGCCGTGAGTTTTGTCGGGAGACGCTGAATGCTTATACACAGATAAAAACCATCACGATGCAGGCGCGTGCACCGCTGAGCTGGTTTACAGGCGTGTAGATAAACGGGGGCCGCGTGCAGTCAGATGGTGCGCGCGGACCCGATAGCATGATTTTACCGATTATCTTTGGTTCGATTGGTTGGAAGATGTGTTCAGTAGAGAGAGGGCACAAACAGCGTCTGACGCCAAGAAAGCTTTCTGGTCAACTATACTGTTGTAGGAATTATCCTGCCTGCGCAAAGGATATATCTATGGTGGCATAGAGATTCTTGCGGTTTGCGCTGCGAATAAGTTGAGTATGATTGCCGCCTCTTGCTAGCGTCCTCGGCGACGGCGCCTCAACAGCAGGTTGCCGAGTGTTCGCAATAACTTATGCGTTTCTCGGTACGTCATGCCGCAAAACGCAGATTGCTTCGAATACTTTGGGTTGCGATTAGCTGCTCAGTTGTTCCCTTGCATAGACTATACCGTCATCGCTACTCAAATCGAACTTCAGGAATAATTAATCATGGGCACCATAGTCATCGTCGACGACCACCCCCTGATGCGCATGGCTGTGCGCGTGATGCTCGAGCAGGAAGGGCATTCGATTGTCGCCGAGGTCGACAACGGTGTAGATGCGGTAGAAGCCATCCGCAAACTGCTCCCGGACATGATCGTTCTTGACTTGAGCATCCCGAGAATGGACGGCCTGTCAGTCATTGCGCACCTCAAAGCTATCGGTATTTCTACCCGAGTGCTGATCCTTACCTCCGGCGACACTCGAAACTTCGCTATGCGTTCGTTGCAGGCTGGTGCAGCGGGTTTTGTCTGCAAGGATGACAACCTGGACGAACTGGTCGGTGCGGTGAAGGCCGTGTTGTCGGGTTACAGCTATTTTCCGGCCAACACCATTCACCAGTTACGCGACAATACCCAGGCCGCCAGCGAGGAAAGCCTGCTGATTGCACAATTGTCCGATCGTGAGATCACCGTGTTGAAGCTGCTGGCTCGCGGCATGGGCAATCAGGCCATCGCCGATGAGTTGATGATCAATCACAAGACTGTGAGCACGTACAAAATTCGACTTCAACGCAAGCTGAGTGTAGAAAACCTGATTGCTCTGGGTGAGCTGGCCAAGCGCAATGGCTTGGCGTAGTCGCTTTCTGCCTAGGGTTCGAGCATGTGTTGAATACGCCGTAACTCCTTCTTCACCTGCCTGACCTGCGCCGGTACGTCCTCGGCGCCGGTTCGGCAGCCATGCTCCAGTTCCTTGCACAACTCAAGCAGATAATCATTGCACATTAATGCCGCGCTACCCCTCAAACGGTGAGCCAGCTGCGCAATGCCAGCGAGGTCCCGTGTCTCACTAAAGTCACGCAATTGCTCGATATCCTGTTGATTGCTGCGCATCAATTCAGCTTGCAGTTGTTGAATGATTGCCGGGTTGCCACCGGTAATCGGCTTGAGCAGGTTCATGTCGAATTCAGGCCGATGCTGCGCCGGTTTGCTGACTTTGTAGCCTGGCTTATCCGCAGGCTCCAGTAATGCCAGGCGCTGTTCGAGGATGGCCAGGCTGATCGGTTTGATCAGGCAGTCGCCCATGCCGGCGTTAAGACAACGGTCCATTTCTTCCTGCTGGGCGTCGGCTGTCAGCCCCAGAATCGTCAATGCACCGCTGTCGCGTTGCTGTTCTTCCTTGCGGATTGCCAGTGTCAGTTCTACTCCGTCCATGACCGGCATGTGGTAATCCGTGATAAGCCAGTCAACCGCAAACGCACGCCACGCCTCCAATGCCTCCAGTCCATTGCTGGCTTCAATCACTTTGCAGCCCAGGTACTCCAGCTGTGCGCGCAACATTTGACGGTTCAAGGTGTTGTCGTCTGCGATCAGCACTCGCATGGCCCAGCTTGGAGTGGCCTCGGAGGACGCGGGCAGCGGCAGTTTTTCTTCAGGCAGCGGTTCCAGAAGCTTGAGCTTGAGGGTTACGTTGACCGTTGTGCCTTGCCCCAGCGTGCTGGTCAGATCCAGACGGCCACCCATCATTTCACACAGCGAACGCGACACCACCAACCCGAGCCCGCTGCCGCCATGGACCGAGAGGTCTGACTGAGTCACTTGCGCGAAGGGGCGAAACAGCGTTTGCCGATCTGCCTCACTGATGCCTATACCCGTGTCATGCACTTGCAGATGCATGTTGAGTGTTTGCCCATTCACCACGCGGCATACCAAGCGGATGACGATACGGCCGCGTTCCGTGAACTTGATCGCATTGCTCACCAGATTCGACAGTACTTGTTTGAAGCGCAGAGGGTCGATGGAGACGTCCAGGGTGGTGCCGGCGTCGATTTCCAGAATCAGGTCCAGTTTCTTCTTTCTCGCCAGCCCTTCGAATACCCGCGCCACCATCTCCACCAGATTCTTGAGGTTGGCCCGGCGTGGGGAGAAGCTCAAATGCCCGGATTCAATGCGTACGATATCCAGCGTATTGCCCAACAGCTCAAGCAGGTTCTTGGCGGCCGTGTAGGCCACGTCGATGTTCACTCGATCCAGTACGCCGTGGTCGGCGCGTTTGAGCGCCAACTCCAATGTGCCGATTACCGCGCTCATGGGCGTGCGGATCTCGTGGCTCATGGTCGCAAGAAATTGGGTTTTGGCGCGGCTGGCCTCGTCGGCCTGGGTTTTGGCCTGCTGCAGTTGTTCGATCAGGTGATGATGTTGCGAGACGTCTTGCCAGCCGCAGATCACCCCTGCGATCGTGCCATTAGAATCACGAAACGGCTGAATCCAATGCTCGATGAAGTGGGATTGTCCCTCGATGGTGATCTGCAGTTGCTGTTCGATGGCATTGCCATCCTCCATGGCTTGCAGGTAACTCTGGTGGAGCGAGGGCGCCAGTTCGATATCGCCATGGTTCGTTTGCAAAGCAGTTTTACCCAGCACCTGGGATTGGCACAGTTTCATGACGTGCTCATAGCTGCGGCTGCATGACAGCAGGCGTCCTTCGCGGTCGCGTACATACACGGGAACGGGCATGGCATGGTTCAAGGTTTGCAGAAACTCCAGCTGATCATTCAGGGCTTTTTCAGCTGCGACCCGGCGCCGGATCTGACGGCGCAGTTGCACGATTCGGATGATCGAAATCAGCAGCACCAGCAATGCGCAGCAGATGATCTGCAGGATGACCAGTTTGTAGTCGCGCCAGTTCTGGCCACTCATGGCCGCATTAGCGCGCCAGCGAATGGTGATTGCATTAAGCTCGTCAGGTGGGATGCTCAGCAGAGCTTTATCCATGATCGACTGCAGCTCGGTTTCGCCACGGCGCATGGCGAAGTTGGCGGTGGCCGCCTGGCCGTCGACGACACCGGCCACGCGCAGTTCTTTTTCATAGAGGCGCGCGGTGTAGTAACGAGCCATGGACAGGGTCATCAACACAGCGTCGGCGTCGCCATTGACCACCATGCGCATGGCCTCAAGGTTGTTTGTTGGGGTAATCAACTGCACCGTGGGAAAGCCTTTGCGAATGCTGTCGATCAATACATGCCCCTGGACAATGGCCAGGCGCTTGCCGGCCAAAGCATTGAGACTCGAACGCTCTCGGCCCGATTCAGCAGTCGACGCGACCAGCGCAAACGAGCTGGTTGCGAATGGATGGCTGAAACGGAAATGGTTCAGCCGCTCCGGGCTGGCCGTCAACACGGCTAAATCAGTATCGCCGTCGCGTAAAGCGTCCTGAATGCCTTCAAAACTGGAGGCGCGTTGAATCTCGAACTTGAGCCCGGTGCGTTGGGTGATGATCTCGAACAAATCGGATATCACACCGTTGAAGCGGCCCTTGGCGTCGAAAAATGCCGAGGGTGCCATGTCATCGTTAATCATGAAGCGCGCCACTGGGTGCTGGGCCAGCCAGCGTTTTTCCTGGGCGTTCAGATGCACATTATCGTCCGGCATTACCGTGCCGCCGCCGGTCCAGCGCTTGATCAGGTAGCTCATGCGCAGTTGGCCGAATGTGGTCAGCGAGGCATTTAGAATGCGTAGCAGGCGTTGATCTTCCTGCTTGAGCAGAAACCCATAGCTGCCCGAGTCGATTTTCAGAAACTGGATAAACTTGAGATAGCTGAAAAAGCTATGGTTGACTAGGTAGTGGGTGGTTACCGAGTCGCCCAAAAACACGTCAACGTTTTGGAAGGCTACGGCGGCCAAGGCTTGCGCGGTGGTGCCGTAGGTAAAAAACTGCGCGTGGGGATAGCGTTCGGTCAGTAGCGCGTATGGCAGGTAATCCTTGGAGACCGCTACGGTAAGCCCCTTGAGATTTGAGGGCACTGCAATGTCGCTGTCCTGGCGTTGATAGAGTACCGGTGCATTGACGCTGTAGGGCAGAGTCACCACCGTGTCAAAGGACTCGCGGTCATAGTCGCTGGACCGGCTGATCAAGTCGATTTCCCCAGCCCGCAAGGCGGCCATCGCCTGCACACGATCAGCGAACCCTACGACTGTGATTTCCAGGCCCAGTTGCTGCTTGAGCATCGTCGCCACATCGGCGCTGATACCTTCGTAGTCTCCGTTGCCGTAGACCATGTCGAAGGGCAGGGTGAACGGCGCGACCACGCCCAGGGTGAGGGCGCGCCGCTCGCGCAGCCAGGCCCAGTCGCTTTCGGGTAGTTGCAGCTTCTGCGGTTCCTGGCTCACTTGGCTGAGCAAGTGCAAGGGTTGTTGCGGCATGGGTATCGCTGCCGCAGCGCCGTAGGATACAACTGGCAGCAGCACGGTGAAAAAAGCCACAAGGGCTTTGAGCGTGGACATGAAACGGTTACCTGACTGCAAAATGCCAAGTACGCCGCGCTGGTCGGCTCAAGGTCGACCACGGACATGGCGGGTGAGGGGGGGGTAAAGCGCTGTGAACGGGGGTTCAGACTGACGTCAGCACCACCTGCGAGCCCGCAATGTATTCAAGGATGTACGGCAGCAGCGCGGTATCCGCCATCGGCGGGGCGATGGCATATCCCTGCACAATGGATACGCCCAGAGTTTTGAGCCGCTTGAGCTGGGCCGGGGTCTCGACACCCTCGATCACCAGCGACACACCCAGGCTGGCTGCCAGGCTGACGGTATGGGCGACAATGGCGGTGCAGGCCGAGTGCGTGTCGAGTTTGTGTACGAAACCGGCGTCGAGTTTGAGCTCGGTGAAAGGCACATCACACAAGCGCTCCAGTGACGAGAAACCGGTGCCAAAGTCATCCATGGACAAACCGCAGCCCAGCAGCTTGAGTTGCAACAGGTTGTTCATGGCGACACTGCACGGATTGAGCGTGCCGGTTTCGGTGATCTCGAGGATGATGCTTTGGGCAGGGCACTCATGTGCACGCAGCAGCACTTTAATCGCCTGGCTCAGTATGGGGTTGCTGAGTTGAGACGGCTGAAGGTTGAATGACATCGTCAATGGCAGGTTCAGGCTGGCCAGTTTCTGGCGCAGGATCAGCCCTTGCTCGAAGAGGCGCAGGAACAGCTCATCCATCAGGTCGTGATGCTCCAGTGCTTGCAGGAAATACCCGGGCGTCAGCAGGCCTTTCTCGGGGTGCCGCCAGCGCGCGAGCACTTCCAAGCCGCAAATCGTGCCCGTTTTCAGCGAAAGCTGAGGTTGGTAGAAACCCACAAACGCGTGATCCGCCAACCCTTGGCGCAGCGCCTGTGCGTCTGGCTCTAGAAACTTTGGGGGGGCTGCCTGACTGAGGCTGAGTACGGCTGAGGTTTTCATGTAATGCCCTGCAAGGGATGACCATGAGTCAATTTTGCAGGATGTGAGTAACCATAAACGTCAGCTCTTTCGAGCGGATACGTAGGACTAATCTTACTGACTAATGAAAAGCCTATAGACTCACCCGAGTAGACGGTTGTTCGGTAACCGCACCTGAACTTTCAAAGGCCAGAAGTCCGCTTATGAACACTGCAAATGGCATCGCTTATGCGCTATAGGCAATCGAGCGTTGGCAAGCTTGAAAAAGTCTCGCTTCGGTTGGGTTTCGGCTTGTTGGTGTCTTTTTTGTTACTAGTGTTCTTCGCCGTGGCCGGGTATTGGGTGACCTACAAGGTCATTCGCGGGGAAGTGCTCAAAGTCGATTATCACTTTATGCGTTTTGTGGGCCGAGCCTACGACCATGAAATATTTCTGCTACGGGCCATCAAAGCCAGCAGCCAATTGGAATACAAGCCGGTATTTAGCCCTGGAGCCTATGTGGTCAACCAGACCATCCAGGGCAACATGCGTATTTATGAAGGCCAGGCATCCCAGGTAGCGACGACGTTTTCCGCGGCACTACCCATCAAAGCCGCTGATGCGAATGATGGGGTGCGGGATCAACAACTGCAACTTGGGGTTGCGCTGGCGAATGTGTATGGCGACTTCTGGAGCGGTTCAACCTTCGCGTCGCCGCAAATGTTCGTGTTTGATCTGTCGAGCGATTTCGACATCGCGATTCCTGCGATCAGCCCCCAGTCTCAACCAGGCCAGCGGAATTTTTCCCAGGTATTGGATGAGGTCAAGCAATCCGCGCGTCAGCTACCGCCCTTGAGCAGTGACTTGTTGGTGCGCTGGCGGCCTAGTCATTTCTTTTTGGGCGGTGAAGACATTCAACAAATACTGGGCTATGTCTCAGGTCGCATCGAAGAGGATCAGTGGGCGCGAAAGGGCCCACCCAGGGAATTGATTGCCGCTACCTTGCTGTATTGGGACGAATTTGACGCACCCGGGGTAAGGATAGAAAAGCAGTTTTTTGATCTGCCGTTGTACAGCAACGTCGACATCGCCGCGCCGGACGGCACGCGTGTAGTGGGGGGCAAGTCGCCACAGATCTACCAGTATGAAAGCGGCTTCCATTTCACTACCTCAGGGCTACTGATCAAGCGCAGTGCCGGGGACATGGGCGCTTGGCAGGCCCTGTATCGTATCCCCTACAAACAACTGATCCTGGATGCACGTTGGCAGTTGCTAGGACTGCTCGGCTTGCTGGGCTTATGCATCATCAGTGGCTGGTCGGTCATCCGATGGTATCGACGGCGCATCGTGGTGCCAGCGAGTAATGACTTTCGGGAGTTATTGGTCAACCATGACTTCAACCTGTCTTTGTTGCAAACGGTGCCGCTGGCTTTGTGTGTGGTCAAGGGGCCGCAGATCGAACTGGTGACGCAGAACAGTTTGTATACGCAATGGTTGGGCGAGCCGACCGAGTTTGCACAAATGATGGCGCTATGGCCGCTGTTTGAGCAGGATAAACCCCTTACCGGTGAAGGCTGCCTGCTGCTCGATCAGCGGGTCTTGCATGTGCGCTATACACCCACCGAGTATCTTGGCGACAGCGTGTTGCTGTGTACCTTCACTGATATTTCTTCCCACCGCGAAGCATCCGCATCGTTGCTACTCGCCCGCCAGGCGGCGGATGCGGCGAATGAGCAGAAAAGCAACTTCGTCGCCACCCTGAGCCATGAACTACGCACGCCGTTGTACGGTGTGCTGGGCACGCTTGAACTGCTGGGCATGACCTCTCTGGATGAACGCCAACGTGGTTATCTGCGTACAATCGATAGCTCATCCGCGGTATTGATGCATTTGATCAGCGATGTGCTCGACCTGTCCAAGATCGAAGCGGGCCAGCTGGTTCTGGAGTCCGTGGCGTTCCAGCCTCTGGAAATGCTTGAAGAAACCGTGCGCGGGTTCTCGGCGGTGGCGGCGAACAAAGGGCTGGCGCTTTACTGCTGCGTTGACCCGCGCGTGCCGAACCTTGTGCAGGGTGACCGCCTGCGTATCCAGCAGATCGTAGGCAACCTGCTCAATAACGCGATCAAGTTCACCCAGAGCGGGCATGTCGCAGTCTTCCTGTCGCCTATCGGAGTCTGCGCAGGCGAAGTGAGCCTGCAATGGTGCGTGATCGATAGCGGCCCAGGGATGTCCGAAGCGGTGCAGGCGCAACTGTTCGAGCGCTTTTACCAGGCTGACAGCAAGCATCACACCGTCGCCGGCACCGGGCTCGGGCTGCCTATCTGCTCCCATCTCAGCCAGATGATGGGGGGCGCATTGAGCGTGAACAGTGTGCTAGGCGAGGGCAGTACCTTCATATTCGAGTTGGCCCTGGAAATTCTAGAGGCCCGTCAATCTTCACTGCCGCAGTTATTAGGCAAGTGCATCGATGTTCGCACCCCCTATGCAACCTTGTCCGATAACCTTTGCGCCTGGCTGGAGTGGCACGGGGCACACACTACCGTGATGGGCGATGATGCTCGCGGAGCGCCTGATGCCGTGTTGACGGTCATGCCGCAAGAGGTTGAGGTGGCAAGCTCAGGCGCGATTAATGTCTTCGCCCAGCATGATTTCAGTAGTACGCCCCAGTTTATCGGCCAGGACGTGGTGGTGAACCAGAACAGCGTCGGGTCCATTTGCCGTGCGTTGGTGATGGCGATCACTGGCGAATCGGAGGCACCGTTACCGCAACCACCGGTGACGCATCTGCAACTGGAGCTGAATGTGCTGGTGGCCGAAGACAACCCGGTCAACCAGGTGCTGATGAAAGAGCAACTGGAACGTATCGGCTGTACGGTGGATGTCGTGCCCGATGGCGTCCAGGCGTTGCTGCAGTTGGAGTTGAAGGCTTACGACGTACTGCTGACGGATGTGAACATGCCGCTCATTGACGGCTATGAACTTGCCGATACATTGCGCCAGCGCGATGTGGATATGCCGATTATCGGCGTCACCGCCAATGCGCTGCGCGAGGAGGGCGAGCATTGCATCCGCGTGGGCATGAACAGTTGGTTATCCAAACCGATGGATATCCAAGGGCTTTATCTGTGTTTGCGCAGTGTGCTTGATCCTACGTTGGTCCAGGCTTCCAAGGGTGCTGCACAGGTAAACGATCTAGACGAGATAAATGTGCCGGAGCGCATGCTAGAGCTATTTCTTGAGACCATTTCCCAGGATTTGGGCGAGCTTAAGAGGCTGGGGCCGGGGCAGCGCAGTCATCAGGTAACCCTGTTACTGCACCGGATCCGGGGAGCGTTGGCTGTAGGCAAGGCGAAAACCCTGATTCGGCTGTGCCGCGACTTGGAGGCACTGGTCACCCGGAATGGGTTGACCCACACACATGAAGATGTCGCGGTATTTGTTCGGCGGGTCGAAGTAGCCATCGCTGGTTTATAAGCGTGCCATGTCGTTATGGATAAAAGGGAATAGAGGGGATAATGCTCGCCAACTTTTCTAAGCGATAACTCAGCGTAAAGTTGGCCTGGCCGGTAACCGTGCCTGGAGTGACCTTTGGTCCTGTTTGAATATATCTTGCACGAAGAGGGATTTTAAATGTGGGCACCCCAGGTCGTATGTCGCCAGATTTCCACTGGTTAGCACTGCGGTAGAGTCAGGGCCGAATTTGACGATGCCCTTTTCATTACTCATCTGAATGCCGAGTCCCGATGTACTCGATTGCGGACGCAATGATAATATGTCAGAGAAATTTCCGGGAGTTGAAACGTCCGTCAATGTGACATACGAACCGACGCCAACCCCTGGATCTCCTCCTGAGCAAGTCAGGTTTATGGAAAATAATACGGGGGCGGAACGGGCATCAACTCCGTTGAAAGCGGTGGTAGATATTTACCCAGATCTATCCGAGGTACGGGGTTAGAGAGTGAGCACTTGGGTACAGCTGCTGCCGAACTGACGCCAGCGACCGATACGGCCTATTGGTTGGAGCACGGACAGTAGTACACGACTTCGACATTTGATGCGATCGACAACTTGCCTTGCTGGATCGAGCCTGTCTTTATAAGCTCCACCCAAATGGTTTGGGTGTCAGCAAAGCTAGTAATATACTTGCCCAGTTCAGCGCGATTGCCAGGTTCTATGATTTCGGTGTAACCGTTTGGAATGGTTGGCCCTTCCAGATCGCCCACCACCTTATACCAATGCTAGGAATATTGGTTGAGTAAGTACCTTGCCCATAGGAAGATAGGGTGCTGTTATTCATATTCACATATATATTGATCTGCCCTGATAGGGTTGCCGTAACATCGGCAGATGTGATGATGGGGGGGGGGGGGGGGGGGGGTTTTTTTTTTG
>NZ_SPKN01000047.1:51226-84130 GCF_023127765.1 Pseudomonas sp. W15Feb34
CCCTATTTGAATGTTGCTTGATACATTCGGCGTCGTTGGTAGTTGAATGGCGGAGCTTGCGGGTATGTACACTCCGTCCGCTGTTGCTCTAGTTGAAAGTGTTAATTGCTGTAGGAAAATAATAGTACGTGTCATTAGGTTGGTCTATAAGTCTCGATAGTTTTAATTGTTCGGCCTTTAAATGGGTTGGGGATGTGGGGATATTCACTTTCCGGTGTAAGATATTTCTACGAATCTTAAGGGGTTTTCGCGTTTATGCAAAGGATAGAAGATGCTATCAAAGCTTATAAATAAGAACTTCTCCCGCGGCGCTGGCTTGTAGGATAAGTCGCGCAAATCAAGAGATTTGTCGTAGCCTGGAGGTGGCTTTTACTGATTGAGCAGGTGATTGATCGTGTTAGGCTAGCTAATGATTAATTTTTAACCCGGGTAGGCTAAATTTGAATTTTCAGTCGAGATATAAACTAGGTGGGGTTTCGAAAAAACAATTCGCCTATGCGGCTCTTGCGGTGTTGACTGCTGTTTGTAGTAGAGAGTGCAGTGCGGTTACATGCGATGCAACGGGGGACTCTACAAATATGGCTATTGTCAGCCCTGCAGCGATTCCTAGTGTCATGGCACAAAATAGTGATGTTTGGAGGCCGGCGAACCCGACAACCATCACCCTGAGATGTTGGGCAGAAAGGACCACATATTCTGATGAATATATATACTTTTATTTAAACCCAAAGGCGGTGGAACTAGGGTCTGAGGTGGGCTTGGGTATAGAGTTTATGGGGCAATATTATAGATATCCAGAAACCAAAAAAATCAAAACAGACCTAATGGTCCCCAGGTGTTTCAGAGCTACCGGATGTCCAGAAAGTACTTACTCTGCGGTCCTGACCTATTCGGTATTCTTATATAAGAAAACGCTACCTGCAACGCTGAAAACAGGAAATCTATCCACGACTAATAATGTGATTGCATTTCAATTCGACGGTGCTGGTGGCCTAGGCTCCCCTAGGACAGTGGCGCCAACACTGAGCGGAATTAGCGGGCTCAAATACGAGCCCTGTGAGTCAAGGCTGTCAATCAGTCCTAATAATATTGACTTCGGGAAAGTATATCTTAATAACTCAAAGCAGGGTGAGGTGGTTAAAAGTATTGCATTTACTATCACTGAAAATCGCGCGTGCAGTTCAGCCTATGGTGTGAACTTGTCGATAAATGCTATTGATGGCGTTGTGCAGGATTTGAATGTGTTAGTGCCGGATAGCAATAAGTCGGTTGGGATAAGTGTTTTTGATGTTTCGGCGAATAAGCTAATAAATTATGGTTCCCCATTTATTTTTTCGAATAAAGAAAGTGCTTTGTCCAGCTCTAAAGAGTATGAGGCTCAGTTGAAGTGGGTCTCGCCTGCAGCCAAGGTCGGGAAGTTTGCTGCAGGTGTAGTGGTTAATATCATCTATAATTAGCTTTCCGGTATCACTTGAAAAATGTCTGTAGGTGACTAACTCGTATGCTTCTCTATCAGTATTTTTCCTAAAGCTAATAACGTACGGTTAATACGACTATTCGCTCACCAGGATGAAAGCTGCCAACCAGGATGGGTGGCAGCAGATTCTCTCAGTTCGATACGCTTGATTGAGGTGCAAGCCAGCCGCCACCCAGCGCTTTATAAAGCTGCACCACATTGAGATACGATGCGGTCTCTGCCTGAGTCAGCGCATCCTGTGCATTCAGTTGCGTGCGCTGAGCATCCAGTTCTACCAGATACGCCGCGCTACCTGCTTCATAACGCGCATGTGCCAGTCGAGCTGCACGCTCACTTTGCGCAACTGCCTCAGCCAGGCTACGAACCCGTTGCTGCGACAGGCTATAGGTCGTCAGCGCGCCCTCGGTTTCCTCAATTGCATTCAGCACCACTTGCTCATAACGCGCTTGGACACCCACTTCACGCGCCTGCGCCTCGCGCTGCCTTGCCTTGACACTGGCCAAATGCAGCGCCGGCCAACTGACCGAGGGCATTACGCTGAACGCGCGGCTGCCGCTGTCGCCAAAATCCCCACCGCGCAAGGCCACAAAGCCGAGAAAGCCGCCCAGGTCGATCCGTGGGTAAAGCTCGGCCGTCACCGCGCCAATGTCCGCATTCGACGCCGCCAAAGCGCGTTCGGCGCTGGCGACATCGGGACGCTGGCGCAGCAAGTCACTTATCTGGCCAATCGGCAAGCGTGTGACCAGTGCCGGCAAGGGTTTCAGGTCGGTCAGCGCTTGCAGCTCATTGGGCCGCGAGCCCGTGAGTACGGCGAGCCGATAACGGCTGAGCGCTTGACGGGTTTCCAGACTCGGCAATGTGGCTTGCACCCGTGCGCGCTCGGCCAGGGCGCTGGCCAGTTCGTCGGCGGTGCCGCGCCCGGCATCCACGCGGCCCTGGACCAGCGCCACGGTTTTTTCCTGATTACTCAGGTTGGCCTGGGCCACCGCTAACTGCCGTTGCGCTCCGCGCAGTTCAAAGTAGTGACGCGCCACGTCGGCGGTCACTACGATACGGGTTTGCGCCAGGTCCGCCGCGACGGCCTCAGCGCGTGCCGAAGACGCCTGCGACAGGCGCTGCAGCCTGCCGAACAGGTCCAGCTCCCACTGCGCATCCAGGCCGGCCTGATAGGTCTTGGCCAGGTTGCGCTCACCGCTCGGGCCGGGGTTGGCCTGGGACAGGCTACGGGAATAAGCCCCGCTGGCGGTCACCGTTGGCAGTTGGTCCAACTGACGCTGATCCAGCACCGCACGTGCCTCCAGCAACCGGGCCTGGGCGATGCGCAGGTCATGGTTACGCGCCAGCGCTTGATCGATCAGCGCATCCAGTTGTGGGTCCTGGAATTGTCGCCACCAATCCTGTTGCACGCGGGTGCTGCTATACAGCGCGGTATCGGGGCTTTGAGTCAGCTCTACTGCGGGCTCGTTACTGGCCCGGTAGTCCGGGCCGACGGTACAGCCCGTCATCCAGGCCGAGCAGACCAGCAGCGCGAGCGGGCGAATCACGAAGGTATTAAAGGGGTGCATATATGTCTCCTTACACCGTCTGGGTCGTGGCGGCGTCGGCTGCATCGGCAGCGGCCAGCGCACGGGCGCGGGGTGTGGTGGCCGCAATACGATGGTCGACGGCAATGAACGAATACATGGTCGGCAAAACCAGCAAGGTAAACAGCGTGCCCACCAACATGCCCACGACGATCACCAGGCCCAGGTCATAACGGCTGTGGGCGCCAGCACCGGAGGCGAACAGCAGGGGAATCAAGCCGGCCACCATCGCCGCCGTGGTCATCAGGATCGGCCGCAAGCGCATCTTCGCCGAGTGCAGAATTGCCTCACGACGATCCAGACCCTGCTTGACCTGCATCTCATTGGCGAACTCCACCATCAGGATGCCGTGTTTGCTGATCAGACCGATCAGGGTCACCAGGCCGATCTGCGTGTAGATATTGATAGTCGCCATGCCCAGGGCCAGTGGAATCAAGGCACCGCAAATCGACATCGGCACGCTTATCAGAATGATCAACGGGTCACGCAGGCTTTCATACTGCGCAGCGAGTACCAGGTAGATCACGATGATTGCGAACAGGAACGCCATCACCAGCGCGCCGCTTTCCTGATGGTATTGGCGTGCATCCGAAAGCCAGTCGTAGGTGAAACCCGGCGGCAGCAGTTTGGCTCGCGCCTCGAGGAACTTCACCGCGTCGCCCATGGCCACGCCCGGGTTGGGGATCGCCTGGAAGATCGCCGAATTGAGCTGGTCGAACTGGGTCAGTTGATTGGGCTCGACGCCGGTCGAGACGCTGACCAGGTTGGACAGCGGTACTTGGCCACCGGTGGCGCTGGTTACATAAAAGCGTGACAGCGCTTCGGGCGTCAGCCGCTCGCCGCGCAGGCTCTGCGGGATCACATCATAGGAGCGACCGTCCATGGCGAAGCGGTTGACGTAGTTTTCGCCCACCAGCACCGCCAGGGTGTCACCCAGGTCCTTCATGGTTACGCCCAGGCTGTTGGCCTTGGTGCGGTCGACTTTGATCTTGATCACCGAGTTGTTGTAGTCCAGGTCGCTGTCCACGACCATGAACAAACCGCTTTCACGTGCGGCGTGTTTGAGCGCTTCCATCGCCTCATAGACCACGCTGTAGTCACCGGCGCTCTTGATCACCATCTGTACCGGCAGGCCACCGGTCGAGCCTGGCAGTGAAGGCAACTGGAAGGCAAAGACGTTGCTGCCCTCGATGGTGTTGGCGCGGTTCTGCATATCGCCCTGAATCTGGTCGGCGTTGCGCTCGCGTTTTTCCCAATCGACGAAGTTGCCCCCGCCGATGCTGTTGGATACGCCGTTGCTGCCGTTGACCAGCCACAGGTTGCTCTGCTCCGGCAATGTCCCCATGGCTTCGTTCCACTGTTTGCCGAACTTCTCGACGTAGTCGATGTTGGCGTTTTGTGGAGACTTGATGGCCGTCAGCACCGTGGACTGGTCCTCGGTGGGCGCCAGTTCGGTCTGGGCACGGCTGTATAGCCAGGGAACGCTGATCAGCACGATGACCGCAATCGTAAACGTGACCCAACGGTGGTGCAGCGACAGATCCAGCACCCGGCCATACGCGCTGCCGAGACGGTGAAAGAATCTCTCGGCCTTGCGCGCCATCCAGCCTTCGTTCATCTGGCTGTTGAGCAGCAGTGAGCTCATGACCGGCGACAGCGTAAGCGCGATAATGCCTGAGACCACCACCGAGCCGGCCAAGGTGAAGGCGAACTCCTTGAACAGCGAGCCGGTCAGCCCGCCCATGAGGCCTATGGGCGCATACACGGCCGCCAGCGTCAGGGTCATCGCAATCACCGGCGCTGCCACCTCACGTGCGCCCAGCAGGGCTGCATATGTGGGAGACTTGCCTTCTTCGATATGACGGTGAACGTTCTCCACCACAATGATCGCGTCATCCACCACCAGGCCGATAGCCAATACCATCGCCAGCAAGGTCAGCAAGTTAATGCTGAACCCGAACATTGACATGAACGCGGCCGCACCCAACATCGACAAGGGAATGGTGACCACCGGAATGATCACTGCCCGCGCCGAACCCAGGCTCAAGAAAATCACCAGCACCACGATGGCGATGGCTTCGCCCAGCGTACCGAGTACTTCATCAATCGATGCGCTGATAAAACGTGCCAGCTCAAACGGCACAGCGACTTTCACGTCCGGCGGCAGGTTGGCGCGGATCCCCGGCAGCAATTCATTTACCTTCTTGACGATCACCAGCGGGTTGGCATTGGGCGCGGCATTCAGGCCGAAAAACACTGCTTGAACACCGTCCATGGTGGCGCTGGTGTCGGTGGACGCGGCGCCCAGTTCCACGGTAGCGATATCATTCAGGTGCACCACACCGGCAGCGCTGGACTTGACCACCAACTGGCGAAACTCGGCGACATCGACCAGGTCGGTGTTGATCTGAATGTCCGACACCACATACAAACCCTTGGCCTGACCGGGCGCAGCCTGCACGTTGTTATTCAACAGGGCCTGGGCCACATCGCTGCCGGAAATACCATGGGCGGCCATGCGATTGGCATCCAGCCAGATACGCATGGCCATTGTCTGCCCGCCGCTGAGGTTGATGCTGCCGACCCCTTCGATGGAAGACAGTTGCGGTTGCACCACGCGCTGCAAGTAGTCCGAGAGTGCGGCGGTGGACAGGGTCGGGCTGGAAAAACCCACATAGGCCACGGCTGTGGCTTCACCGGAGGATTTCACAATCACCGGGTCGTAAGCCTGCTCCGGCAAGCGGTATTTGACCTCGTTGACCTTGGCCATCACCTGGGTCATGGCCTTGTTGGAGTCGGCGTTGAGCTTCATGCGCACAGTGATCACGCTTTTGCCCTGGGTCGACGTAGAACTCATGTAGTCGACGTCTTCCACCGTAGCGACAGATTGCGCGATGGCCTGGGTGACGAAGCCCTGCATCAGTTGCGGCGAAGCACCGGGGTACTGGGTGGTGATCGTCAGCGTGGAGCTTTCCGTCAAGGGGTACTGACGAATCGGCAGGTTGTTTATGGCCAGCAGCCCCATCAATAAAATCAGGGTGCTGACCACCAGCGCCAACACCGGGCGCCGCACGAACAAGTCGGTGAATTTCATTTTTCAGATCCTTGGTGTATCAGCGGCTCGAGGCCTGGTCGAGCCCTACGGTGTCCTTGAGCGCGATGCGTACCAGGGCGCCGCTGCTCAAGCGCAACTGACCGGAGGTGACCACGCGATCACCGGCCTTCACGCCGTCAAGCAGCACGACCCGGCCTTCGGAGCGTTCGCCGGTCTTCACGTAGACCTGGCGTACCGTGTTGGTCAGCTGCGTATCGGCGCCCTCGACCACGTAGACAAAATCACCGTAGGCGCTGTAGCTCACAGCCGTTTCGGGCACGCTGATGACATCTTTTTTGGCTGGCAGATGGATTTCGCCATTGGCGTACATGCCGGGTGACAGCAGATTGTCCGGATTCGCTAGCGTGGCCTGGACCAGCACCGTGCGGGTGCCCGGGTCGATACGTGGTTCGAGGGTGCTGACGTGGCCCTTGAACAAGCGCTGCGGGTACGCGTCTACGCTGACGCTCATCTCCTGGCCCGTTTTGAGCTGTGCCAGGGCACGTTCGGGCAGGGTGATATTGGCGTACAGCGTCTGTGCGTCGGTCAGCGACACCATGGCATCGCCGGCCTGCACGAACTGGCCCAGGTTGACCTTGCGCACACCCAGCACGCCGGTGAAGGGCGCCTTGATGCGTTTTTGATCGATCAGCGCCTTGATCCGCACGATATCGGCCAGCGCCTGGGAGTAGGCGGACTGCACTTGATCCAGTTCCTCTTGCGTCGCCGCCTGCTGAGGCAGCAAACGCTGGGTTCGCAGTAACTGGGCCTTGGCGTTGGCGGCCTGGGCCTGAAGCCTGGCCAGTTCGCCTTGTTCCGGCGCATCGTTGAGCTGCACCAGGGTTTGCCCGGCTTTCACCCGCTCGCCGGGTTGGAATGCAATGGCACGTACCAGGCCGCCGCTTTCGGCGGTGACCATGACTTGGCGGGTGGCTTCCAGTTCACCGATACCCGCCAGCGTGTTAGGCATATCGGCTTGCGTGGCGGTGGCGACGGCCACCTGGATGGCCGGCGCAGCTGTTCCGGCCGACGTTTGGGTAGGTTGGGCAGAGGTGGACTGCCGGTACAGGCCGACGGCGCCGCCAATGGCGAGCACCGCAGCAATCGTGACGCACACTTTAAGTTTTTTATTCATGATTCCGGTACTGACGTAAGGCAAAAAATTAAGAACCCTGAGGGTTCAACGGTGACGAGCGCTCAACCGGGTTGTTGATGCGCATGAGGGAATCGGACCCGCGTAGCCAGAATCGCCAGCACGGCACCGAGCCCCAGAAAGAGGACCAAGGCGGCGAGCACGCTCGGGGTAAGCCCAATCGAGTCCACCAGCAGCCCAAGTGGAATAGGCACAGCGTTGAACAGGTAGATGGTCATATAGAAATACGCCACCAACTTGGCGTGGCAGTTGGCGGGAGCCAGCTGATTGATCAGCCGCGCACTGCCGACAAAAATGGCGCCATAGGCGTAGCCGCCGATTACCAGGGCCAGCGCCGCGAGCGTCAGCGAATGGACCGAGAAGGCCGTCAGCAGGAGCAGGAAGGCTGCACACTGGGCGAGCAACCCAGAACGCAATGCACGCGCTGCATCCAGGCGTTTGCAATACAGTTGGCTGGCCCCGGCGATCAACAGGTACACCGCCATGCTGTAGCCAAACATCCCGCGGTCACTCAAGCCCAGTTGCTGTTCGGCTGCGCCAGGGCCAATCACGAAAACGCAGGCCGTGAACGACCAGCTGAAAAACACCGACCATGCGCACAAGTGGAAGGGCCGACCAATACCCCGCAGGCCTTCACGTAGCGACGCTTGTACTGTATGAGCGGCGGTTTGGGCCTGGAGGGTATGGCGCGGCCAGAGCGCCAGTACGCCGAGGGCGGCGACAGCGACCAGGGCCATGATCGACCAGAAGGGCAGGCTGGCCGGGTACAGATTCAGTTGCAGTGCCATGCCACTGAGTACCGGGCCGAAAGCCAACCCCAGGATCATTGCCAAGGTGGCCAGCGTCGCCGCCAACTTGCCGTTGTCGAGTGGGCCGAACCGTACCAGCGTCACGTTCACCGCGGTGGTCATGATCCCTGCGCCAAGCCCCGAGATGGCACGGGCTACACACAGCGCCCACAGCGAATCACATTCAGCGCACAGCCAGGCGCCGACCAGCACCAATGCAATGGCTGGGAGCAGCAAAAAACGCTGGTCTTTGACATGGCCGGCGATGCGCGCCAGAGTCGTCAAAGCCAGCAAAACACCGGCACCGTAGGCGCCGAATATAAACGTCAGGTCCACAGCGTTGATCTGCAGATGCTCTTGGTAAAACGGGTACAGCGGCGTGGGTGCGCTGCTGTTCATGAGCGCTGCGGTCAGTGACAGCGCGAGAAAAAACATCAAGCCTTTTGAGCCGTGTTTAGTGATATCGACGGACATGAGTCTCCCAGCCCAGTGCTCAGGGCTTTTGCCGAGTGAATGTTTGCAAGCGGGATGTGAATGCGGTTTCGAGGGCTTTGCCCATTGGCAAATGATACGGACCGGGGCGATTGGCACCATGCCCGAAACCCCAGGCTTCATTCGTCATCGTCCAGGGAGCAGTAACAGCGGCGCTTACGGGATGACCGGGCGGGTATGACCCACCGCGCCCGGCTAAAGCGCTTTACCAGTAGCGTGGTTGCGGAAGGATGCGGGTCGGTTGTTTCAGGCCTGTCGCAGTGTTAAAGGCGAACGACGGATAGGCGCTCCAGTTGAACGCTGGGTAGCTCACCACCGGCTTGCTCCATACAGGCGGCGCGACGACATAGGAAGGGCGTGACGCGACCGGGCGATTGATCACCACACCTATACCATTTTGAGCGCCTGTGGAGGCGGCTCCACCCGTCACTATAGTGCCAGGCTTGAGATTGTTAACCGACCCAGCCGTGCCGCCGAAGTGAATCGGACCCTGGATGTCGATGTTGCCGACCAAACTCAACGGGCCGCCATTGCGCAGCACGCCCTGATTGCTCAGATCGCCAGCGATCGACAGCGCCTGTTTGGCGTCCAACACGCCCGTGGAAGCGATCTGTACCTTGCCATCGGCGGTGACCTTCAAGTCGCCGGTCAGGGCCTTGACGTTGCCTTGAACGTTCACGCCTACGCCGGCCGACTTGCCGAGCAGGCGAATCGAGTCTGCGTGCATGCTGCCCAATTGGGCGACATCAATAGCGATGTCGGCTTGGCCGTCGGCGCCGAGGTGCTTGAGCACAGTGGTCGGGGCCGTCGCGTCAACTTCGCCTTTCAAGGCCACGGCGTTGAGCTTTTTGGCTTGCAACTGCGCATTGATCTGCAGGGTGCGTGCGACCAGGTCGACCTCATTGGCACCGGACGCGTCAAGGCCAGCACCTTCCACGCGGATCTGGCCGTGATCGGTTTGCAATTGAGCCACCTGGCCGTTGGCGTCCAATGCTGCCGTGCCCGCTACCAACGACACGCGATTGGCGTTGATAAAGCCAGCGCCGCTGGCGGTGATGCCGTTGGGGTTGGCGATGATTACACGAGCGCTCGGCCCCGCAACTTCAATCATGCCATTGAGACTTGAGGCGGTTTTACCGGTGACTTCATTGAGAATGACGCTGGCGGAGGTCCCGTTGAGCAGGCTATTAGCGGCAATGGCGCCGCCCAGGGTGGTTTGGGCGCCTGCGGTGCTGTTGTTGAGGATCAGCCCGGACGCGCCGACATTGAACTCGGTGAAGCGGTTGTGGGATACACCTGCGGCGTTCGCAGCGACGATGTTGACCACGGGCGTGTCGTTGATCTGCGACAACGCGGCGTTTTGGGCTGCGCTTGGATCCAGCGTCAGTGCGGGTTGCGCTTGGGCATTGTGTTGCAACAGCGGCAGGCTGCCCATTAATGCGAGGGCCAGCAGCGTGCGCTTGGATGGGCGCCGAGTTGGTTGGATCATTGGGTTCATACAGACCTCGAGAGTTGAAGGTTAAAGAGGCGTCCCGCAGTAGCGACTGCGGGCGCCGGGTGAGTGCACTGGGTGGCACTCGGATTCCCATCCCTGGGAAAAAGTGTTCGCCTAGAAGCGGCTGCTCAGGGAGAAATCGAGGGTTGGCGTGGTGGTGTTCATCTCGTCGTTGCTCTTGATCGGCATGCCCAGGGCCAGGTCGTAACCAAAGCGGCTGACATTGCCGCGCAAACCGACAGCTGCGCCGATCAATGGCTGTCGACCTTGCTGCTGGCCGCCCACCGGCGACGCCGCACCGGCATCGAGTGCCGCATACGCCTGGCTGCCACTGAAGGCGGTGATGGACAGCTCATTGCGCAGGGTCCAGCCGGTGGGGCCGGCGAGGGTGGTGTTACCGTCAAAGCCGCGCACGCTGTAGCGGCCGCCGATCTGCATGTATTCGGTCGACGGCACCGGCACCGGCGCATATTGGTAGACCAGCGCGTTGCGATAGCCCAAACGCATTGCGCCCAGGTCAAACGGAATCTCAAACGCCGCCTTGGCAGTGAACAGGTGATAGCGACCGTTCCAGTCCTGTTGCTCATAGAGCGCGCCGGGCGTCTTGCTGAGTCCGGGCAGTGAGCCGCGCGCACCAGCCTGCGCCGTTAGTTTGCCAAAGCGCAGGTTGGCGCGGTGGGTCAGGCCAAGTTCATAGCTGGTGATCTGCCGGTGCAATTGCTGCAGTTCGGTGGAGGCAACCCAGGCGCGATCCTCACGATTGACCAGGCGAGCGTTGAGCACACTTTTGCTGCGATTGGAGCGACTCACCACGTAATCAAGCCCGGCATCGACGCGTCGGGTGCGCGAGCTGAACGCAATGCTGCGTCCCCCGAGGTCTTCGAATAAGGCTTGCTTGCTGGTCCACTCGCTGGCGCTGAACGACAGCAGGGCATAGCCTGCGGGCACGTTCCAGGCCAGGCTTTTAGCCGAAGACCCACGGGTGTGGTTATTGAAGTCGGTGTCGGTGCTGTAGGTCAGCAGCAGTTGGTCGTAAAGCCCGGCCGGCGAGTCGATGGCGACAATCCCACCGAGTTGGTGACGGCCCGTGGCGTCGATACCGCTGTTATCGACGGTCAGCAAGCCGAACACCCGACGTGCCTGCGGCGGTTGCTGGATGATCACATCGCTTTCACCCAGGTCGGCGCCCGGAATCAGATTCAGCGCCGTCGCTGCCTGGCCTGGCAGACGGCGCACATTTTCCAACGCCTGGTCCAGGTCACGTACGTTCAGTAGTTCGCCTTTGGCTGCGGGAAAGGCCATGCCTGGCCAGCCAAGCGATTCCGGTTGCTGATCAATCTTGCCCATGCGCCCAGGGATAAGTTGGACGATCAAGTGCCCGCTGCTCAGGTCTTGAGCCGGTATCAACACCTGGGTAGTGATGTATCCGCGCGCCATCAGTTGTGCTGCTAACCAACGGCGATAAACCGTCAACCCTTCGCCACCCACACAGTGCCCCAGGATCGCTGGCGCGCGCTCCAGCCAGTCGAAATCATCTGCACCTTTCCACTCCACAGTGCGGATAACGAAACAGGGTGATTCTTCCGGCAGCTTAAGCGCATTGGCGAAGGGCAGGGGCGTTGCGGTCAGTGCATCCGGCTTTCCAAGTGCCTGGGATTGCAAGCTTTTCAGTTGGAGGTCTTGCTGGCGTTGAGTGCTGGTGACGGTATCGATCGGACTGGCCGCTCGCGCGACCTGAATCGCCGTAAACAGCCATAGTGTCGTTACATACAGGGTGGTCGTGATACAGGCGTGGAAGCCGAGCGTGCCGGGCGTTGATTTCATCCGCCTATGCTAAGAAGGCCGAGCGCAAGAAAAAATAAGATGAAGCTCGGCGACCCAAGGACGTTACTGACGATGGGGAGGTCGCTGTCGTATGGGTGCTGCGATAAATCGTACGACCATCATCGAGCCGCGCCCGGTCGCGGCCCATCTGGCGCCGTGTTTCGCTGGCGTGCACGTACTGAACGGCAATGGCGACGCCACCGGCCTGGAGTGGATTTGCGAAGCAGGTTTGCTGACCACGCCCATTGCCTATACCAACACCCATAGCGTTGGCGTGGTACGTGATGCACTGGTGGCCGCCGAGCGTGAAACGGGCAAGCAGCACACCTACTGGTGCATGCCGGTGGTGCTGGAAACCTACGACGGCATCTTGAGCGATATCTGGGACCAGCACGTCACATGCCAAGCATGTGCATGCAGCATTGGCGGATGCACACAGCGGGCCGGTGCAGGAAGGCTGTATGGGCGGTGGCAACGGCATGATTTGCCATGAGTTCAAAAGTGGAATTGGTACATCGTCTCGCGTGCTGAGCGCCGAAGAGGGCGGCTGGACGGTGGGCGCATTGGTGCAGGCCAACTACGGCGTGCGCAGCGCCTTGCGCGTTACCCGGTTGGCAGCGTATTGCAATACACGCCTTCGCCTTATGACGGGTCGGTTAATGTCGGCGTACCTGGCATGGGTTCTATCGTGATCACCATCGCCACCGATGCACCCTTGCTGCCCCATCAATTTCGGTGGGTTTTTGCCAGTTGAAGGTGAAGTCCAGGCGCACGCCAGCGCAGCGCCCAGGGCGGAGCCAACCCCTGGCGGCAATCGAGCTTGGTCAGTTTATACAGGCGCGGGGAGTGGTGCGGTTGCCATTCAAAGCCAAAGCCTAAAAACACCTGCTCCGGTGCCGGGCACCACTGCGCCAGTTGCTGCGTGTTCAGTTGCTGCATGGCATGACCGGCCAATGAAGCGCGCAGCGTTAGCACTCGCAGCGCCTGACTTAAGCGGCACACGGCCATGAGCAGACCGACCGCATTGAGCGGCCAGGCCAGGGGGCCGGTAAAACGCCCGCCAGATGGGCTCCCAGCAATCACAGCAGTGCGCCGCCCCAGGCCATGGCCGCGTACAGTCCATAGGCGCGACGCCAGGGCATTTCATAGGGACGCAACATGTCATGAGCCCGCTTGCACTGCGGTCATCGGCGTCAGTCCCGCGATAAACCGTGGGTCGAGGATCACACCAGTGGTGGTATGGCCATCGACTTCGCGCGTATGAGTGGGCATTTGGTGCTGCGTCGAGCGAATCAGCATCGACACCTCACTCAGGGCGCGGATAGCGGTGGCGGCCTTTATGCCCTGGCTTTTGAGTACGTGCAATGGCACAAACAGGCCTTCGGCGACGGGGCAGGCCTGAGCAGTGTAGAGGGTGTTGATCACGGCATGCTGCACGGCCGGGTTAAGGCGCAGTGGGGCATGTAGCGTCAACGGTGCTGGGCTTTCAGCCTGTTGTTCGGGGGGGGAGTGAATGGTGCTTCGGTTTCCAGCGGCAACACCAGTTGCGGGGCCGAGGTGGCGGGAGAAGTCGTTATTGCCAAACTCAGGTTGAGGGACTTGCTGTTAGCCGCAAGCAGGTCAAGCACGCATGGCGAGTCGAGCAGTATGAGGGCGCTGAAGGTTTTTGTCTGGCTCGGCGGGTTGATGGTCCACAGGGCATTCGCCTCTGGGTGTACCTGCACCCATTCCGCCTTCGGCCTTGCGCGATCACGTGAACCATCTCCGCCGGCAGGGCAATACTAATTTTCTCGGCTGTGCTCATGGCATAATCTCCAGATATTCCTACTGCGACCATAATCCGCCTTCACTTGGCTGTAATGCGCCCAGCCGCGGGTGGCGCAAGTTAAAACCATATATGTCGTTCCACGAGACAGCCGATTGTACTGCTTCGGTCCTAAGCAGGTAGCGGTCAATACTCAAGCCACTTCGCCATTGCCGCATACGCACATTACTGAAAGCGATCCGGTGCAAGCCACCCTGAGCGCATTATGTGTGCCGTGGTATCGGGGGGAACTGTCGGTGTTAACGGGATAGAGCCCACATACAGCATGAGCTGCTGATGTCTGCGGGTCTGCGCGTGTTTTGAGTGGGATTAATCCTGCGCTGATTATGGTTATATCTGATGCACTACTAAGATTCCTGCGATGGTAGCAGTCGCTGATCCGGGTAGACTTTTCGAACTCTTTGAACGATGGTTTTTTATTATCTTTTTACACAGTACAAGGGAATGCAATATTCCGCCGCGCAGCATGTTTGGTGGCGGGGTATCAAGTTTAGATTGTTATCGGCATCTCTTTGAAAGGTAAAGTAATGGGTAGCATAGTAGTTGATCGACGATCATCCGTTGATGCGCATGGCGGTAAGGGTAATGCTCGAGGGGAAGGGTACAGCATCCTGGCTGAAGCCGATAACGGTGTTAACGCGCTGGAGGTCATTCGTAAATTACTGCCTGACCTTGTCGTACTGGATTTAAGTATTCCCAAAATGGACGGTTTGTCGGTCATCTCTAATCTGAAATTGATTGGTATTTCCAGCAAAGTGCTGATTCTGACCTCTGGTGACTCACGTAATGAAATGGTCTTGTGTGAATTTGTAACGTTCGTCTGAGGGCTGCCAAATTTAATAAGGAGTTTCCTCGTGAGAATTCTACAACTGTGTATCGGCCTGGCTTTAATTATGTTCGGCTGGCAAGTCAAGGCGGCTACGAGCTGCACTTACAGTAGCTTGAGTTTGAAGTTGCCCGTCAGCTTCGCTCATGATTCCGGCCAGCCGGGGATGATCTCGTCGAGCTGGCACGAAGCAAGTAGTCCAGCGCTTATGACTTGCGATTTGACGAGCTCCGGGCAGTACTCCGTCACGGCTAGCAGTGCTCTGCCGGTGAGCGGTATGTTTTCCTTTGAAAATACCTTCTATGCGCTACTTAATACTTCAGTCCCGGGTATTTCATTGATTATGGCGGTGGCGGATACCAAAGGGCAGTGGCTGCCTTATCAGGGCATAGAGTTGACTACGTATAAGGGCGATGCCCCTGTATACAGCTCATATGGAATTAAAGTCAGGGTCCGCCTGGTAGCGACAACAAGGCTGGACTCGGGTTCGTATAATGTCTCTGCCGAGACGCTGCTGAGTACCGGCATTACTAAGGATGCAGTGTATACAGGGTCGGCATTTACATCGCTAACTGGAACAGTTGTCACTGCAAAAAGCCCAGCGTGCAAGTTGTATCTATCCGTCACGACGATTGCACTTCCTAAAATAAAACTCGCTGATATTCCTGTGGCTGGCGCGATTGCCGGCACAACGCCGGTGGTGTTTGCTGCCGTGTGCGAGGGTGCTGCCTCTGCTTACAATGTAAAATATGCTCTCCTTGATATGAATGACTGGTCGGCAACCGACAAGTATGTCGCGCTCCGTCCTGCATCGGGTGGCGGCAATATCGGTTCAGTTGCTCTACAGATTGCCGAGGGTTCGACGGTTATGAATATGGGTACTTTTTATTCCCTGGGGCTGATTCAATCCCAGGGTGGCTTTTTTTCAAAGACCCTGGACGTAAGCTATGTACGCCGCTCCATGGTAGCCCTTAACCCTGGAAAGTTTGTAGGCGCAGTATCGATTCTTCTATCTTATGATTGATGTTGAGTAGATGTGCAATCTGAGCGTTGTGCTCGAATCTTTTGATTTTTCGTGCGTGGCATTTCTGTCAGTTTCAGTCATGTGTATGGGGTTGTTGAGTTGTAAATGGTGGTGCGCCAGATAAGTCGTCGTGGTTGTAGGATATATCTTATTGTGGGTTGTTTGTGTGCGGCGCATTATATGGGCAGACAGTAAGTCTGTCTGTTTCCTCTCTCTTTCAGTCGTGCCGCCTGATCAGGGGTGGGTACGTTTGATAAATACTAGTCGTGGATCTGGTTATGAACTTTAAAGTTGCTTTAATTGCTGTTGGTCTGAGTAGTGTGTTGGCGGGTATGGCTCAAGCTGCTACGGTGCCTGACAGCACCGTTTCGAAAAAAATAACCCTGACAGCGCAAATCAACGATGCGATGTTTGTGTCCAAGTCAGATGGTTCTACCTGGTACGGCACTGAGGACTTGGAGCCTCTCGATTACACCCAGAAAGCCTTCACCAAGGTACTGCCTGTTCGTGTCTGGACCAAAGGCAGCGAGTTCAATGTGTCGCTGGCACAGCCTTTGAAGTTGTCCAATGGTACTTATGAAATGACCGGGGCAAAAGTCACTATCGCTCACTCCGGTGGGGACAGTGCGGTGACATTTGGGGCGCCTCTGAAAGTTACCCAGACGATCACGGGTAATGGTGGCTATGACGAAATTCATAACTTGAAAATCGATGTCAATGCGCCGGTTAAAACAGCAACCGGGCCGAGCACCAACGGCAGCTACAGCGGTGATCTGGTCATGCTGTTCGAGCCTGTTGCTGCTGTCGGGCCGTAATCGGACTGTTGTCAGTAACTGGTGTCAGAGCCCCGTGAGGGGCTCTTCTTGGTCATTAACGGATACTCAGGATGTGCCCGCATAAGATTCCTTTTCCGGTTTGCATGCTCGCGGCCTGCCTTGTTGCAGTTGTTTCATCCCGGACGCTCGCTCAAGTGAAGATCTCCTACGGAACCCCTGAGGGTTTCAGTGCGGTTGAAATGGATAACACGGCGCGTTATGTCGCTACTTATAACGGGAAGACTTTGCCGGGTTTTATCAGTTATTCGTTGGTGCAGAACGGTCTTGTGTTTGATGCGACCCTGTACCGCAAAAATGATGTTGCGCTTGCAGACAGGCAGTCTATTGAAAAGGTGTTATCGCGTATTGATTATAAACAATGCAAAGGTGGCTGTGATTTGCGTGTAGCCGATCACTATGTCACCCTCGATAAAGCCCGCCGCACACTCAGTATTCGCAACACCCGGGATGATTATCTGGCACCTAATACTTCGTGGGGGCTTATCAATAATCAGTCTGTGGATATACGCGGCTCTTCGGACAGTTACCGTGCCATGAATATCAACGGCAATACCTGGTTCGGGCTGCCCGGTCGCAGTTTTGCTTATATGAACTGGTATGCCAACCAGAGCCGAAGTATGGGGCAGAGCAGCAAGGATCAAGGGATCTCATCCTATTACCTGCAAAAGAACTTTGCTGACACCTATGTGCGCGCCGGCAAGCAAAACAGCATCGACTTTGGTTCCGGCTCGGTGAGCACGGTGTTATCCCCCAGTTTTGACCAGTTTATAACCCTGGGCAGTCAGGGCTATTTGCGTGCGAACCGTGATGCGGGGTCGCTGGTGCTGTTTTCCACGGCTGAAGGTAACTATGAGTTTTACCGTAACGGTCGACTGATTTTGAAGCGACCGGCGATGTTGGGCCGTAATGAAATCAGCTTTATGGATCTTCCGGGTGGTTATTACCCCATCGAGATTCGTTTGGTGGACCGTAACGGCAACCTGGTGAACCAGGAAACCCGCGACGTCAATAACCTCAACTTTACCGGTGAAGCGGCCAACTCCTGGCGCGTGACTGCGGGCCAGGATATGGACGAAGGCGGTCAGCTATTTGAAGCGGCCATGGGCCGCAACTTGAGCAACCTCTATTTGAATGCGGCAATGGTCAGCAGCGACAACTCCAGCTGGGCTTCTGAAGTGAATATGTCCCGGCCTTCCACATTAGGCACCTTGCATTTGTCACCGACGGTGGGGGTGTTGAGCGGCGAGGACGGTACCGGGGGCTACTTCAACCTGAATATGGATGATCCGCGATTGGGTAATCTTATGCTCAGCCGCTACGAAAATACGTCTGTGTCGCGTTTTTATTATGGAACACCCAGTACCAGCCTTTCCTATAGCAAGAACGTGGGCGGGGTGATGCTTTCCTATAACTATCGAAACTTCAGCCGCAGTGAATCGCAACAGGTTGAAGTGCGCTGGAACTATCGGCCCAACGGCCTGTGGTCGGCGGTATCGGCCGGTGTGCAAAAAGGTGGCTCGATGCCGGGCAGCAGTGATTACACGCTCTACGTGAATATGAGCTGGACCCTGGACAAGTCGCAAGCGAGCCTGCGTGCTGCACAGTATGGCGGCCAGACCCAGCTGAGCGGTGATTACCGCAAAGACTTCCAGGACAGTTATGGCACTTCATCCAGTGGTGTAACGGTCAACCGTATTGATGGGCAAAACAGCCTCAATTTTTATGGCAGCCGCTCCGGAACACGTGGCGATGCCTCGCTGAACGTAGGGCATAGCGATTTTGCCGATAACGCCGACTTCAACTACCGCGGCATGCTCGCGGCCAATGCCGACGGTATTGCCATGGGGCGTTACAGCAATGGTGGCAGCGCCATGTTGCTGGAGACTCCCGCGATTGAGGGTAGCCCCTACGGTTTCAGCGTTGAAGGCCAGCCAGTAGCCGGTGGCAGTACTTACGCCGTGCCGCTTGAGGCATACGGGGATGTGCCATTTGCACGCGTTATCAGCGAAAGCGAAAACATGGACATGAATATTGAAGTGCCGGCCAACATCATCCGGGCCCACCCTGGGCAGGTCTACAGCGCCAGTGCCAAGGTGGATATCAACATGATTTACAGCGGTCTGCTGGTGGACGCCCATGGCGCGCCTGTGGGCGGGAAAATCATCGAAACTGGCGATGTTGCCTACCCTAATGGCCTGTTTTCGATCGCCAGCAAGGCAGTACTTGCCCGTATCTCGGTGCAGGATGCAGGCCGCCAATACATCTGCGACCTGACTCGCACCGTCAAACCCAGCCAATACCAGTGCCAGTAAGTGCATGCCCGATCAGGAACCCGCTATGAGATTACCTACGTTGTTATTGAGCTTGATATTTCTTGGCTCAAGCCTTGCCCGGGCCGAAGGCGAATTGATGGTCATGCCGGCCAGTCTCAAGGTGTACAACAATCACGAGCATATGGTTAACGTGAGAAATGTCGGTGATGAGTCGATGTACTTGTCCATCACTCTGCAGAAAGTGATAAACCCAGGCATCGAACCGGAAGAGAAGCTGGCAATGAGCCAGATCGATCATCCGACCCTGCTGGCCAGCCCCGACAAGCTGACCCTGGGGCCGGGGCAGAGTCGCTCCATCAGCCTCAAATCACTTGTCGAGCCGTCCGTCGAAGCCTTGTACCGCCTGTATATCGTGCCTGTGAGAGCCATGCAGGTGGAAAATGCCCCGAAGGACAAGATTACGGCTCCGATGTCGGTATCGGTGGGGTACGGTGTACTGATCCGCCATATGCCGCCGCCTGAGCTGCAGCGTACAGGCTGGACGCATCATTGCGCTGGCGGGGGCGTTAGCCTGGAGAACACCGGTAATGTTCGCATGGTGCTGTCGGACGTTGCTGTAGGTAGTCATTTGCCGATAAGGAGCAAAGTTGCCCTGTTTCCAGGGACGCCCCAGTTGTTTGCAGGAAAACATGTAAGTTTATCAATTAATGATGTTCAGCAGACGCTGGATTGTAATTAATGAACATTCAGTGTGGGGTGTTTGAAAGGATTAAAAAGATAGCTGGCGTATTCAGCGGGTGTGTCCTGAAACAACTGTGCGGACTGTTTTTGGTCGGTTTATCACTTGCCGCTGGCGAGGCGTCGGCCTATGTAATGCGCTATAGTGATTTAAGTAATGGTTACAGTAATTGTAGTTTAAAAGATAACGGTAATGGTACCTCTACGGCGCGAGTGGACTTTGACTATAAAGCAGCAGCTGGGCATCATCCGACGGCTAATTTTCAATCCAGAGGCGTGATTGTTTATACCTATGGGGCCGCTGGCCAGCTTAATGAAAGTTCTAGTGTTGGCATCAACTCGGTAACCCTTGGGGGGTTTGAAAGGGAAACTATTTTTGGTGGATATCGGTACGCTATGTTCGCTAATCGTTATAATAGTCAATGGATTAATCGATCTCCATTTAGGGCTGCTGTGGTCGTGCAGTTTAATAATTCAATTATTGCTAAATGGCCTGCGATTGGTATTCGTGCGGGTATTTTTACATCGGGCGATGATTATGGTGATAGCGCCGGTCTTGCCTATATAAGCCCCGCCACCCAAAACGGCATTTGCACGTTGCTTGTAAATCCGGAGCAGCCACCGCCGCCGATGGATGTCACCTTGACCATGAACGCGCCAGACTGGGATATTGGCGAACTGTCAAGGGGGGAGGAGACACTGAAAACCTTAAGCGCTGCTAATGATCAGCTTTGCTTTACTTATGAAGGCTCCAAGTTTGTTACTTTTCAGAAGTTCATCATCAATGCAACCAATTTGAATGGTCTGTCAAGCAATGGTCGTTATCTGCTCAAGAGTCTGGAAGACAGTTCGAAAACAGTGCCGTATAGCCTGACGCTACAAAATGCCAACGCCACGATGTTGTTGCCCAACGCCAAGAACACGGGCTTCAACCTCAATGAGAATGGGCGGACATGCTTTACGCCCACGTTCACGGCGCTTGCGGAAAAGAAATCTCCAGGCGGGGCTTACAGTGATGTACTGACCTTTACCGTTGTGGCCAAACCCTAGGCCGAGGTGCCCGATGAATTATCCGCTGTTTATGGTTATGGGCTGGTTGTTGCTGTGGTCGTGCCCCGGTATGGCCAGCGGGGTATTGAAATTGTCAAGCATCGAGTTGCGATTGGCTCCCGATGAGCGCCAGGGCGAACTGTATGCGCAAAACACCGGGGACAGCACCTTGTTTCTGGATGTGCAGCAAGCGCTTGTGCTCAATCCCGGAGACAGGCCTGAGCGGTTGCTGCCGATTGGCGAGGTGATGCACCCCGCCTTGCTGGTGACTCCTGCGCGGCTGGTGCTGGCACCCGGGCAAAAATACCGGATGAACTTGCAGCAGCTGACGCCGCCGCGCAGCAACCAGGTCTGGCGCGTGACCTTTCGGCCCAGAGAGCATTTGATCGTGCAGGCCAGCGATGCAGATAGCCTGCCGGCTCCGCTGTCGGTCAGTGTCGGCTACGGCATGGTGATTTATCAGAAGGCCGCCAATGCGAGCGTTTTTACCGAAAAGGAGTAGCACATGAACAAGGTAGCATTTGCTTGCCTCCTTACTGCCGTAGCGACTCTACCGGCGCTGGCGATGGCGGATCTGATTCTCGAAGGCAAAGTCAGCAGCAATGTCAGCGCCTACGTGAAGCCCAATAACAATTTGTTCGTGACTGACGACAAGGGCAGCTGGTTCGATCAGGGCCTGGAAATGTCGCAGTTGGGTGGTTGGGACATGCCTTATGAGGTGCAGGCACGGCTGAGGGTTGTTTCCAGCACCGGAGTATTTCAGGTGCGCCTGGATGAGCCGCTGCAGATTCGTAATGCAGGTAATGTTACCCAGGTGTTTCAGCGTCCGAAAGTGGATTTCATGGCCGAAGGTGAAGCGCCCAAAACCCTGATGGTGGGCCAGGGGACGGAGTTTAAAAACCCTCCCCGGACTGTGCCGGGTGAGGACACTTCTGGCTATTACGGACTGACCGTTGCAGCCTATCCGCCGGAGGGGGATTTCAAGCAAACCGCGGGGGCGTACAGCGGTGTGCTGTCGCTGACCTTTGAACCGGTGATTACCGATCCTTGATTGCGCCCACGTGTTGCACGGCTACCTGCCGCTCGTTGGCATACCCCAGAACTGCTACAGGAAACCTATGAAACCTTTTGCCTGCCTGGTGTTTTGCGCGGTGTGCGGTGTTGCGCCGATATCATCCGCATTTGCGCTGATCAATATTCAGCCGATGGTGTCTGAGGTGAGGGACAAAGCCGTCACGGTTGAAATCTCCAACACTGGCGACCGTGCGGAGTATGTGTCCATTGCCTTGTCGCGGGTGCTCAACCCCGGCGTGGAGTTGGCAGATGAAAGCCTGGAGTCCATCGGCAAAACCCTTCAGCCAAAGCTCTACGTCGCGCCTTTCAAGTTGCAGCTTGCTCCGGGCCAGAGCAAGACCATTACCTTGAAGCCCCTGGTGAAGATAGAACAGGAGCAGGTGTATCGATTGGACATAAAGCCGGTTGTGAGTCTGCTGGACCCCAAGCTCAAGACCATTGCTGGCAATGTGGTGGTCAACCTTGCCTTCAGCGCACTGGTACGCCATATACCGGTTCAGGAAACATCCACGCTGACGATCAAATGCGAAGCCGGGGGTGGCCGTTTTTTTGCTACCGGTAACACCCGAGCCCATGTAGAAGGAGTAACCGTTAACGGTGAACCTATTGATCCATTCAATGTGTACCCCGGTGTCCCGCTGTTGCTGAAGGGAGCCCGGATCAGTGTTCCGGATCAGCCGGAGTGTATTGCCGCTGGCCCGGCGCGCTGAAGGCTGGACGATGGCGAAGCTTTTCTGGCGGGCTGATTATTAACGGGCCGCAGCGTTCCTCCTAAGCTGGCTCTACTGATTTGAGCCAGCAATAGTAGGAAGCGAGCATGAAAAAGCTGCAAAACAAAGTTGCACTGGTTACCGGTGCGTCAAAGGGCATTGGGGCGGCGATTGCCAGGCAATTATGCCCGTAGCCGCGAGGATGCCGACCGGGTGGTCTCGGACATTGTGTAAAACGGGGGCGTGGCCTTTGCGCTGCAGGCGGATGTCTGCAATAGCGTCGACGTCAAGATGCTGTTCAAGATCATTGCTCTGGAGCATGGCGCTCTCGATATTCTGGTCAACAACGCCGGTGTCTACTCGACTGACGCACTGGCTGACATCACCAAGCATGAGTTTTACCGCCAGTTCAACCTCAATGTCCTGGGAGGGATCCAATGCACCCAGGCGGCGGTCGAGGTGTTTAACCCAGCGGGTGGCAGCATCATCAATATCAGCTCCAGCGTCACCTCTTTCACGCCTGTCAACTCTACGGTCTATACCGCTTCCAAGGGCGCAGTGGACGCTATCACCCGCACCCTTGCCAATGAGCTGGGGCCGAAAAAAATCCGCATCAACTCAGTCAACCCAGGGCTGGTGGTGACCGAAGGTGTACACGCCAGCAGTTTTTTTGAAGACGCATTTCGCCAGAAAATCGAAGCGATTACGCCATTGGGCCGTATCGGCCAGCCTGAGGATATGGCGCCAGCGGTCGCTTTCCTGGCGTCTGCAGACGCTGGCTGGATTACCGGCGAAATACTAGTGATCGGCGGTGGCCTTCATTAACCACAGGTGGCGTGCTCGCGGACATAATGGCGGGGGAATTGCGCCATGAAACGTTTGAAGGCCATGCTGAATGCGCTCTCTGACTCGTAGCACAATGAAAACGCGATGGTTGAAACCGTATCCGCAGGATGCTTTAGGCGATCACTTGCCAGCAACATACGCCAGTGCGTCAGGTATTCCAATGGTGCTGCACCGATCACCTGTTTGAAGTGCAAGGCAAACGCCGAGCGTGACATGGCAGCCAGCCAGGCCAGCAAACCAGCCGCTGGCGCTGTTGTCTAGGGTAGCCAGATGGGGGCACAGAACTTCCACCAGCAAGGTGTTCATTGAACTGTGATCGGCCAGGGCGTTGATGCTGCAGTTCCGCTGTAAATCGCTGCCGAGCCCAGCGCAGGATCGACGCCTGCGGCTCATCGCCCCGCACATGGACGAGCGAGGGCAGTGTGCCGAGCAATAACTGCGCGGGAATGCCGGTGAGGTCAAAACGGCCACCGACCAGTTGTGTGTCGTCGCCGCCATAACGCAGAACCAGTTCGTCCGCCGCCAGCATTTCAAAGTAAGCGTCTGAATCCATGACCGGCTGGGACATATCACTGTAGAGCGTGAATGGCATGCCTAGGGTCATCAGAAAACAATCGCCTTGATGCTGTTGTCTTAGCTGTGGCTCTCCACTCACTTGCAACCAGCAACTGCCCTTGATGACGGCGGTGAACTTGATGCCTTCGAGCTTCGGAAAGTTGAACGCCCAGTCGCCTCTTAACGTAAGCGCGGCCGAATGGTAATTACCAATTCTCAACAATGACAGGATATCGGACAGAGGATCCATGTGTCGAAACTCCGGGCAGCTATTGTCACGGCGGGCTTTCAGCAGGTTTGAGGTTTGATTTTTAGGCATTTTTTAGCATTGCGTTGAGTCGCGCTTGCGCTGCATCCAGCGCATCAATACCCGCGAGCAGTTCGTCTTCGCGCCTGGCGACGCAAAGTTCTCGAATTGCCAGCGCATGCTTCCGTTGTTCGAGTTCACGCAGGCGCTCATCGAGTTTGACGAATTTCTCCAGCAACATTTCCTTGTGGCGGGTCATGTTTGCAGTCAGTGACTTGAGGTTGGACTCGATTCTTTGGGCGGCAGTGGCTTTATTTGGCGGTGTTTCATGCCCAGGCACATAGTGAGTTTGCGTGTTCAGGCCAGGTGGTGTGAATCGCCCCGGCTTCATTTGCCATCGTCCAAAGCGGGGCCGACCTAACTCATCGGGGGTAACAACTGTGGGTTATCGTCAACGGCTGGCAGTCTACCTAGACTTGGGCCAATTCTTCACGGGCTTATCGAGAGTAAAAACATGCGCTTACGAGACCTGGGCATCACCATTGGCACGGGCACACCCGGGGCGTTCAACGCCATCACCGACGTGCCTGGCGTACGCGTCGGCCATCACACCCTCACTGCCGAAAGCTTGGAGGGTTCAACGCATACTGGCGTGACCATCATCGAGCCGCGCCCGGTCGCGGCCCATCTGGCGCCGTGTTTTGCCGGCGTTCACGTACTGAACGGCAATGGCGATGCCACCGGCCTTGAGTGGATTCGCGAAGCCGGTTTACTGACCACGCCCATTGCCTACACCAACACCCATAGCGTTGGTGTGGTGCGTGATGCACTGGTGGCCGCCGAGCGCGAGATGGGTAAGCAACACACCTATTGGTGCATGCCGGTGGTCCTGGAAACCTACGATGGCATTTTGAGCGATATCTGGGACCAGCACGTCACCGCCGAGCATGTGCACGCCGCATTGGCGGATGCACGCAGCGGCCCGGTGCAGGAAGGCTGTGTGGGCGGCGGCAACGGCATGATTTGCCATGAATTCAAAGGTGGGATTGGTACGTCGTCTCGCGTGCTGAGCGCCGAAGAGGGCGGCTGGACCGTAGGTGCATTGGTGCAGGCCAACTACGGCGTACGCAGCGCCTTGCGCGTGGCGGGTTACCCGGTGGGCAGCGTATTGAAGGACACGCCTTCGCCTTATGACGGGCCGGTGAATGTCGGCGTGCCAGGCATGGGTTCCATCGTGATCACCATCGCCACCGATGCGCCTTTGCTGCCCCATCAATGCACCCGCCTGGCACAGCGTGCGAGTATCGGCTTGGCGCGGGTCGGTGGCGGCACAGAGGACGACAGCGGCGACATCTTCATTGCGTTCTCGGTGGGCAATACCGGCTTGCCGGTTGCCAACCTCGGGCAACCCGGCCCGCCGACCACGGCCTTGCAGATGGTAAACAACGACTACATCTCCGCGTTATTTGTGGCCGCGGCAGACGCCGTCGAAGAGGCAATCCTCAACGCTCTGTTGGCCGCCAACGATCTTAAGGGCCGCGGCCGGCAAGCGCTGGCGCTCAAGCCGGAACAACTGCTGGCAGCGATGGCGAAGGTGGGCTGGACGGCCACGGTTCACTCCTGAGCCTGAAGGAACAACAGGAACAGCTCGGACTGGGATTTGATCCCCAGCTTGTTGTACATATGCTTGCGGTGAACCTTGACCGTTTCGGCAGAGATCGCCAGCTTGCGGGCGATCTCTTTGTTTGAGCAGCCGCTGAGCATCAGTTGGCCCACTTCCATTTCACGGGCAGACAATGAAGCGCTGATCTGTCGCGTGGTTGCGTGGAGGCGCTCCTGCCAGTCAGGAGCCTGCTCCGGTGCGTCCTTCAAACTCTGTTCGAACGAGCACCGTTGGCGCATCAAGCCCGCGACCCATGGCTGTACCAGGCCCAGCAACGCGATCTGCTGCTGGCTGAAGCGGCTACTACTGCCTAGCGACAAGCTCAAAGTGCGGCTAGTATCCAGTTGCACATTGATATGAATCTCGTCGGCGACGACATTCAATCGAAAGTAGCGCTGGTAATACTCTGTCTGCTCAAAGCACTCTGGGGCGACGTCGCCTAACTGGAACAGGCCGCTTTGTGGTAACTCGCGGTTGGCCAGGTAGAACGGGTCTAGCAGGTACAGGCCTCTGAGGTAATCCTGGAAGAGTGAGTCGGACTCGTTACCCTCTGCGGCAGACTCAGCAAGTACCTGCGGCCTGCCCGTGCTGAATATCAGCACCACCCAGTTATCCACCGGTACGTAGCGCCCCAGCAAACGCGTCAACGAACGCCAGAAGTCAGGACGGTCCAGGGCTTCGATCAGCTTGCCGACCGCGTCATGCCAAGCTACATCCTGCAGCGTCAGGTTCATTTCACTGCCCATCGATGCTCCCTTTGACATTATTGCTTGCCCTTGGTCGTGCGCCACTGGCTCGTGTCACGCGTGCACATCCCGTGTAATACAGGTCAGTCTACAGACCGTATTCGCCGTTGTATCAAACGTTATGTGAGTAACGGTTAATTTTGTAGGATCTATCTGATGCCTTGTTAGGATTTTTCCAGGGCTAGGCATGGATTCTTGCGGTTGTTGCTGAGGGTGTACTGGGTAAACTTAGCCGACTCTTTTATAGGGTCGATTACAAGTATTAACCTCCTGTACAACCTAAAGGAAATTGATTGTGGCTATCCAAAAAAGGCATATTCTGGCAGCGGCTATCACCGCATTGATTACAACTTCCGCTTTGGCGGCAGACGGGACTATCAATTTTACCGGTGAAATTACTGCCGCTTCCTGCAAAGCCTCTTCCGGCGCCGGTACCAGTGTGGGTGGAGGCGCTGGTGCGCAGGTAATTGAAGTGCCGATGGGCAAGGTCAGTATTGACTCCCTGAGCACCAAAAATCCTGGGATTGTTTCGGGCACGGCGATTAATATCAATCTGGACTGTGGTAATACCGCTGCTGGGTTGACCACTGTTAAGGTAATGTTCGACCCTAACTCGGGTTCCGGTGTGGATGGGTCGAATAATAACTTGCTCAAAACCACCGGTGCTGCGAAGGGCGTGGGTATTGGTATCTTCGATAGCAGTAATAACTTGATCAACCTGGCAGGTAACGGCTCTTTTGATGCGCCGTTAGTCAAGGCTGGTACTGATCCAGCTTTCACGTATACCGCAAACTTGAACATGCGCGCCTCCTATGTGGCCAATGGTGTTACGCCCATCGTGCCTGGCCAAGCCAATGGCACATTGCCATTTACTCTGACTTACCAATAAGTCTTTCATTAGAGAAGCATATTCATGCTTCTCTACTTTACCGCAGGTAATTAAATGAAGAACGTGTACTCCAGGTACTGTCTGGCGGGGATTATTTTGCTCTTCAGTGGTATCGCACAGGCCGGTATTACATTGGGCGGCACGCGAGTTATTTACCCGCAAAAGCTCAAGGAAGCGTCGATCATGGTCAAGAATGACGCCGACAGGGACATCATGATTCAGTCTTGGTTGGAGCCGGACTCTAAAAAAACTGATCAGGATGTACCGTTTGCGTTAACCCCTTCGCTGAGTCGCCTGGGCGGCAATAAGCAACAAAGCCTGCGCATTTTTTATGCGGGGAAAGGTTTGCCCTCAGACAAAGAGTCGGTGTTCTGGCTCAGCGTGCAGGAGATTCCCCAAAAGTCCGAGACCGATAACACTTTGCAGATTGCAGTGCGCCAACGGATCAAGCTGTTTTATCGGCCGACGGGTTTGTCCGGTACGCCTGAAGGGGCTGTCAAGTTGTTGAAGTGGCAGTTGGTGAGTGAAGGCGGAAAACGCTGGCTGTTGGTCTCCAATAACTCTGTTTATTACGCATCCTTTGGCGCTGTGTTCCTTGAGTATAAGGGCGCTCGTCACCCGGTCAACGTAGAGATGGTAGCGCCCGGTGCGACCGGTAAGTTTCTGGTGGAAGGCGCAGGTGCAATACCTGCTAATGCTCAAATTGTCGTTGAGTTTAATGCCATTAATGATTATGGCGTCCCGGTTAAGAATCTCGCCAATATTTCAAGCTGACGGGCTTTTTAAAAGAAGGCAGGCAGCTCTGCATCTGAAGTAAGTCAAGCAGTAACGATTGAGTAATGAGGCAAGATTCTTATGTGGGCATTTTGTTTTGGGAGTTATTCTGGTACCCGTCCGTTTGGTCGTTTTGGCGCCTCTAGTCTAGTGCTGGCAAGTGCTTCCCTGCCACTTGCGGCCCATGCTGTGGAATTCAATGATGCTTTTTTGAACAAGCATGGCACCACGGCCGAATTGAAGTACTTTGAGCAAGGAAGCACGATCGCCCCTGGTAAGTACAATGTCGATATTTACCTCAATCAATTTTTGATACTGCGTGAGTCCATCAAGTTTGTCGTGCAGGACGGATCGGAGGTCAAGCCGATCATACACCTGGGCCTACTCAAGGCGATTGGGGTGAACACTGCACGGCTTGAACAAGAGGGTGTCATCACTGCGGGCAGTGCCGACGATACCGTGATTGATCTGTCGGCGCTGGTGCCAGGTGCCGATATCGAATTCGATGTAACCGCGCTGGCGTTGCAGATCAGCATGCCTCAAGCTTACATAAAGCGACAGTCCAGTGGTTATGTCGATCCGTCTTTATGGGATAACGGCATCACCGCCCTGTACACCAATTATCAGACTAACTTCAGCCGCAATATCAGCCGTGGTTACAGTAGCGACTACCGCTATATAGGTCTGCGTAACGGCTTCAACCTCGGTGCCTGGCGCTTTCGCAATGAGTCGTCGATCTCCGGGGGCACCGGTATGCGCGACACATTCAACAGCAACCGTACCTATGCCGAGCGTGACGTCGTCAGCCTAAAGAGCAAACTGGCGGGGGGCGAGTTGTACACCCAGGGCGATATCTTCGACAGTGTGCGTTTTCGCGGCGCTCAATTGACGTCGGAGCTCGGCATGCTGACCGATGATGAAGTCGGTTTCGCACCAGTGGTGCGCGGTATCGCTGAAACCAACGCAACGGTGGAGATCAGCCAGAACAACTACGTGATCTATTCGGCCAGCGTTCCTGCGGGTGCTTTCGAGATCAGCGACATTTACCCCAGCGGCTCCAACGGTGACTTGAGTATCAAGATCATCGAGGCCGATGGGCGCGAGCGTCAATACTCCCAGGCCTACTCCTACTTGCCGGTAATGACACGTCGAGGCAGTACCCGCTACAGCCTGGCCGCCGGCCAATACCAGACTGAAGGGCAGGCGGCGCCCAAGTTTACCCAAGGCACGCTGGTGTATGGCGTGACCGACAACTTCACCGGCTACGGCGGGTTACTCGCTTCCCAGGCCTACAACGCTTTGAACCTGGGCATCGGGGTTAACTCGCCGTGGGGCGGTGTATCGTTTGACGTCACCAACAGCAACTCCAAGGATGCGTCCGGGCGCAAGAACGTGGGCCAGAGTGCGCGTTTTTTGTATTCCAAGACGCTAAGCAGCACCGATACCACCTTCACCATGGTCGGCTATCGCTATTCCACCGAGTCTTTCCGCACGTTCAGCCAACATGTGGATGAACAGGATCGCTTCGCCACCCCTTATTACGGCCGACAAAAAAGCCGTTTTGACATGAACGTCAACCAGTCCCTGGAAGGGCGTGGGTCGCTGTTTCTGAGTTTGGGCGAAACCAGTTACTGGAACGGCCAGGGCAGCACGCGGCGTTGGCAGTTCGGCTACAACGGCAGCTATGCCGACACCAGCTACAGCTTTGCCGTGTCCCGTACAGAGGGGCAGGGTGGCAGTCAACGAATCGATAATCAGGTGTCTGCGTCCTTCAGTATTCCGTTCGGTGACAATCGTCGCGCGCAACGGCTTTACACCAGCGCTACTTCATCGTCCCAAGGTGAGACGTCGATTCAAACGGGCCTGTCAGGCAACATCGACGAACAGAACACCTTGAGTTATTCGGTACAGGGCAGCAAAAGCAAAACCAGCGGTGCCTCCGGCAGCGTCGGTATGAATTGGGACACGCCTAATGCGAAAGTCAGTGGCAACTATGGGCAGGGTCGGGATAACAAGCATTTTGACGTCGGGGCGAGTGGGTCGGTGGTGGTACACCGCGACGGGGTGACGTTGGGGCAACCGGTCGGTGAAACCTTCGCATTGGTTGAAGTGCCCGATACCAAGGGCGTCGGCGTCGAAAGTGGGACTGCTGTGCGTACCGATAAAAAAGGCTATGCGGTCGTGCCCTATGCGCAACCCTATCGTTACAACTGGATCAACTTGGATACCAATACCTTTGGTAGTGATGTCGAAGTCGCAGAAAGTTCGCAGCGGGTGGTGCCGACGCGTGGCGCTGTGGTTAAGCGTCGGTTTGAGGTTGAGTCGGGGCGCAGGTTGCAGTTTTCGTTGAAGTTGAACGATGGTGAAAAAGTTCCATTTGGTGCTCAAGTTTATGGTGAGAGCGGAAGTATGCTTGGCGTGGTTGATAATGTATCAAGATTGCTGGTTTTTGGAGTCAAGGATAAAGGCGTGTTCGATGTTGTGTGGGGCGGTGGGAAATGTAGTTTTAGTTATGATGTGCCGCCTGCAAAAAAAGAGCTCATGTATGAGAGCTTTGATGCTGTCTGTGTGAGGGGGTGACGTATGATCGTATTTTTTAAAAGCGTGTGTCTGTTCATTCTTTTTTCTGTAAGTGGTCTTGTTTGGGCGTCTAGTAACTGTCAACTTGCTTATGTGGATTCAGGAGCGAGTGTGACTTTAAAGGTGCAGCAAGCCAAGGGGCAGACTGGGGTACAGATGATTTCAGATGTGTGGCATGAAAGATCTATACCTAATTTTATGAATTGCTCAGATACTACTCTAAACGTGCCTCTTTATATGATTTTCTTTTTTTTTAAGTCTAGAGTTGGTGTGTATGATTTTAATGGGAGGCAGTATGATTTGCAGTCTACAAGCAATCCCAATATTGGTGTGATTTACGAGCATGCTTTTTTAGATGGAGATTACATTCCCATATTCGATCGTGGTTATGGGAAAATTGATTTTTTAGGTGTTGGTGGGGTTTTGAAAAAAGGTTACAAATATCGATTTCGTTATGTTTCTCTTGCTCGATTGCCGGTTGGTCAGCTAGTAGTGCCTAGTCAAGCTTTATTTTTTTATAATCGAGTATTTGAGGGGTCGACTCAAGCGGGAACATCTAATGGAGGCTCGCCTTCAGTTAGTCTTTCCGTGAATAATACTTCCTGCACGCTAAGCGCGCCGTCCGAGGTGAGTCTAAAAAAGACTAACTTGTCGTTGCTCTCGTTAGTCGGTGATACGACCGGTAGAGTAAATTTTTCGCTTGGCGTAACGTGCGCGGCATCCTATGCGCCATACAAAATTCTTTATTCATTGGAGGATGTGAACGCCCCGGGCAATACGACTTCAAATCTAACGCTGAATTCGGCAGTCAACTCGGCCTCAGGTGTGTCGCTGCAAGTCCTTGATGGCGAGACGCCTGTGGTCTTTGGATCTCAAACTTCGGCTTCTACACTCAAAGGAAAGTTGGGGGATATGGGGGTTCAGGGCGGAACTATCAGTAAACCCTTTGGGGTTCACTATATTCGTACCGGGAAAATGACACCAGGAACAGTAAACGCTGGAGTCACCGTAACGCTCTCTTATGAATAATTTTTATCTGCAGTTCGCATTGGCGAGAATAACCGAGCAGGCCTCAGGCGTGTGGTTGCAGATCATGGTGGGGGGTAATGGCCGTGACGATCGGAGGCTGCTTCCCCGCGCACGTTAGGCGCTATGCCTAAAGGCGCTGGGTCGATCAGTAAGCCCCTAAGCGTGCGCTACATTTGCACGGCCGTGAACGCACACTCAGGGCGCGGTGAGCGCGGGTGTAACGATGATATTGTCTTATGAGCGGTCTGCTTTGATCTGAGTGTTATTTGATCTCACTACCCCCACGGGGGTACCCCTTCGACGTGATGTTCCGCTTCGTTAGCGCCGCCCATACTCTTTCAGAACTTGCTGAACTGCGCGGAAGGATCACTGATGAAGATTGAATTGATGCAGTTAGCCGGCCGCGACGGCGATACGGCGTACAACCTTGCACGTGCTTTGGCGGCCATCACCAACTGCAACGCGGACACCGACCTGCTGGTATTCCCGGAAACCCATTTGATGGGCTTCGTCAGTGATGAACAACTGGCCAACGTCGCCGAGCCCCTGGACGGCCCGACACTGCGAGCCGTGCAACAGGCGGTGCGCGAGCGCGATGTGTCGGTTGTTATCGGCCTGGTCGAATGTGATGCCAGCGCCTACTACAACACTTCGGTCTTGATCACCCCCGACGGCATCGCCCTGCGCTATCGCAAAACCCATCTGTGGCCCTCCGAGCGCGCCGACATCACGCCAGGCGATCGCTTTGTCACCACGCTGTGGAACGGCGTGCGTGTCGGCCTGCTGATCTGTTACGACATCGAGCTGCCGGAAACGGCGCGGGCACTGGCGCAGTTGGGGGCTGAGTTAATCATCGTTACCAACGGCAACATGGACCCCTACGGTCCGGTGCACCGCACCGCGATCATGGCCAGGGCCCAGGAAAACCAGCTGTTCAGCGTGATGGTCAATCGCGCAGGGCAGGGCGACGACGGCCTGGTGTTTGCGGGCGGCAGTGCGGTGGTCGACCCGTTTGGTCGCGTGCTGTACGAAGCCGGGCGCGAAGAAACCCGCCATGTGATCAGTCTGGACCTTGCTCAAATCAAGGCGGCTCGCAGGGATTATCACTACCTCAATGATCGTCGGCTGCTGCTGCAAGGCGAGACTGTCGAGCATCCCAATGGCCGCCGTGAACTGCTTATTCGCTGACTGCGTTTGTACCCTCCATAACAATAATCAGCTGGTGCGCAGGTGCCGGCCCAGGAGTTCGTGATGATCGCTATTCGATGCATGCAATGGGGGCTGGCTGCCGTTATCAGCGGCGCAATGGCATG
>NZ_SPKN01000048.1:0-85958 GCF_023127765.1 Pseudomonas sp. W15Feb34
AAACCCCTGTTTGCTAACGCAAACAGGGGTTTTGTTTTGGGCGGTCGAAAAGCCGGCTGCCTCTGGGACTCTCGCTTAAATAACGTGCCGTTGGGGAAATCAATGCAAAGTGTTTCTGCATTTTTGGTATGGTGCAGCACATTTTCACAAGGACTGATCGTTACCCGCAGGAGGCGGCGTCGCCATTTTCCAACGAGATGCTGTAGAAATGCCTGAGCCGATACCTATCAAAGATCACGAAAAAGAAAACCGCCTGGTCAACAAGCGCTTGCTGGCCTGTGCACTGCTGGTGGTAGGCATCACCTGTGCCCTGGTGGGGCGTATGTATTTTCTGCAAGTGGTGCAGTACGACTACCACTCCACGATCTCGGAAAACAATCGGGTTCACGTACTGCCGATCACGCCAACTCGCGGCTTGATCTATGACCGTAATGGTGTAGTCCTGGCCGACAACCGTCCGAGTTACAACCTGACCATCACCCGTGAACGCACCACCGACCTTAAGGGTGAGCTGGACGCGCTCGTCAATCTGCTGCATCTGCCTGCCGAAGACCGAGCGATGTTCGATAAGGCGCTTAAGCAGGCTCGTCACCCGTTTGTTCCGGTCACGCTGTTCTATGAGTTGAACGAAGAACAGATCGCCGTTTTGGCCGTCAACGAGTTCCGTCTTCCAGGGGTAGACGTCGAGCCCCAGTTTGTCCGCCACTACCCGCTGGGTGCGCACTTTGCCCACTCCATCGGCTACGTCGGCCGCATCAATGAGAAAGAATCCAAGACCCTTGATTCCGTGGAGTACCGCGGTACCCAATCCATCGGTAAAACCGGGATCGAGCGTTTTTACGAGGCCGAGTTGCACGGCCATGTCGGTTATGAAGAGGTCGAGACCAACGCCCAGGGGCGCGTACTACGCGTGCTCAAGCACACCGATCCGATCCCTGGCAAAAACATCGTCCTGAGCCTCGACGTCAAGCTTCAGGAAGCCGCGGAAGAAGCCCTGGGCGACCGGCGTGGTTCGGTGGTGGCCCTGGATCCGCAAACCGGTGAAGTACTGGCCATGGTCAGCAAACCGAGTTTCGATCCGAACCTGTTCGTCACCGGCATCAGCTTCAAGGAATACGCCGCGCTGCACGATTCCATTGATCGGCCGCTGTTCAACCGCGTGCTACGTGGGCTCTATGCGCCGGGTTCAACCATTAAGCCGGAAGTGGCTATCGCGGGTCTCGACAGTGGCGTTGTCACCCCGCAAACCCGGGTGTTTGACCCTGGCTATTACCAGTTGCCGGACTTTGACCACAAATACCGCAATTGGAACCACAGTGGCGACGGTTGGGTAGACATGGACGCCGCCATCATGCGTTCCAACGACACTTACTTCTACGACCTGGCCCACAAGCTAGGCATCGATCGCCTGCACGACTACCTCGCCGAGTTCGGCCTTGGTCAGAAGGTGTCCCTGGACATGTTCGAAGAGTCCGCAGGTCTGATGCCCTCTCAGGCCTGGAAGCGTGCGACCCGTCGCCAGCCCTGGTTCCCAGGCGAAACCGTCATCCTTGGCATCGGCCAGGGCTATATGCAAGTGACACCACTGCAACTGGCCCAAGCCACTGCATTGATCGCCAATAAAGGCATCTGGAACCGTCCGCACCTGGCCAAGACCATCAACGGCGTGCCTCCGGTGGATGAGAACCCGATGCCCAACGTGGTCTTAAAAGACCCGCGTGATTGGGAGCAGGTCAACCATGGTATGCAATTGGTGATGCACGACCCACGCGGTATCGCCCGGGCGGCAGCGCAAGGCGCCCAATACCGCATCGCCGGCAAGAGCGGCACCGCCCAGGTAGTGGCGATCAAGCAGGGTGAGCGCTACAACCGCAACAAGACGCTGGAGCGTCATCGCGATAACGCCTTGTTCGTCGGTTTTGCGCCGGCCGAACATCCGAAAATCGTGATTTCCGTCATGATTGAAAACGGTGAGGCCGGAGGCCGTGTGGCTGGGCCGGTTGTGCGGCAGATCATGGATGCCTGGTTGCTTGACCAGGAAGGTCATCTCAAGCCGCAGTATGCGACGCCAGCCAAAGCGCCAGGCGACCCACGCGTCTGACTCAGGCCTGCCACTCGTCCCAGCGCTCTAAGCCTTCATAGGCCAGCCATGGCACCTCATGGGCCATCCAGATATGCGAGGTGGGCCTGACGCCGGGATCATCGTCCAGCGTCGCCACCCGCACGATCACGTGGGGCTGATGCCCCCGTTCGGCAATCAGATGTGAGCCGCAGCGCGAGCAGAAGCGTCGGAGTTTCCCCGGCGAGGATTCAAAGGATGCCAAAAGCTCTTCACCGTGCGTCCAGCGAAAATGCTCGCGCATCACCCCGGCAGTGGCAACAAACGCAGCTGCGTGTGCCTTGCGACAGCTGTCGCAATGGCAGTGGCTGATGGGCATGTCCAGGCTGTCCACCTGATAGCGCACACCTTTGCACAAGCAACTTCCATTCAATGGGTCAGTCATAACCTATGGCCAGGTCAAGGAGGGGGTCATCATCATCGCGCACAACGCAAGGTTGCGCATTGGTCGATGTCGCCTACTGTTCAAAGAAGGAGGTGACTCATGCACGTATTAGATCGAATCGAACGCAAAGTCCTGCTCAATGCATCGCGTAAACAAGTTTGGGAGGCTCTCACGGATGCCGAGCAATTTGGCAGCTGGTTCGGTATCGCGCTCAAGGGCAAAACCTTTGTAGCCGGGCAAACCATCGAAGCGCCAATTACTTACCCAGGCTACGAACATGTGGTCTGGAAGGCCAGGATCGAACGCGTCCTGCCGCAAACCCTGTTCTCTTTCTGGTGGCACCCCTTCGCGGTAGAGGAGGGCATCGACTACGACAACGAAACACCGACTCTGGTGGAGTTCACCATCGAGGATCACGCCCCCGGCATCCTGCTGCGGGTTGTCGAATCCGGTTTCGACCAGGTTCCCGAGGCACGGCGCCAGAAGGCGTTCAAGATGAACTCCCGTGGTTGGGATGAGCAGATGCGCAATATCGAAAGCTACCTGAGCCCAGCCTGACCCGAACGGGCATCATGGCCGATGCCCGTCTTCACGGCAGCTTCCCGGCAGCGTGCAATCGATTGCTGCAGGCGTTTTTAAAAACTCATCTGCCACTGGCCCACCACCGCATGATTGCGGCTATTGCTGCCCAACTCACCGTTGTAGCCGACACTCACGTTCTGCTGCGCAGACAAACCCACCGCCAACCCCACTTCAACCATCAAGCTGTCGCGGTCCAGTGCGCTACCGTCAATATTGAACGCGTCGCCGCCAATCAAAAAAGCCTGCCGAGTCTTGCTGTCGACATTGCCATAGAGGTGCCGCCAGCCGAAGCTGGCTTGCGGCGTCAGGCTGATGCCATTGTCCAGTTGGCTGAGATGAGCCAGGCGCACCCCGAAGGTACTGCTGACATTGTCCTGGGTTTGCGCGTCCACCTTGAGAGAAGCATCGCCGCCTTTCTCGCGATAGCTGTCGCGGTGATAGCGCTGATAGCCGAGGTTGGCGAAGGGTTCGATATTCAATCGGCCGTTACCCAGCATGTAACCCAGCTCGGCAAAGGCTTGCTGGCTATCGGCATCGTAATCACCCTTGGGGCGCTCGCTGAAACCTGCGAACTCCACTGTGCGCTTGTTGTTACCTCTGTGTTGGCTGTACGCGGCCCCCAGGCGCAACGCCAGTGGGCCATCCTGGCGTACGGCATATGCCCCCGCGTGCCAGCTGCGTAATGAATTATCGACGTTGTGGCTGTCCATATCGGTCTTCGAATAGCCGCCCAGTACACCCAGGCGCCAGAGAGGCGGCAAGGACCAGTCAATACCCAGCAGACTGCCTTGTGTGCGTTGCTGTGAAGACGCATTGCCGTGTTGACCATCAAGCTTGCCGTAGCTGCCGATACCTTGCAGCCACACGCGGCCTCGCGCGTTTGGATCATTCAAGTTGCGCGCACTGCTGGGGATGCCAGTTGCGGCCAGCTCAGGTGTTTGCGCCGGCTCAAGCCCGACGAGCAAGCTTGAACTGCTGCTCATCTGGCGCATGGCCGACAGCATGGACGTGCCCACTTGGCTGCTGGCCGCCAGCGTGGCACTGGCGAGGTTGGCGTTGCCGCTGCCTGCCAGGGCCTCGAGCGCGGCGCTGGCCGTGGTCTCCGAGGTGGCCAGCAGCGCGTCGTAGAGCGGGTTGGGGTTGGGCATCATGGACGGCGGAGGGAAAGAGCCATCCCAGTTGCTCCAGTGGCTCCACTTGATGGACTCGATGCTGTTGACTGCGCGGGCGGCGTTGCGAGTACGGGCGTAATCGATGAACTCGACATCGTTGCGTGTGTAGCTCAGGTTCACGCGGCTATTTTCGTAGCTGAGTGTTGGCGACAGGAACGCGTAGTAGCTGCGCAGGTTGGATTCATCAAAGGTACCCGTGATGCTGCCTGCTTGTAGGACGGTGTACGTGCTGTGCCAGGGATACTCCATCGAGTAACCCGGCTGCGGCCACAAATAGGCACCGTTGAGGCTGGCATTGCCGGCCACATGGGTTGTCGCAGCACTGCCGTCGGGATAAGTAGCGAACTCGAATGTAGAGCCTGGCTTCATGATCAGGTTGCCGTTGACCTGAGGAGCGCCGACAACGGTATCCGTGATCAACCTCCCGCTGACGGTAAGATTGTTGACTGAGCCTCGGCCCCGGTAAGTCGCGCCTTGGTCGACGATCGCGTCACCAGCGATATTGCCCTGGTTGTTTAAGTGACCATTGGCAGAGAGGCGCGCGCCTTCGCTGAAATCGCCGCGACCATTGAGCAGCCAGTAGCCGCGACGCACTTGTAGCAAGTCGAAATTGCGCGTTGCCTCGACCGTCCCGTCGGGTTCACGCGTATCTGAAGGATAATATTGGTAGCCCTCCAGAATCATGGTGTTATGCCCTGCGCCGCCGTCAACTAACCCCTCAAAACGGGCGCCGGGGTACAGCGTCAAGGTGTCGTTGCCGCCTCCCATGTCCAGGGCTACACCATTACCCCCGCTGATCAGGGCACCGTTGAATACCCGGTCGTCGAAATTACCGATAAAACGCGCGCCATAGCCATCAAGCCCACGCAGGTCGACGAAATTTCTAAGCTCCGTTGCGCCGGTTGCCGCCCCATCATGGCCATTACTTACTAAGAGGCCATTGTTGTCACCTGTGATTGAGCCGGTACGTGGAATGCCTGTGGAAGGATCAAAACTGCCGCCGTTGAACAGGTAGCCGCTGCCAATCGATACCCCATCGCTGGTGTTGGCTCGGCCATTATTGTCCGCTCCACTGGCGCCCAATGCCCGGATAACGCCAGAGTTTTCGATGTGGGCAATGCCGCCTACGCGTAGGCCATCGCCATCGATATTCTCCAGGCTCCCCTCTCGTCCGCCAGTGATCGTGCCGTCGTTGTAAACCATGGCATCACCCGTTATCGAGACTCCAGCGCCGTCACGTCCGGTAAGCGTGCCATTATTGCTCAGTAAATTGAGTTGTTCGCCTGAGATTGCGTGCCTGGCGCCCGAGATTACCCCGGTGTTGTCGATGCGCACATCGGTCGCAGCGCCCAGGCTGATCGCGTCTAATTTATCGGCACTGATCGAGCCGTCATTTTGAATGAAGACATTGCGTTGCCAATCAGGCAGGTTTTGGCGAACGCTGACGGCGGTCGTATGGGTGGTGATGCTGCCGTTCTTGGTCACCCACAAACTGGGATTGTAAAAATAGCCACTGCCCACGGTGAGCGGGGTATTGGTTGGGGTATCGATGAATACTTGAGCATGGCTGGCAGGAGAAAGCGAGGCGCCGGAAACAATCAACGAAATAGTCAGGGCCAGACGGCGGGGGACGAACGACATGCGCGAAATCCTTTTCTTGAGTCGTGCTATCTTCCTATATAGCCATTTGATATTGCCAGCGCATTCTCCTCATTAAGATGCGCTGGCCACTCAGGGAGGTTAGAAATCAATCGTCGCCGACAACTTCGCCACCCGCGGATCACCCTGGCTCAGAAATCCACCCTGGGCCGACTCCCAATACTTCTCGTTGGCCACGTTCTCCACCGTGGCACCCAATGTCACCTCGCGCTTGTCCACGGCGAAGGTGTAGCGCGCACCCACGTCGAAGCGGTTCCAGGCCGGCAGGCTCAGGTTGTTGGCCGCGTCGGCGTACTGCCCGCCGGTGCGCAGCATACGCCCGCTGAGGCTTACGCCTTGCAGGCCGGGCACATCCCAATCCACCCCGGCGTTGAGCTGGAATGACGGTACGCCAATGGCACGGTTGCCGTCATTGGCGCCGTTGAGGGTGCCCTTGAGTTCGGTCTTCATCAGGGTCACCCCGCCCAGCAAGCGCAGGCCGCTGACCGGTTCGCCGAATACGTTGAGCTCGACGCCCTTGTTGATCTGCTGACCTTCCCGCACGTAGCGGGCGGTGGTGGCGTCGATGGCCTCGGCATAACCCGCGCCGGGCTGCTCGATACGATATACACCCAGGGTCGCGCCATAGGTGCCCATGTCCACTTTGACACCCGCTTCGATCTGCTTGGACCGGGCAGGCGCATAAGCTTGCCCGCCACCGATGACCGTCAGGTTGCCTGATTTGAGCGGCGACGTCGGGCCCTGAGCCAGGCCTTCAATGCGGTTGGCATACAGAGATACGTGCTCCCACGGTTTGAACACAATGCCGTAGACCGGTGTGGTGATCGATTCGTCATAGTTGGCGGTGCGGGTACCGCTCATGTAGTTGTAACTCTGCACCACCATCTGCTGGCGACGTGCACCAACGGTCACTAACAGGCGGTCATCGAAGAACCCCAAGGTGTCTGATACCGCGACGCTACGCACGAATGTCTTGTCGGTGATGGTCGGATCGCTGAAGTCGGTACCTGGGGTATTGCGTGGGCTGTTGAGGGCCGGCGGCGCGCCGGTCACGGGGTTGTAGATATTGGTCGGGGTTTTTGCGCTGGCGAATACATAGGCGTTGCGCGCCTCGGTCCAGATGCCTGCCAGGCCGAAGTTGAGCCGATGGCTCACCGGGCCGGTGTGGAACTTGCCATTGAGGCCACCCATGGCACTGGTATTGTTTTCTTCGTGGGCGATAGTCGAGCCGCTGGCGCTGGCATTGCCGAGATTATCGCTCAAGGTCACCGACGAGTAGCGCCCCATTTCACGGCTGTGCTTGGCACCGGCTGCCGCGTAGGCGGTCCAGTTTTCACTCAGGTCATATTCGGCGCGCAGCATCCCCAAGGTGTCTTCAAGGTTGGTACTGCTCCAGCTTGGCGCGTAGTTGGTGTCTGCCGACGGCGCATCCGGCACCTGGGTGATGGTGCCAAGGAACACCGAGTTACGCCCACCGTTGATACGCTGCTTCTGATACACAAAATCACCGGACAGCCGCAAAGCATCGCCGCGGTAATCAAGGCCGACGGCAAACAGCTTCGAACGCTGGTTTTCATCGTCAATGCCGGTATCGCCTTCGCGCTGGGACAGGTTGACCCGTGCGCCAAACCGGTTGTCTTCGCCGAAGCGCTGGCCAATGTCCAAGTGTTCGCCAACCCGACCATCGCTGCTGATATCAGTGCTGAAACGGCGCAGCGGAACATCATCGGCACGCTTGGGTTGCAGGTTCACACCGCCACCAATACCCGAACCGGTGGGCGTGACGCCATTGATGAAAGCATTGGGGCCCTTGAACACTTCCACTCGCTCCAGGGCATCGGTGGAGATGATCTGGCGGGGTAGGACGCCGTACAAACCGTTATAGGAAATGTCGTCACCATTCAACGGCAAGCCACGAATCATGAACGTCTGGGACTGGTTCGCATACCCTGAGGCCTGGCGCACAGAAGAGTCATTGAGCAACACGTCGCCGACGGTTTCCGCCTGCTGGTCGCGAATCAGCTTTTCGGTGTAGGAGGACATGCTGAAGGGCACATCCATGATGTCCTGGTTGCCCAGCACACCCAATTGGCCGCCGCGTGCAACCTGGCCACCTGCAAACTCAGGGGGCAGCGCTGTGGGCGCCAGGGCTTGGACATTGATGTTGGTGGCGCCCAGTTCCAATACGTTGTCTGAGGCCGCTGGGGTTGCCGCCTGTGCAGCAAGGCTCACGGAGCAACAAAGGGCGAGCAGGGTCGGGCGAAATGGCGCAGCGAAAAGATTGCAGAGGGGCATGGTCGATCCAGACGGCTAACTTATGAGGAAGGGGGCAGCGACGTTGCGCTTCCTCACTGCGCGGATACGACTCCGACGCAAATGATAGTGATTGTTATTAATGTCCTGCAACAAATTTATGCGATTGCGCTCTGCGTGCGCGTTAACCTGCCGCGTTTGTACAGATGCCGAGTAGAATCACGCCCTGAAAGCGATTCCTGAGGTGCGGTACGGTGGATTTACAGCAGGGTTTTGTCCTGACCCGGCATTGGCGCGATACCCCGTTAGGCACGGAGGTCAGTTTCTGGCTGGCCACCGACCACGGGCCTCGGTGTATTCGCCTACCCGTGCAAACCTCGGTGATGTTCATCCCCGAAGTCCATCGCAAGCCGCTCGATTGGCTGCTCAAGGGCGAGCGCGATCTGGAGTTGCGTGCGCTGCAACTGTGCGACTTCCACCATCGCCCGGTCCTGGGCCTCTATGCCCGCCAGCACCGCCAATTGATGGACATCGAAAAGCGCCTGCGCAGCGCCGGGGTCGATGTCTACGAAGGCGACGTGCGACCGCCCGAGCGTTACATGATGGAGCGTTTTATCACTGCCCCCGTATGGTTCGGCGGCACGCCCGACGCGAACGGCACCGTGCTCGACGCGCAGATGAAGCCCGCGCCCGACTACCGCCCGCGCTTGAAGTTGGTGTCCCTGGACATCGAAACCACCGCCCAGGGCGATCTGTATTCCATCGCGCTGGAAGGCTGCGGCGAGCGCCAGGTGTATATGCTCGGCCCGCCAAACAAAACCGATGCCGTGGACTTCAAGCTCGACTACTGCGACACCCGTGCGCAACTGCTCGAACGCCTCAACCAATGGCTGGCCACCTTTGATCCCGATGCGATCATCGGCTGGAATGTGGTGCAGTTCGACCTGCGCGTCCTGCATGAGCACGCCCAACGCCTGAACGTGCCGCTGTTGTTGGGGCGTGGCGGTGAAGCCATGACCTGGCGCGAGCACGGCAGCCGCAATCACTACTTCGCGGCAGCGGCGGGGCGCTTGATCATCGACGGGATCGAAGCGCTGCGCTCGGCGACCTGGAGCTTTGAATCCTTCAGCCTGGAAAACGTCGCACAAACCCTGCTCGGCGAAGGCAAGGACATTTCCACCCCGTACCAGCGCATGGACGAAATCAACCGCATGTTCGCCGAGGACAAGCCCGCCTTGGCGCGCTACAACCTCAAGGACTGTGAGCTGGTCACACGGATTTTTGAAAAGACCGAGTTACTCAAGTTCTTGCTGGAGCGTGCCAGCGTCACTGGCTTGCCGGCCGATCGTAACGGCGGTTCGGTCGCCGCCTTCACCCACTTGTACCTGCCGTTGATGCATCGCCAGGGTTTCGTCGCGCCGAACCTGGGCGACAAACCGCCCCAGGCCAGCCCTGGCGGGTTTGTCATGGACTCACGCCCGGGCCTCTACGAATCGGTGCTGGTGCTGGACTACAAAAGCCTTTACCCATCGATCATCCGCAGCTTCCTGATCGACCCGGTGGGCTTGATCGAAGGCCTCAAGCATCCCGACGACAGCGACTCGGTAGAGGGCTTTCGCGGCGCACGTTTCTCCCGCACCCGGCACTGCCTGCCGTCCATCGTCACTCGCGTATCCGAAGGCCGTGAAGAGGCCAAGCGCGAGCACAACGCGCCGCTGTCCCAAGCCTTGAAAATCATCATGAATGCCTTCTACGGCGTGCTCGGCTCCAGTGGCTGTCGGTTTTTCGATACGCGGTTGGCGTCGTCGATCACCCTGCGGGGGCACCAGATCATGCGCCAGACCCGCGAGCTGGTGGAGGCCCAGGGTTATGAAGTGATCTACGGCGACACCGACTCCACCTTCGTCTGGCTCGGCAGCGCCCATTCTCCGCAGGATGCCAATCGCATCGGCCTGGCGCTGGTGCAGCACGTCAATGATTGGTGGCGCGCCCACCTGAGCACCGAGTACGGCCTGCAAAGTGCTTTGGAGCTGCAATACGAAACCCACTTCAGCCGCTTCCTGATGCCGACCATCCGTGGCGCGGAGGAGGGCAGCAAGAAGCGCTACGCCGGTTTGGTGGTGCGCGACGATGGCAGCGAAGAGATGGTCTACAAAGGCCTGGAAACCGTGCGCAGCGATTGGTCGCCTCTGGCCCGGCAATTTCAGCAGGAACTCTACCGGCGCATCTTCCATCGCCAGCCCCATCAGGACTACATACGCGACTACGTGCGCCGTACCCTGAGCGGCGAATTCGACGAGTTGCTGATCTACCGCAAGCGCCTGCGCCGGCCCTTGCATGACTACGAACGCAACGTCCCGCCCCATGTGCGCGCGGCACGTTTGGCCGACGAGTACAACGACCGCCTGGGGCGCCCGCGCCAGTACCAGCGCGGTGGCTGGATCAGCTACGTGATCAGCGTCAACGGCCCCGAACCCTTGGAAGTGCGGCAAGCGCCCGTCGACTACGACCACTATGTGACCCGGCAATTGCAGCCCGTTGCCGACGCGATCCTGCCGTTTGTGAATGATGACTTCGGTACCCTGGTGGGCGGGCAGATGGGGCTATTCTAGGCAATGGACCACACTGTCCCTATCGCTCATCGCTCAGGAGGCAACGCCCATGTACACACTTTATGGCACCGACGAATCCGGTTCCTGCATGATCGAAATCGCCCTGCAGCGCTGCGCCGTGCCGTGGCATCGCGTGGACGCCAGCTCCTGGCAGGACGGCGAGGGCAGTGACGCTCTTGCACGTATCAATCCACTCAAGCAGATCCCCACCCTGGTCACCCCCAATGGCCAAGTGTTGACCGAAAGCGCCGCTATCCTGATCCACCTGGGCCTGGAGTACCCCAAGGCCGAGTTGCTGGCCGGCGATCGTGCGCAGATCCTGCGCGGCTTGCTGTACATCGCCGCCAATTGCTATTCGGCGATCGGCATCATCGACTACCCGCAACGCTGGTTGGGTAATGCCGATGAGGCGCAGCAAGCGCAACTGGTCAGCGGCACACGGCGCTACCTGCACCAGGCCTGGATCGTGTTTGCCGATCAGTTTGCCGACCAGCTGTTTACCCCGGGCAACGTGCCAAATGCACTGGGCATCATGGCGGCGGCGGTGTCGCGCTGGGATGACGCGCGCGAGGTGCTCGGCAACCTGGCGCCGGGCTTTGCACAGAGCCTGGAGCGGGTAGACGCCGACCCTGTCGTGGCCCCGGTTTTTGCCCGGCATTGGCCGCAGTGGAAGGTCTCGTAACCGGAAGAAACAATGACCTGGCCACTCTCCAAGCCCTTGCGTAGCGGGTGTCCTGACCTACTCTTCTCAACGTGATGTAGGAATCATCCTTGAATTTGACTGTCGCAGACATGAAACTCAAGAACCCTGCATGGAATTCAAAGGAGGTGCGCATGCTCATCCGGTCGCTGACCCTGGCTACCTTGATGGCTTTTACGGGGCCGTTGTTGGCCGCTGATGATAATCCGCTCAAGCAGGAGTTGGGCAAGACGCGCCCGCTGGTGGTCGTGGAGCTTGATGCTGGAAACCCGACACTGGCAACGCTGAAGAAACAACTGGAAGAGGCTGCCACCAAGCAGTCCTTCGAAGAGCGCAGCATGGTGTTCTACACCGTCAAGTTCGGTAGCATTGGCGCCGAAGGGGAGAAGTTCGCCAAGGACCCAAAGGACAGCAAAAAGCTCACGCCGCCTGAAACCAACGCGCTGATCCGTGCCCTCAAGCTCGGCGTCGGCAGCGGCACCAAGGTGATCCTGATCGGCAAGGATGGCGAGAAGAAACTGGAGAAGACCGTACCGCCGGATACCCTCGACCTGAAGGAATTTTTCAGCGCCATCGACCAGATGCCGATGGCCGAGAAAGAAGCGGCTGCTCCGGTTGTGCCAGAACCGGCGCCTGCGCCTGGCAAGAACGCTACCAAAGCGGGTAAGGCAACCAAGCCGGCTGCGCCTCAACAGCTGGATGACTGAGTCCGTGCAGGAGCTGGCTTGCCAGCTCCTGCGCAGGCCATTGCGGTGGTGGCTCCAGTTCACTGTTTCCACGGCTTGAACCACCCAGCCAACCCTCCCAATACCAGGGCCGCCGTCACGGTACTCAAGCCCAGTTGCCACCCATCATTGTGCAGCGGGTGCAATATCACGGCTGCAAAACCCAGTAAAACCGCACTCAGCCCCCATTGCAGCGGCCAGCCCAGTTGCCCAAGCAATTGCTGGCGCTGCATCAGCAGCAGATTGGTGACGATAACCCCGCCCAACGCCGCCAGGGCGATACCCGGCAAACCCAGAAAGTACGGCAGCAGCACCAACAGCAAAGCGTTGACCCCGCTGCCCAGCAATTCGCAGCGCAAGGGCAGGCGCGTGTCGCCGCTGGCATAGGCGTAGCGGGCGAGCATAGCGTTCCAGGCGCCGAACACCAATGGCGTCGCGAACCAGGCCAGCAGGGCGGGCAGTGGGCTGTCGGCGCTTTGGGCGGGCATCAGCAGATGAATCAGCACCGGGCTGGCGCCGATCAGGCCGAGGGCGGCCGGCAGGCTGAGCAGGGTCGCAGCATCCAGGCCTCGGCGCAGCAGGGCCAGGCGCTGCTGGCCTTGTTCGCCGCTCATCATGCCCAGCAGTACCTGGTTGAGGCTCATCAGGGCGATCAAGGGCAGATTGATCAGTTTGCGTGCAAGGTTGACCCACGTGACGGCACCTTCCCCCAGGTAACTGGCGATCAAGCGTTCGAGCAGCGCCAAACCCTGGCTGGCGACATTGCTGGCCAACAATGGCCCGATGCGCCCCAACAGTTCGCGGCCCGCCAGCTTGTCGCCAGTGACTTGCCACGGCCGCCAGCCGAAAGACCAGACCGGCGCCAGCAGTGGCAGGCACATCAATACACTGCCGGCAAAAAAGCTCATGGCCAGTTCGCCGCTGTCGCTTGCGCTGCCACGGATAAACAGGTACAGCACCGGCGGCAGGTTGAACAGCAAAGAGCCCAGCCCCGGCAGCACAAAACGCTGGCGTGCCTGCAAGGGAATACTGAACAACCCATGCATCACCAGGCCCGGCGCACAGGCCGCCAGCCAGCGCAAGTTAGCGGCGGCTTCGGCATGGGCCTCGGCGTCCAGGCCGGGGCCGATCAGGCGCACCCACAGCGGCGCGCCCAGCGCCAATATGGCAAACAGGGCCAGGCCTACTCCCAGCAGGCGTGGGGAAAGACTGGCCAGCCAGGCTTGCTGGCGTTGTGGGTCGCGTTGTTGATAGAGGGGCAGGGCAGCCGCCGCAAGCAAGCCGGCGGCCAGGGTCATGCGCAACGCTTCGGGCAAAAACACCGCCACCAGAAACCCGTCGCTGCGGCTGCCCGCGCCCCAGGCCGCCACCAGCAGCCATTCGCGGGCAAAACCGGCGACCAGCCCGGCGAGGGTCGCGACGGTCAGCCAGAGCGTGCTGCCGAACATCAGTGGAACAGGGTGAACAGGCCTTTGCCACCCACCTTGTAGTTCAGATCATGGCAACGTTCGCCCATGATTTTGGCCCCGGAACCGCCAATGATTTTGTAGGGGGCCACAGCCTTGGCCACCACGGTATTGGCGCTGATCACCGAACCATGACCCAGGTGCGTGCCGTAGCCGATCAACGCCCGGCTGCCGATCCACACATAGTCGTCGATGTAGATCGGCCCGGAAATCGACCAGAACTCCGGTGCCTGCAAATCATGACTGCCGGCGATGATCAGCACGTGGGAGGCAATCGCCACGTGGTTGCCGATCACCAGCCCGGCGCGGGCGTCTACCTGGCAATGCCAACCGATCACCGTATCGTCACCGACTCTCAAATTGTGGATGCCCAACACTTCGGTGTTACGCCACAAGCTTGTGCCCTTGCCGATCTTCGCGCCGCCCAGGCGCAGCCAGGCAATGCGCACATGGTGGCTGGGGATCTTGTTGATCAAAATGTTGTAGGCCATGTCCCAGGCGTTGCGCCAGCGATCCTTGATCGTTGCCCAGTTTTTGCCATAGCGCGGCAACAGCTTGCCCGGCAGGTCCTGTTTCATACGGCGGAACAAAAGGCGGGCCACCGGGTGCTCAAGGGCGGGTTCCAGGTCGATGGAGTTTATCCAGAAGCGCTTGTTGTCGCCTTCGCCCTCTTCAAACACCACATCGTTGGCCAGGCACCAGTCCAGCGCCTCTTCCAGGTCCGGCAGGCTCACGCCCAGTTCAGCGGCCAGTGTGGGGAGGCGATCGCGCAAATCGGTGGAGTGAATCATCCGGTGTTTCATGGTTGGTTATCCTTTGGCGCAATAGCAGCAACAGGGGCGGTAATGGAGGGGCGCAGACGCACCTGTTGCAGGCTCATGCCCATCAACAGCCAGAACAGCGCGATCAGTACAAAGGTGAAGCTGAAATAGTGGTCGAAAATCCCCGTCAACAGCGCTGCCATCACGCCGCAGATACACCCCAGCCACAGGGCGTTGTCGGCGGTGACCTTGCGCACCTGGCCCAGCGGCCGCACTTCACGCCACCACAACACCGTGACGGTGATAAACAACAGCATCCCCGGAATGCCGACCTTGTAGATGAAGTTCAGCCACAGGTTGGAGATGCCCAACAGGTTGGTGCCGGGTACGGGTGGGTCGATCTTGAAGCCGATCCCCAGGGGGTATGTCGACATGGCCTCGGGGAATCTTGCGTACTCGTCGAAGCGGATTTCGGTACTGGCGTTGGTGGACGAAAAGATAGTCAGCAAGCGCTCCTGCAACGGCGGATAGAACATCACCAGCGCAACCCCAAACGCCACGCCGATACCGATGATGCGCCCGCTGTTAGGTACGCGCTTATAGGTCAGCCAGATCAGCACCAGCGCCAGGGCCACGATGGCGCCACGGGAAATACTCAGCAGCAGGCCGGCGCAACCCAGCACCGCCACCGCCAGGCCCAGCGCCCGGCGCCAGCCGCTGCGGGTCCAGCCGTAGAACAGCGCCAGGGGGATAAACAGCACCAGCACGCCACCCGTCAGGTTTGGGTGCACCCAGGGCGAGGCCATGCGCGTGTAGTTGGCGGAAAAAATATCCTTCACCGCTTCCGGGTGGGCGTACTTGAGGTCGGTAAGCACCTCGATCATCGACATGGCGTTGCGCGTTTTCAAAAACATGAAAATCGACAGCAACAGCATCGCCAGGTTGCCCAGCAGCAGGGCGACCACCACCTTGTCGCGGTCGGCGTCGGTGCGCAGCAGCAACGGCACGATAAACAGCAACGACAGGTTCATCAGCCAGCGTACCCAGTTCACCGGTCCGTTGCCTTCGGCATGGATGATGACCATGCCCCAGATAAACGGAATAGTGCTGAACAGCATCAGCCACATCAGCGCGCGCTCGGTCGGACGCCACAGGATCAAGCCGCGGGTCTTGCCGATAAACGATTGCCAGAACACCCCGACCCAGGTCAGCCCCAACACGGCTTCGCTGATGGTGGTGCGGATCCCCAGTTCCAACGTGGTGTAGGGAATGCTGGTGGCCAACACCGCGAAAATCAGCAAGCCCCACAGGGGAAAGCGGATCAGGGTCAAGGCCACACCCGCGCCGGCCACGACCAGCAAGGCCTTGATCGGCGACAGGGCCAACAGCAAAATGCCGAAGACCAGGCCCAGGAGCAGACTGATGAGTTTTCCTGGCAGCATTAGCGGTCCAATTCCTTGAGCAAAGTATCCAGGCGCGAGCGATAGGCCGGTTCGGCAAATTGCCGGGCCCAGGCGCGCTGCGTTTCGGCGTCTGCCTTGTCGCCCGCGGTTGCCAGTTGCTGCATGACGTTCTGCAATTGCCTGGCATCGTGTGGGTCGAAGCGCGGGGCGCCGGGCGGCGCGACTTCATCCAGGGCGGAACCGCGTGCCACCGCCACCGGCGTGCCGACACTCAAGGCTTCCACCACCGGCAGGCCAAAGCCTTCGGCATAAGACGGCTGCCATAGGCAGTCGGTATGACGGTAGAGGGCTTGCAGTTGGCCGTCGGATAAACCGCTGCACCAATGCAGGCCCGGCAGTTCGCCAAGGGCGGACGGTACATCGCTGGCATGGCCCACCAGCACCAGGTCCGGCACCTCAGGGTTCGCCGCACGGCAGGCCTGCCATTGGCGCAGGAAAAATGCCATGTTCTTGCGCGGCTCCCGCGTGCCCACCACCAGCCAGTAACGCGCCGGCAGGTTGTCTGGCAGCGGTTCTGGCGCTGCATTCAATTCGGGCACCAGGTTGCTCAACACCCGGAACTTGGCCCGGGCCCAGGGGAATACGCGGGCGGCTTCGTTGCAGGAAAACTGCGAAGGGCACCACACCCGGTCAGCCTGCCACACCGACCAGGCAATCGAGGCGCCGTCGATCAAGCGATAGGCCAGGGCCTTGAGCCTGGAGCGATGGAAGTTACGCTGAGTCAGCTGAAACAGGTCATGCAGCACCAGGATATAACGGGTGCCGGCGGGTTTGCGGCACAGCGGCAAGCCCATATTGGCCGTGGCGATGTGCAGGTCGATCTGTTGCTCGTGCAAGGCTCTGGGCAAAAATTTGCGCTCGAACCGCAAGCGTACCTGCGGCCGTTGCAGGCCATCCAGCGGGCTGGCCCACGGTGGGCAAATGGCGTTCTGGCGTTGCGGGTGGTCCAGGGGCGCCTCAGTGAACAGCACCACCTCGGTGTTGCCCCGCGCGCGCAGGGCATCTTCCAGCGCCAGGACCTGGCGGGCGATGCCCGACGAGGGCGCAACCGTGGCGGGGCGATAGTCCAGGGCTACGCGCATGGCTGAGACTCCTTAGAGGCGATCAAGGTGCGGTAGATGTGCTCCAGTTCGTCACCGGCCACCGCCCAGTCGTGGTAATGCCGCGCATAATCGCGTGCCGCATCGGCCAGTTGCCGGGCCAGCAGCGGCTGATCCAGCAAACGCACGATGGCATCGGCCAGGGCCTCGGCGCTTTCGCCCGCGAGGTAATGCGCCTGGGGTTGCACCGCCAAACCGGAAACACCCTGGGCCGTGCTGACCAGCGGCAAGCCGGCGGCCATTGCCTCCAGCACCTTGAGCTTGGAGCCGCCGCCATGGCGCAACGCGGCGACAAAACCGGCGCAGCGCCGTTGCAGGGCGCACAGATCAGGAACAAACCCCAGCCACTCGACACGTTCATCCGGCCAACGGTCGCGCCAGTGTTCGGGCAAGCCGTAACCGGCCACTGCCAGGCGCGCGTTCGGACACTGCAGCCAGACCCGGGGGAATATCTCCTCAAGCAACCACTGCACAGCGTCCAGGTTCGGTGCGTATTCGTAATTGCCGACAAACAACAAACGCTGGCTCTGCGCATCGGCACTGACCTGGGCGAAGGCACGGCTGTCGACGCCATTGACTACCACGCTTACCGGCGTTGCAGTCAACGGCCGCATGGCCTGGGCGTCTGCGTCGGTCACCGCGATCACATGGGCGGCGGCATCGAACGCCTTGCGCTCCCATTGCCGGCAGCGCCATTGGTCGTACTGCACGAACGGCGCAGCCCACTTGGGGAAACGGTCATAAGTGGCGCCACCCAGGCTTGACTCCAGGTTGTGCTCGGTCAGCACAAACTCGCGCTGGCGCTGCTGCAAGGTGCGCAGAAACGGTTGCAGGCTGTAGCTGTGTTCCACTTGAATCACGTCCCAGCGCTCGTTCAACAGTTGCGCAAATTGGGCTTGCAACGGTGCCGACAGGCCATTGACCGTGGTCAACAGCGGCCACGGTGCGAATACGCCCGCGAGCAGGGTCATCGGGTGTTTCAGCGGCCGGCGCGGCACCACGATCAGGCGTTCGAGCAACGGTTCAAGGGCTGCGTGCACCGCGTCATCGGCCGGTGTCTTCGATTGCGCCAGCAGCGTGATGCGATGCCCGCGCTCACTCAAGGTGCGCAGCAAATGATACTGCCGGGTCTTGCCGCCGCTGGTGGTCGGCCACGGCAGATAGGGCACAATCCATAGGATTCTCATGTACAGCTCTCCATGCCCGGGGCTACCACACCAGTATCTGCAAACTCGGCTTCACCGCTGGGCGAATACCGTTGTCGTCGTTCAGGGGCTGCCGGGCTCCGGTCAGCGGGTCCAGCAGTTCTGCGTGTTTGATGTCCGGCAGGCTGATGCTGCTGCCTTTGGCACTCCAGTACATCAACAAGTGTTTTCCGTCAGGCCGAGTCCAGGCCACGCTGTAGAAACTGTCCGGCACATCCTCAAGCTTGGGCGTGGTGCCGGGTTTAAGGGAGGGGCCGGTGATCTCGAGGAAGCGGGCGAGGGCGGTGTAGACCGGCTTGGGTTCGCCGTCCAGGTTCAGCAGGCCGTAATGCTGGTCGCGTGGCGAGGCGCGTTGGTCGAGGTCGGACAGCGCGAACAGGAAAATCTTCTGATAGTCCTGGGACGCCATCAACGCCAGGCGGCGCAAGGTGTAGTCGGCCTGCCCGTCGATACCGATCAGGTCCTGCATCTCCTTGGGGCCGGCATAGCTGGACCAGCCCCACTCGGTAGCCCATACGTTCTTGATCCCGGCGCCGTGCAGCATGGTATTGAGTTGATCGCCGCGCAGCAGCACTTCGTTCTTGCCCGGTTCATCGGTTTCCGGGGTCATCGAATAAGGGTGATAGGCCGCGACCATGCCCAGGTTTTGCACGCCCAGCGCGCCGAGCGCTTCGAACATCAGGGTTTTGCCACGCGGCGGCATCTGGCTGTAGTACGCCATGCCGCCCATGACCTGCAGTTTGCCGGGCGCAGCAATATTCAACGCCTGGTGACTGGCCAATAACAATTGCCCGTACTCCTTGGCGTTGACTTTGGGGCGCCAGTTGTTCGGCAGGTTCTGCTCGTTCCACACCTGCCAGGCATCAATATTGGGGTAGCGCTTGGCCAGGAGTGCCAGGCGCAGCGCGTAGATTTCGGGGTCCCGCGGGCGATACTGGTCCTGGAACTGCGCGCCCTTGGGGGCGGTGGTGATAAAGGGCGCCGAGCCCACCAGGTAAAACACCGAGCGGATTTTTTCAGCGCTCAGGGTGCGGTCCAGTTCATCGAAGGTGCTGAGTTGATAACCGTCTTCTGTGGGCTCCAGGCGATCCCAGTGCAGGTCGACCCGCACCCATTGCAACCCGAGTTTCTTGTATTGCTTGATCTGCTGGCGGTACTGCTCGGGCGTGAACCACAGAAAGTGCGCGTTCACGCCAAGGAAGTCCTTCCATACCACAGTGCGCTCCGGGGCCAGATTCACCGGCTGCGCATCGACTTTTTCACTCGACAGCAGGGCGCCACCCACGGCGATTGCCAGCACCAGCGGCAGATAGCGCCACATCGGGCGAACAGATGAAATATTCATCGCAACGGCTCCTCACAAGCATCCCGAAATAATTCGGCAAAACGTTGGGCCGTGGTGGCCCACTGGCGTTGGTGGCCGATTTCCGCTGCCCGGGCAGCCCATTGCCGGGCCTGTTGCGGGTCGAGGATCAAGCGGCTCAAGGCGTTGCTCAAGGAATCGATATCGCCCTGCTGATAGGTGATGCCATTGCCGCCGGCCACCTCTTCAGCAAAGGCACGCGCATTGGAGGTGATTACCCCGCGCCCGCAGGCATTGGCCCACGACAGTGCGCCACTGGTGCCACGCATCTGCCCCAGGAAGCCGAGTTTTTTCGATTCGCGGTAGGGCAGCACCATCACATGGTGCGCCTGGATCGTAGAGGCGATCTGCGCCGATGGCAGGTCCAACTGCCAGTCCACCACGTCCTCCAGGTGCAGCGCGCTGATCTGTTGGCGCAGGCCGTCGAGGTAGTTGCCGGCCGGGTCAAAGGTCATTTCCGGAGCAGTGCCGCCGGCCAGAGTCAGGCGCACCTGGCCTCGGCATTGCGGGTGGGCGGAAAGTGACTGGGCCAGGGCCTGGAGCAGATCTTCAATGCCCTTGCCGCGATAGATAAAGCCGAAATACAACAGACGCAGCGGCGCAAGCGGCGGCAAGTCCTGGGGCGCGATGGGCAGGTTGCCGTGAGCAATCACCGCCACTTGCTGCGGGCGCAGGCCCATGCGTTGGCGCAGGCAGTCGCCTCCCAGGCGGGTGAGGGTGATCAGCCGGCGCATACCTTTGGCCAGGCGTCGTTCTTCGTGCAAGGTCAGCGGGTCGGCCAGCAGCGCCGCCGCCTGGGGCAGCGGGTGGGGCAGGCGTTCGAGCAGGGTCAAGGGGAAAAACAGCTTGGCCCGGCGCCAGATCAAGCGCTCCGGATCATGCACCGTAGCGGTCAACGGCAGTTGTGGATGTGCCCGACGCAGGTAGTCAAGCGCCTGGAACTCACCGAAGCGCCCACCTCCCAATTCGGCATGGACCAGGTCCACACCGTGCCAGTCAAAGGCTTGCAAGCGCCGCAACTGTTCAGCCAGGTCCTGGCAACCCGCGAGGGGGGTCACCACTTCAAGGCCCAGTTCGATCAACGCGTTGCGCAAATGCGCGGCGTAATCGGCGATTCCGGTCTGCTCCGGTGGCAGAGGGGCCAGCAATGCAATACGCATCAGGCCGCACCGCGCCAGCTGTTGATCCGCGCCAGGACCTTGGCCGGTACTTCGAAGCGGCGGCGGTTGAGGATCATGCCGTCGACTTTGCCGAACGCGGTGGTCAGCAGCGACACCGCGTTTTCGATGGTCGGTACGGTACTGGTGCGGGCTTCGATTACCAGCACGATCTGGTCGGCACGGCGTAGCGTCAGGAAGGCCTGCGGGTTGGACGACAAGGCCGAGGCGTCCAGCAACAGCACTTCACCCGGCGTGGGCGCGTTCGCCCCGTCGACCGAGACGCGGTGGCCACGTTCTTCCAGCAGGCGCTTGAGCTGCTCGATGATAAACGTCACGCCCTCGCCATGCCGCGCCGAGGTCAGGCCCAGGGCAAAGCCTTCACTGGCGATGCGCTCCAGGGGCAGCAGGCTGTACAGGCGATAGAGGCTGGCGGTGACGGCGGCCGGCGTGGCGTCTTGCACGTCGGGGATGCTGCTCCACAGCGGCACCTGGAACATCTCCTGCAAGCGGGTGCCATCGTGGATGCGTTGGTCCAGCAGGTACAGCACATAAATGGTCAAAAAGCCCACGGCTACGCCGGCGGGAATGGCGAACAACAGAATCAGCAGGCTCTTGGGAAACACACGTGACGGGTTCAGGGTGGCGTGTTCGATCAGCGCGATGTTGCTGATCTGACTGTTGTCCAGTTCGTGATCGATACGCGCCTGTTCAAGATTGTCCGAGTACAAGGCGTAGCTTTTTTCGGCGGCGCGCAGTTGTTGGCTCAGCTTGTTGAGTTCCGGCTCATCGGTCATCGCCTTGTCACGCTGGTCACGCAGTTCGGCGAGGGTCTTGTCGTAGTTCTCGATCTCCCCGGCCAGTTTGCGCTCTTGCAATTGGGCGTCGATCACTTGCTGCTTGACGTTGATCACCAAGCTGTTGGGCGCAGTGTTTTGCGAGCGTTCCAGGCGCGTAGCCTCCTGAGCGCTGAGGGCTTCAATGTCGCGGATGTTCTGCTCGATCTGATTGACCTGCGGCGTGCCCGGCAGGTAGGTGCGCAACAGGCGTGCGCGTTCCACTTGCAGCGCATTGAGCTGGCGCTTGAGGTCCAGTTGGGTGGGATTGAGGCTGGTTTCGCGCATCGTCACCACGTCTGCCGGCTGGCTCTTGATCTGCTGGCTGGCGTTGGCCAGGAGGCTGCGAATGCCCGAGATCTGGTTTTGTGCGCTGACCTTGGCGTCGGTGACACGGTCGATCTGACTGGTGAGGTTCTTCAGGCGCGCATCGACACTGATCGAATCGATCTGCTTCAAACGGCCTTGCAGTTGGTCCTTCAGGCTTTGGATATTTTCCGCCACCTTGGCGCGTTCGGTTTCGTAGAAGGTATGCAGGCTCTTGCGCCCGAGAATCCGCGCACGTTCCTCAAGGTAGGCGTTGACCCATTCCTCGACGATTTTTTGCGCCACAGCCGGGTCGTCCCAGGTGAAGGAAATCTCGATCACTGAAGAACCCGGCTCGTGACCGGCTTTGAAGTTCTTCTCCAGCGAGGTCGCCAGGCGCTCCAGCGGGCTTTGCTTCTCGGCAAGGCCTACGAACTGCAGCACGCTGCGCACGCCGTTGATGACTTCGCCAAGGCCCTTCTTGATGTAGAACTTGGTGACCTTCCAGAAGCCCTGCGGCGGCTCGGAGGTCATCGCCATATAGCGCTCGGCAACGATATGCACGATGGGCCGGCCCGTGAGCATTTTTTCTTCGTCGACAATCGGGTCGTGCTGGGTGCTCGGGGCAATCAGCGTCTGGCGGTTGGCGGCTTCGATCGGCAAGGTGGTGTTGTCCCGCCCCGGCTTGACCAACAAGCGCGCGTCGGATTCGTAGCGAGCCGGCAACAGGAAGGCACCCAGCACCGCGACGACGATCGTGGTGATCACTGCCAGTTTGAATTCGCGGCGGTAGATGAAAAACAGCCGCAGCAGGTCGCGAAGAGAGCGGATTTCGATCACAGGATCACTCCATTGCATATGGGGTTTACGAAAGACGGGAACGCTTGGTTCGAGTGATACGACGCCCGCTTCATAATCCTTGGCCTGCGTTGATGGTTGGGTTGTTGTAGATGGTGTTGCCGCTGTTTTTCACGTCGCTCTTGTTCAGGTCGTAATTCAAGCCAATGCCAATGCCCTTGTTGATCGGAAACAGCTTGGTGAAGTACATATCCACGGCCTCCACCGTCGCGCCGATGCCCGACTGCGGCACGAAGATCAAATCGCCGCGCTGCAACGCCACCCGCGGGTGATTGGGGTTGGTCAACATGCTCTCCAGGCTGATGAAGTACGTCCTGTACTTGCCATCTGGCCCGGTGCGCAGCAAGGCCACGTTGGAGGCATCCGCCGAGGGCAATACACCACCGGAACTGAGCAGTGCCTGCTCGACGCTGACGTTGCCGGCCAGGTCGAAAAACGCCGGGTTGGACACCGCACCGCCGATAAACACCTTGTTGCTCGGTGCGCTGGCGATGTTCACCGTCACCGCGGGTTCGCGGTAGATGCGCTTGTACTTCTCGGTGATTTCCTTGCCCAGGTCTTCGGGCGTGCGCAGGGCGGCCTTGACCCGGCCAATATTGGGTACCGAGATCACGCCGTCGGGGCGCACGACGAATACGGTCATGTCATCGGCCGCCGCCGGTTCCTGGGCGTCGCGCACGATCCGCAGCGAGTCGCCGGTCTGGATCAGCACCTGGGGTGGTGGCAGGTCGGCCAGGGTCAGCGCCGCTTGATGGCCGGCCTTGAGCGTATTGTTGTCAGGAAGCGGCACCCGCGCAGGGGTCGAACAGCCCGCCAGCCAGATTGAGGCACTCAAGAGGCTGAGCAGGGTAAGACGGGAACGTCGGTTGGTAGTCTTCATGACGGCTCAAGTCCAGTAAGTGGAAAACATGCCCAGGCGCCGTTTAAGCGAGTTGGGCAAGTGGCGTTCAAGGTGGCCGAGGCGATAACCCAGCAATTTAAAGGCGCTGCGCACCACCACTTCCGGCGCACGGTGCAGCGCGTTGGCCTCGCGCAATGCGCGCAGTTCGGCCAGCACATAACGCTTACCTTCGCCGCCGGCGTCGCCGAACGCCTGGCGAATCCACGCCTCGCGGCCGTAGAACACACCGATATCGAAGTAGCGCTTGAACTCGTCCAGCAAGCGGTAATCGTGGGAGTGATAAACCTGCGCACTGGCGGCGTAGCGCACCTGGTAGCCGGCCAGCAACATGCGTGCGGCGACGTAGGCGTCTTCGCTGCCAATCACATCCTGGGGAAAACCACCCACCGCCTGCAGGGCGCTGCGTCGGTACACCGAAAACGAGTCGGAGCTGAAGCAGGTCTTGATCCCTAGCTGCGGTGCATCGGCCAGGCTTTTGCTGCGGCTGGCCGCCGGGTAATTGAAGTGCCGCGACTGTGCCCCCAGCACCCCTGCACCGGGGTGCGGCAGCTGCCGTCCATAGGCCACGCCATTGAGCGGCTCCAGTTGCAATTCGGCGATCAGGTTGGCGAACGTCTCGGCCGTGGCGGGGATTGCGTCCTGAGTCATGACGATCAAAGCGTCGCCGCCCACCTGTTCACTGGCCCAGCGCCGAGTGCCGCCGTGGTTGAAGTCGCGGGCATCAATCACCTCCACGCGCGCGCCAAACTCGCGAAAGCGCGCCACGGTGTCATCGCTCGATGCGCTGTCGACCACCAGCATCTCGTCCGGTTGCAGGGTTTGCATGCGCAGCGCCGGCAGTAAGCGGTCCAGATGGCTGGCCGCGTTGCGGGTGGGGATGATCAGGGACGTGCGCATCAGGGTTTCTCTTCCACCGGCGCGCGGCCGTAGATGTCGTCATAACGCACGATGTCGTCTTCGCCCAGGTACTCACCGCTCTGTACCTCAATCATCACCAGATCGATGATGCCGGGGTTGGTCAGGCGGTGTTTGTGGCCGGCGGGAATATAGGTGGACTCGTTCATATTGAGCAGGATTTCGCGCTCGCCATTGGTGATCATCGCTGCGCCGCTGACCACTACCCAATGCTCGCTGCGGTGATGGTGCATTTGCAGGGACAGCGAGCCTTTTGGCTTGACCACAATGCGCTTGATTTTGAAGCGCGTGCTTTCTTCCAGCACCGTGTAGGTGCCCCACGGGCGGGTGACTGTGCGATGCAGACTGAACGCCGGGTGATTCTGGCGCTTGAGTTCGGCGACGATATAGCGCACGTCCTGGCTGCGGTGCGCGTCGGCGATCAACAGTGCGTCCGGGGTGTCGACGATGATCAGATCGCGCACGCCCACTGCACCGAGTACCCGCTTGGGCGAGTCGATGTAGCAGTTATGCACGTCGTGCAGGATCGCCTCGCCATTGATCTGGTTGCCATTGTCATCACTGGGGGTGAGTTGGCGCAGCGCTTCCCAGGAACCGATATCGCTCCAGCCAATGTTGCAGGGCACGACCGCGACCTTTGCGGATTTTTCCATCAGGGCCACGTCGATGGAGATGTCCGGCGCGGTACCGAAACCTTCCGGGCTCAGCTCACGCTGGCGACTGCTGCTGTTCTGCAGGCTCTGGCTGTGCTCGAGTGCGGCCTTGGCTGCGTCCAGCACTGCCGGGGCGTGGCTGGCCAATTCTTCCAACAGGCTGGCCGCCTTGAAGCAGAACATGCCGGCATTCCACAGGTGCTTGCCGCCGTCCAGATAGCCTTGGGCGGTGGCCAGATCGGGCTTCTCGACAAAGCACCGGACCTGAAACCCGGCCCCCAACGCTGCGCCTTGTTCTATATAGCCAAAGCCGGTTTCGGCACGGTCAGGCTGAATGCCAAAGGTCACCAGGTAACCGGCCTCGGCCAGCGCACGGGCTTTTTCCACCGCTTGGGCGAAGGCCGTTTCATCCAGGATCAGGTGATCGGCGGGCATCACCAGCAACTGCGCTTCAGCGCCGAAATGCTCCTGCACATGCAAGGCGGCCACGGCGATGGCGGCGGCGGTGTTACGGCCAAACGGCTCCAGCAGCAGCTCCAGGGCCAATCGCTGGGTGTTCACCGCGCGGTAGTCGTCGAGGGTGCGAAACAGTAGGTCACGATTGGTCACTGTCAGGATGCTCTCCACCCCCGGCAAGTGGCTGGCGCGCAGGAAGGTCTTTTGCAGCAGGCTCTGGTCGTCGCGCATGCGCATGAAGGGTTTGGGCATGTTCTGCCGCGAAACCGGCCACAGCCGCGTGCCCGAACCACCGGAGATGATGCACGGGATCAATCCGTTAAGAGGGTTCATCAATAAACTTCCTTGGTGGAAAGGACGGCCGGAACCGTCATGAAAACGATGTACAGATCCAGCCACACCGACCATTTGGCGATGTATTCCAGGTCGTATTCGACTCGCTTCTGGATTTTGAACAGGGTGTCGGTCTCGCCACGGTAGCCATTGATCTGTGCCCAGCCGGTGATGCCTGGCTTGACCCGGTGGCGTGAGCTGTATTCGCTGACCGCTTGCTCGAACGGAATCCCGGCGGCCTTGGTGGCAGTGGCGTGGGGGCGCGGGCCGACCATCGACATATTGCCCAGCAGCACGTTGAACAGTTGTGGCAGCTCATCAATGCTGGTCTTGCGAATGATCCTGCCTACCCGGGTGATGCGCGGGTCCTGGCGTGTGGTCTGGTTCTCGGCGTTGAGGTCGGTCTGTTCGACGTACATCGAGCGGAACTTGAACACTCGGATCAGGTTGTCGTTGTAGCCAAAGCGCTTCTGGCGAAACAGCACCGGGCCCTTGGAATCGAGTTTGATCGCGATGGCCGTCGCCAGCATCACCGGTGACAGCAACAACAGGCCGAGGCTGGCCAGCAGCAGGTCTTCGCAACGCTTGATAAAGGGCGACCAGCCGCGCAGCGGCAACTGCGAGGTGTTGAACATCAGGATGCCGCCCACGTCGGTGATGCGGTTATGCCCATAACGCAAGGCAGCCATGTCGGGCACCAGCATGACGTTCACCGACATCTGCCGCAGGCGTTTGACCAGCCCGTTGATACGCTGCTCGGCAGCCCAGGGCAGGGTGATCATGACCTGGTTGACCTGTTCGGAGCGGATCAGCTTTTCCAGGTCGCGGGTATTGCCCAGCAAGGGCAGGCGGCTCAATTCCTTGGGAATGCGCTCGGTACGGTCGTCGATAAAGCCGATCAGGCCGGAACGGATATCGCTGTTGCGCGACAGGTGTTCAGCCACATGCACCGCCGTCTCGGTAAAACCCAGGATCACCGTACGCTGCAAGAATTTGCCGTTCTTCATCAAATGGCGATACAGGCGCAGCATCAATATCCGCTCCACGCCAAACAGCACCAGGCTCATGGAGAACCAAGCCGCCAGGTTGCGTGGGCTCAACTGTGGGAACAGCAGCAGGATCTGGTACATGAACAGCAGGATGCAAAACGCTGAGACCCAGGCCACCAGCATCACGCGAAAACGCAGGCGATTGCTGAACAGATCCTCGGAGTACACCCCCAGGGCCTGGAACAGAATGATGGTCAAGAGCGCAAAGAATACCAGCAGGCCAAGGTAGTGGTTGCGCATGTGCTCGGCGACGGGTTCCGGGTAGAACAACAGGATAATTGCCGGCACTACAGCAGTGAGGCCGTGGATCAGTTTTACGAAGACGACAAAAAACTCAACGAAACCGGGACGAGTCAAAAACAGGCTATCGACCGACGATTTACCGCGCATAGATCAGATCCTCAATACACCACCAGAACGTTCCTATTCGTTTTGCTCATCCATAAGGCAGGTTTGCTTTACAAGTGGTGCAAATCGAACAACTGCAGTTGCTGGGTAATACGTAATGCCTGTTCAGACGCAGGAATTTACGGAGTGATGGCTAAATAGTGGCTTCCTTGAGGTTCCGTGTCAATGATTTGGCTTTTTTTGCCCTTGCCTTCAATGGCTCTCATGAGGCTCCCATGATATGACGATTTATTGACATGGGAGGCCGGGCTTTCAGAAAAATCGAGAATCGATGATGGCTTTTTGGAGTGTAGGAACAAACGTGGGGATTTGCCTGCCAGCGAAAAAAGCTTTTTTTTGACAGAAGCAGGGCGGGGGAAGGGGGGTTGTCGAACCAGAGCCGGCTTGCCGGCTCTGGTGCAAGGACTGCTGATGTTTAGAAGTTGCCTTTGAGGCTCAGCGTGAGGTTGCGCGGCTCTCCATAAAGATTACCCCAGCCTGAGGTACCCACGGTCTGGTAGTAGTTTTTATCGAACAGGTTGTTGCCGTTGAGCGCCACAGTCCAGGTGTCGTCCACCTGATACGCAATGCGCGCATTCCACAACGCATACCCGGCCTGTTCCAGTTTGATAGTTTGCAACCGGTAGTTGCTGCTTTGGGCGTTGACCCCTGCGCCGACTGTCCATTTTGACAGTGCACCGTCCAACTGGTAGTCGCCCCACAAACGCAGCATATGCCTTGGTACGTAGGTGTTGGACACCGCGCCTTCGGCTGCGCTGTCGATGTTCTTCAGGTTCTTGGTTTGCGTGTAGGTGTAGCCGCCAAACACTTGCAGGCGTTCAAGCAATTCGCCGCTCAGCTCGGCCTCGACCCCTTGGGCGCGAACTTTGCCCGTGTCGGTGTAGCAGTAGCCGTCAGAGGAACTGCCGCAGCGGGTCTCGAAATCGGTTTGGGCGGCGTTTTTTTCGATGGCGCGAAACAGCGCCAGGGAGCTGTTGAGGCGCCCGTCAAACCATTCGCCCTTGATACCCAGCTCGTAGTTCTCACCCATTTTCGGCTTGAGCGCCGAACCGCTGACCGTGGCGTAGGAGCTTTGTGGCTGGAAGATATCGGCGTAGCTGGCGTACACCGAAAGGTTGTCATTGAGGTCGTAGATCAGCGCGGCAAACGGCGTGACCACGCCGGTTTCCTTGGTGCGTGCATCCTGGTCGGCCCACTCGCCCCAAGCCAGGTTCAAGGACTCACGGCGGTTTTCATACCAACTGACGCGACTGCCGAGAACCAGCATCAATGGTTCGGCCAGGCGCAGGCGCAAGGTGGCGTAGGCGCCGTATTGGGTGGCGGTTTCCTTGACCGTGCCGCCACGGTACATGTTGGGCCAGAAGGTATCGTCGGCAGGTTCCGGGAAGTGGTGGTTGGGGTTGAAAACGCTTTGGCGCTGGGGCAGGTTGCGGATCGCGTAGACATCGTCCTGGGTGCCACGACTGCCATTGGCGCCGAGGATCAACTCATGTTGCAGGCCAAACGCTTCAAATTGACCATCAATGTAGGCATCCAGGCCGTAGTCCTTGTGATCGTAATCCAGCAGCGCGGCGTAGCTGGTGAGCGTAGGGGCCGGGTTGCCATAGTCCACGGTGCTTTCGCTGGCGGCGTATTTGATGTCTTGCAGGTTGCGGCTATGCACGGCGCTGACTTTGAGCTTCCAGTCGTCGTTGAAGTGATGGGTCAGATCGGCGAACAGCGTGGTGCGCTGGCTTTGCCAATCGTTCCAGGCCTGGCCCAGGCAGGTGGAGCGGCTCAGGCCGAGGCTTTTGCCGTCGCGGTAGCGCGGCAGGCCGCTCCAGCACGGTGTGGCGTCGACATCCTCATAGCTGGCGCCGAAGCCTAGGGTGGTGTCAGGGCTGACATCCATGTCCAGCGCCGCGTAAAACGCCTGGTCCTGGCGCTTGGCAAGGTCCATGTAGGAGCCACGATTCTGCTGGCTGACCGACGCACGGCCGCGCACTGTGCCGCTGTCATTCAACGGGCCGCCGGTGTCGAGTTCGGCGTGGTAGTTATCCCAAGTGCCCGCCGACAGCCCGAGGCTGGTGGTCGGGGTGGCCTGGGGCCGCTTACGCACGAAGTTCACTGCACCGCTGGCGGTGCCGGCGCCCTTGAGCATACCGGCGGCGCCTTTGAGCACCTCCACCCGGTCATAAATCGCCATGTTCGCGCTGAAACTGTCGGCCTGTATGTAGTCCTTGCCGATGTCCAGCGGCACGCCGTCGAACTGGTACTGGCCGAGCATCTTGAAGCCCCGGGAGTAAAAATACTTGCCGCCCATGGGCGACTCGTAGCTGGTGATCCCTGGCGTGCGCTCCAGCAATTGGTCGATGGTGGTGATGTTCTGGTCATCCATCAGCTTGCGGGTCATCACGCTCACCGATTGCGGCGTGCGTCGCAGGCTGTGTTCACCCTTGCCGATGGTCACCGCACCGGTGGTGTAGGAACCGCTGCCTTCGGTGGTGGCGCCTAGACGATCACCAGTGATGGTGGTGGCGCCCAGGTTCAGTGCCGAGCCGGCTTGCTGCTGAGGTAGCAGTAACCAGGCGTTCTGGCCCTGGCTTTGCGCCTGCAAACCCTGGCCCTGAAGCAACTGGCTCAGGGCCTGTTGTGGGGCCAGGGTGCCGCTCAGCCCCGGGCTGCTTTTGCCGGCCACGCTGCCCGCGTCATACGACAGGCTGATACCGGCCTGCCGCGCAAACTGATCAAGGGCGCCGGCCAGAGGCCCGGGCGCAATATTCCAGGTGCGGGCCTGGCGCTCGCTGCCGGGTTCCTGGGCTGTTGCGGTATACGGCAAAGCGCTGGCTGCCACGCACGCGCCAAGAAGAGTGGCATTGAGGGCGTGTCTGAGGGGGGAACGTTTGGAGGGGAACGCTTGCATGACCGCGGGATGCTCCTGAAGGAAGTGGACAACACCGGCCTGTTGATCGGCCTTTCCTTACAGGTCGAATGGCAATGAGAATTCACCTCATTTATTTTCGGCCGCTCAAACCCGAGCGGAGACGGTCACCCAATAGGGGCTGCGGTAGGTCACATTGATCGACAACGATTGCGCCACCAGCTTGAGTACCTGATCGGTGTCTTCCAGTTGATAGGTGCCCGAAACCCGCAGCCCCGCGACGGCTTCGCTGCAACGGAGCAAGCCGTTGCGGTAGCGGCCCAGTTCGGCCAGGAAGTCGTCAAGGCGCATATTGTGGGCGCTGATGACGCCGTCGCTCCAGGCCCAGGGATCCAGGCCATTGGTGGGAGAAGGGCGAATGCCGCTACGGTTGAACAGCACCTGTTCGCCCGGCTTGATCATTTGGCGTGCGCTGGCGTCATGGCTGTCGGCATACACCGCGACCGCACCCTGTTGCACAGCCAGCAGCGTGCCTTGGGCTTCTTCACGTACCACAAAGCGCGTGCCGAGGGTGCGCAGGTAACCATCGCGGGTGTGCACCCAGAACGGACGGTTGTCAGCGCCGGTATTGACCAACACTTCACCCTGACGCAGGTTCACCAGACGCCGCTCGGCATTCAGGGTGATATCGATGGCACTGGCGCTGTTGAGCTGGACCTTGCTGCCATCGTTCAACGCCACCCAGCGCCGCTCGCCGGTGGCCGTGCGGTAGTCGGCCATCAGGGCGGGCAGGGGCGTGTAGTCGCGACCCAGCCAGGCCAACCCGGCGGCGCCGGCAAACAAGCCCAGCAGCTTCAAGCCTTCACGCCGACTGATACGTTGGCGTGCGCCATCGAGGGCATGGCGACTGACATGCGCCGGCAGTTGGGTGAAGTCGTCATTCATGGTCGCCACGCGCTGCCACGCCAGTTGATGCGCGGCGCTGGTGTGCAGCCACTGCTCAAAGGCCGCCGTGCTGGCGTCGTCAGCGGTGTTGAAGCGCAGCTTGATCATCCACTGGATGGCCTGGTCCACCAGGCGCGGATCAGCATTCGGCATAACGTAACCGATAGCAGGCGTGCAGTGCCTTGGACAGGTCACGCTCCACCGTGGCCTTGGACACGCCCAGGCGCAGGGCGATTTGCGCGCAGGTCAGGCCGTCCAGTTGGGCCAACAGAAACGCCTCGCGCACCCGTGGCTTGAGCTGGTCGAGCAAGCGGTCGATGCGCGCCAGGCTGTCGAGGATCAGCAGGCGGGTTTCTTCGCTCGGCACCTCGACTTGAGGAAAGTGCGCCAGGCTTTCCAGGTAGGCACGTTCCAGTTCGCGGCGTCGGTATTGGTCGATCATCAAACTGCGCGCGATGCTGCTCAAGTAAGCACGCGGCTGCTGCAAGGTCTGTTGCTTGCGCGCGTTGAGCAGGCGCACAAAGGTTTCCTGCGCCAGGTCAGCGGCGTGTTCACGGCAGCCGGTGCGTCGGCTCAACCAGCCGCGCAGCCAGGAATGGTGGGCTTGGTATAGCTGGCCGATGGCGGCATGGTCCAGTGGGTGATCGCTCGACATGGTCATCCTGGCGCAGCAGGCTTAATTGATAATGTTTCGCATTCTAGACGTTGGTTGTGGCATTCAGCAATCACTGGTTTGCTGCGTCAGTAATGTATCCAGCACAATTTTTGTAGAGCCTGCGAGCGCCGTGCTGACGCTGATCGCGAGTGTGTTTCATGTACTGCTGGGCATGTTTGGCGGGGCGCTCAGCCGCTTCTTCGCCAAACGCACCAAAAGCGCCTGGCTGCAGAAGTGGGGTTTGGCGGCGGTGCTGATGGCGTTGGCCGTGCGCTTGGCGGTGATGTCGCGTCCTGCCTGACGACACGCGGGAAGCCAAGCAGGTTTCTGTGTGGCGAGGGAGCTTGCTCCCGTAACGGCCTGCCAGTCGATGCTCATTTACCTGACACCTCACAATCCAATTGTGGGAGCTGGCTTGCCTGCGATGGCGGCCTGACAGGCGATGCTTCTCTACCTGACACCCCGCGATCCAAATGTGGAGCGGGCTTGCTCGCGAAGGCGGCCTGACAGCCGACACAGTCATACCGAGTACATATCCATTCCTGCGGTAACGGCCACTCAGGGTTCCGCCCTGACGGCGGCTCACTTTTGAACAGCGTGTCCGGTCCGTACAGGTTGAAGGTTCGCAACGCAGTGTGGTGTTGGGGATTTGCCGGATGGTAGAGGGCGTTCAGTTGCTGGTTGATCGGGTAGTAGAGGGAGGCGGCGAGACGCGAGCGCAGTAACGGCGATGCCTGTCAGTTAAGAAACAGCGCTGTACTGTGGCGAGGGAGATTGCTCCCTCGCCACGGATGAACATTCACCCCAACCGCGCAGCCGCCCGCGCAACAATCTCCCCACGCACTCTGCGTGACTCCACCGTGCGCTTGTTGGCTTCCTCCAGTACATATCGGGGCGCAGTCTCCGGGCGGCCGGAGTCAAACGGTGGGGCCGGCGCATATTCGATCTGCAGTTGCACCAGTTGCGCCGCCGCTTCGCTGTACAACTCTGCGGCCAGGGTCAGGGCAAAGTCGATGCCGGCGGTGATCCCGCCGCCGGTAAACAGGTTGCCGTCACGCACCACGCGCTCCTGCACGGGAACAGCACCGAGCGGGGCGAGCAGGTGGTGGTAGGCCCAGTGGGTGGTGGCCTTGCGACCGCGCAGCAACCCTGCTGCGCCCAATACCAATGAGCCGGTGCACACCGAGGTCAGGTAGCGCACTGTCTGTGCCTGGGCCTTGAGAAAATCCAGGGTTTGCGGGTCTTCCATCAACGGGCCCACACCGGCGCCACCGGGTACGCAGAGCACATCCAGGTTCGGGCAGTCGGCGTAAGTAATGGTCGGCGTGAACACCAGGCCAGTGCTGGAGGTGATCGGCGCGAGGTCTTTCCATACAAGGTGAAGCTTCACGTCTGGCAGCGAACCGAGGACATCATAGGGGCCGGTCAGGTCCAGTTGCTGGATGCCGGGGAACAACAGAAAGCCGATCTGCAAGGTCATGGTGCAAGCTCCGAAAGAAATGGACGACCGCACTGTAGAAGCCTAGGCTTTGGCGTGTACGCCATTGAGCCCACTAATCACGCCAATCATGCCCAAGATTATTCATGTACTCGCTTTTGAAAATGCCCAGGTGCTCGATGTCACCGGGCCTATGCAAGTGTTTGCGTCGGCTAATGACCTGTTGCGCCAACGTGGTTTACCGTTGCCCTACGCGGTGAACGTGATCGCCGCTCAGCCTGAACCGGTGAGGACTTCTGCCGGCCTGGCGCTGCTGGCTGAACCGCTGCCCGCCATCGACGCGCCTTGCGATACCCTGGTGATCGCCGGTGGCTGGGGCGTGTACGCTGCCGCCGAAGACCCGACACTGGTGCAATGGGTGCGCGATAAATCCCGGCACACCCGGCGCATGGCTTCGGTGTGCACCGGGGCCTTTCTGCTGGCCGCCAGCGGTTTGCTCGATGGTTGCCGAGTGGCCACGCACTGGACGCGGTGTGAAGAACTGGCGCGCAAGTTTCCCGCACTCACGGTGGAGGCCAATCCGATTTTCATCCAGCAGGGCGCCGTGTGGACGTCTGCTGGTGTGACCGCCGGGATCGACCTGTGCCTGGCCCTGGTAGAGGATGACCTGGGTCGCGCCATTGCCTTGGAAGTGGCGCGCCACTTGGTGGTATTCCTCAAGCGCCCTGGCGGTCAGTCGCAATTTAGCGTGACGTTATCCCTGCAAAGGAGCGACAGCCGCTTTGCCGACCTGCACGCTTGGATCGCCGACCATCTGACGCTGGATCTGAACATCGCCACCCTGGCGGCCCAGGCTGGCATGAGCGAGCGTAGCTTTGTGCGCCATTACCGCGCCGAGACCGGCCAGACCCCGGCCCGGGCCGTGGAACTGATCCGTGTCGAAACTGCGCGCCGGCAATTGGCAGACAGCACGACCTCCATCAAACGTATCGCCATGCAGTGCGGTTTTGGCTGTGAAGAGACTTTGCGCCGCAGCTTTGTGCGGGCCTTGTCAGTGACGCCTCAAGCTTACCGGGAGCGTTTTTCAGCGCTCCAGTAGTTCCAGTAATGCTTCAAGCGTGACCTGGGGCGCTTCCTGGAAAACATTATGACCAATGCCTGGCAAAACCTGCCGTCGATAAAAAACGCTGAAGTGCTCCACATCGTCATCCACAAGCGGCGGCGGGCCCACACCGTCGTCGGCCCCGCATAACGAAATGCTGGGCACCGTTATCGCCGGTTGCTGCACCAATGCCTGCTCAATGGATTCCAGCGCAGGATCACCCGGCGCATACATGAAACGATGGCGGTAAGAGTGAATCACCACCGCGACAAAGTCCGGGTTATCAAATGACGGCGCAGTCTTGCCATACAGACTTGGCCCTTCACGCCAGGTCGGCGACCAAAGCCGCCATAACAACTCACACAGCTCTTGTCGATTGGCGGTCAAACCGTCGACCCCACGCTGGGTGTGGAAGTAATACTGGTACCACAATCGATGCTCGGTTTCCGGTGCCCGAGGCTCGAGGGACTTGGCGATGTCCTGGATGTTGTAACCGTCCCCCGTCACCAAGCCGCGTACCCGCTCGGGCCATAGCGCCGCGACAATACACGCCGCGCGCCCACCCCAGTCATACCCGGCGAGCGTGGCCTGCTTAATGGACAGCGCATCCATGAAATCCAGCAGGTCCTTGGCCAACGCCGCCTGTTGGCCGGAGCGCATGACCTGGTCGTTGATAAACCGCGTCGGGCCATAACCGCGCAAATAGGGGACCAACACCCGATAACCACGCTCGGCCAGCACCGGCGCGATTTCGTCATAACCGCGAGGGTCATAAGGGAAGCCATGCAGCAGGATCACCGGCTCGCCCGCGATGGGGCCGTGCGTCTCGTAAGCCACGTCTAGCATGGACGTGCGTACATACAACAGCGCGGCCGGGGAGGTCAGGGTTGCCATACAGTCTTCTCCCCGCTGAGTTTGCGGTCCAGGAACGTTGCCGCACTGATCAATGCCAGGTGGCTCAACGCCTGAGGTGTGTTGCCCAAGTGCCGAGCCTGGCTGTCGAATTCTTCGGCGTACAGTCCCAGCGGGTTGGCGTAGCGCAGCAGCTGTTCGAACTCCAGGTGGGCCTTTTCCACTTGCCCGGCGCGGGCCAGGCATTCCACGTACCAGAACGAGCAGGCGGCAAATGCGCCTTCGGTGCCTTGCAGGCCATCGATCTGGCTGTCGTCATTGCGGTAGCGGTAGACCATGCCGTCGCGCACCAGGCTTTTCTGGATCGCTTCCAGCGTCGCCAGCCAGCGCGGGTCGGTGGCCGCAACGAAGCGCACCAGCGGCATCAACAGCATCGAGCCGTCCAGCGCCGTGCTGCCGATATGCTGGACGAAATGCCCGCGCTCTTCGTTCCAGAAGTTGCTCCAGATGTCGGCGTAGATAGCCTGGCGTGTCTGGTCCCAGCGCGCGAATGGGGCGGGCAGCGAGCGTTTGGAGGCGAGGCGAATAGCTCGGTCCAAGGCCACCCAGCACATCAGGCGCGAGTGCAGAAAGTGGTGTTGCTCGCCGCGCATTTCCCAGATGCCTACGTCTTTGCGGTTCCAGATCTCACACACTTGGTCGACCACTTCCACCGTATGTTTCCAGCCTTCGTGGGAAATGGCTTCGCCGTACTTGTTGACCAGATACACCGCGTCCATCAGTTCGCCGTAGATATCCAGCTGGATCTGGTCGAACGCTTCGTTGCCCACGCGCACCGGCTGGGCGCCGCCGTGGCCGCGCAAATGATCGAGTGTGGTTTCCGGCAACTCCTGGCGACCGTCGATGCCGTAGAGAATATTGATTTTGGTCGGCTGGCCGCAGCAGTCGCTGACTCTGCCTTTGAGCCAGCGCATATAGGCGTTGGCTTCCTCGACAAACCCCAGGCGCATGAACGCGTAGACGGTAAACGACGCATCGCGTATCCAGGTATAGCGGTAATCCCAGTTGCGCTCGCCGCCGGGGCTTTCCGGCAGGCCGAAGGTGGCGGCGGCGATGATTGCGCCGTGCTTGCGCGAGGTCAAAAGCTTCAACGCCAAGGCTGAGCGGTTGACCATTTCGCGCCAGCGCCCACGGTAATTGGACTGGGAGATCCAGCCGCGCCAGAACTTGAGGGTGCGTTCCAGGTACAGGTCCGTGCAGTTGTTGACCACCCGCGGATCATCCTGGCCGCCGAGCACAAATTCGGCGCCCTCGTCCTGGGCCAGGGTGAAGCGGGATACGACTGCATTTTCTTCGAGGGTCAGCGGGTGGCTGCCTACCAGGCGCAGGCCGGGCTGACCGTCGGCGCTGAACAGCACGCCGCTGTCATCGGCTGTGGTGTGGGTCTTGGCACGGGCGTAGTCGTGGCGCACGGCGCAACGCAGGTGCAGAGTTGCCTGGCCACTGACTACCCGTACGCGGCGAATCAGCAGCGGCAAATCGTCAACGTCTTCGCTGACGGCCAGCAGGTCGGTGATTTCCACCACCGCCTCGTCACTCAGCCAGCGTGTTTGCAGCACGTTGGTGTCAGGCAGGTAGATCTGCTCGCGGCGGGCGTTAGGCAGGTCCGGGGTAAGCTGGAAGGTACCGGCGTCGGGCGTGTCGAGCAGTGCGCAGAAGATCGACGGGCTGTCGAATTCCGGCCAGCAGAAAAAATCGATGCTGCCACGGTCGTTTACCAGTGCGGCACTGCGCATGTCGCCGATGATGCCGTGGGCATCGATGGCGCTTTGGGGTTCTTTTTTCAGATCAACCATTGCCGCGAAACTCCGGATAAAGGCTCATGCCGCCATCGATGAACAACGTACTGCCGACCACGTAATCAGAAGCATCACTGGCCAGCCACACCACTGCATTGGCCACATCTTCTACATCGCCGATGCGGCCATAAGGAATCAATTTGAGCAACTCTTTCTCCGCAGCGCCTTCAGTGGCTGCACGGTTGATCGCCGTACGAATGGCCCCCGGCGCAACGCCGTTGATGCGGATGCGTTGCTCGCTGACTTCCTGGGCGAGGGTGCGCATCAGCATCTCCACGCCGCCCTTGGACGCTGCATAATTCACATGCCCGGCCCACGGAATGACTTGATGCACCGAACTCATATGGATGATTTTGCCGGCCGCTCGTGACACGCCCTCACGAACGCCCTGACGATTGAAGATACGCACCGCCGCTCGGGCACAGAGGAACTGCCCGGTGAGGTTGACACCGATCACGGTGTTCCAGTCCTCGAGGCTCATGTCGACCAGGTTGGCGTCTTTTTGCAGGCCGGAGTTGGCCACCAGAATATCCAGGTGGCCGAAGGCATCGAGGGTCTGTGCGAACAGGCGCTCGACATCAGCCTCCTTGGACACATCGCCACCGATGGCAAGCGCCCGACCGCCGTTGGCATTGATCTGTGCGGCAAGAGCCTCGGCGGGGGCCGCCTGGGAATTGTAGTTAAGCACCACTGCCGCGCCCGCGTCGGCCAGGGCTTTGGCTGCGCCAGCACCGATGCCGGAACTGGCGCCGGTGACCAGAGCCACTTGTTGCTGCAAGGAAATCTGCATCGCCCACCCACTGTGTTTATCCGAGTCCTTTCAGATGACTGGCGGCGGGGAGCGGAAGTTCACCGCACGGCTTGTACGCCTAGACCGCGGGCCGCAGGTGTAGCGCCGGGGCGCAAGGCAAAGGTTTATCGTAATATGCTGAAAACAAAAGGTAAGGGATGGAGCAAAGGAATGTGTATGTCGACACGCACCCCAAGGATGAAAAGTTTACTCATTGGCTTATCAGCCGTTTTATCACTGGCTCAGACATCATTGGCTGTTGCGGAAAACAGCAATGGAAAAACGCTCTATCTACAGCGATGCGGCGTGTGCCATGGACCCGATATAAAGGCCACCGGGCCATTAGCTAAAAAAAGCAATCCCCCCACGCCTGACCTTACAACCGCCGCGTTCAAACAGCGGCTGCATGATTATCCGGGCGTGATCGTCTCGTCGATAATACTTCGCCCAAATGGCAACCTGATTCCAAAGACGTTGAAGGACAACGGTGTGAAGATAGCGCCGCACGCGTGGAGCGTTCAGGACTTCCGCGATCTGCATCAATACATGAGTAGCGTGATTTCAAAAAGTTGAGGGGTTTGAGTGCGGCGGGCGTACCGGCGATGGACAGCAATTGCCCCACTTAATAGGAAGCATTACTATTCACGCCCCGCCTCCTCAGTGCCTTCGCGATGAATCCTCAGCCGCCCCGCAGAACAGGCTTTTTCGAGCACTACGAAGAGTTGATCGGCACCTGGACGCGCCGCTTGAGGAACCGTCAGCAAGCCGAGGACCTGACCCACGACACTTTTGTGCGAGTGCTTGAGTCCGACGCCAGCGAGGTTGCACAACCGCGCGCCTACCTGCATCAAACCGCGCGCAATATCGCGGTGGACGCCTACCGGCGCGCAGAACGCCGCGCGGCGTTGACGTTGCAGGCCGTTGATCACGCCCCCCACAGCGGTGATCCGGAGCATTACATGCACGCGATTCAGTTGGCCGACTCCATCGAGCGGGCCCTGGTCGAGTTGCCGCTCAACTGTCGCAAGATTTTTATCTGGCAGAAAATCGAGGGGCTCACCCAACAGGAAATCGCCGTGCGCCTGGGGCTGTCTAAAAACATGGTTGAGAAGTATATGATCCGCACCCTGCGGCATCTGCGTGACCACCTGGATGCAATGGCGCCATGACCCGCTTTGAAACAGGATCTTCCACGATGGATAAGCGTGTCCGTGACGAAGCGGCGCAATGGTTTGTGCGCCTGCAAGACGGCCCGTTGAACGCCGAAGAACGGCAACGTTTCGAGGCCTGGCGTGCCGAGCAGCCCGAACACCAATATGAGTTCGATGTGCTGCAAGGGCTGTGGAGCGCCACGGATCTGCTGCCCCAACCCCGTTTGCAGGCTTTGTGCGATGCGCCGGCCGAGCGCCCCAGGGGTGGGGCGGTGTTGCGCTATGCGGTAGCGGCCGGTGTGGTTGCCATTGCCGTGGGCCTGGGTTTGTTCAGCGGGCTGGGCCAGTCCAAGCTCTACAGCGCCGAGTTCACTACCCGGGTGGGCGAGCAGCGCCAGGTGGCCTTGCCAGACGGCTCTGTGATGGACCTCAACAGCCGCAGTGTGGTTGCGGTTCACTACGAAAAAGGTCGGCGGGGCATTGAGCTCAAGCAGGGTGAGGCGATGTTCAGTGTCGAGCACGACGCCAGTCGCCCGTTCGTGGTGGCCGCCGGGGCAGGGCAGGTAACGGTCACCGGCACACGCTTCGATGTGCGTCGCGATGACGACCGCACCCGCGTGGTGGTCGAGACCGGCACCGTCAAGGTGCAGGGACGAGCGTCGGCTCAAGTCGTGACGCTCACCGCCGGCCGGGGCACTCATGTCGATACTCAGGGCGAAGTGGCTGCGGCCTATGCCGTAAACCCTGAAGAGCTGACCGCATGGCGCACCGGCAAACTGGTGTTCAACAACGCTAGCCTGGCCGAAGTGGCGCGGGAAGTGTCGCGTTATCGCGAGCAACCGTTGCGCATCACCACGGCAGCGGTGGGCAACCTGCGTCTGACCAGCGTGTTCAACGCCAGTGACACCGACGCCTTGCTCAAAGCCTTGCCACATATTCTGCCGGTTGCCTTGCGCACCTTGCCGGACGGCAGCCAGGAAATTATTTCACGCTGACATTCAGGTTTTTTTCGCATTGTTCGTCTTCTCCTGCAACTGCAACTGGTTTGCATTAACAGCCGCACATTTTTGCGATCACAGGACTAGGTTCGACGTGAAAAAACTCGCCCTCCACAACAATAAAATCTCCCGCTGGGCGCCTCTCGCCCTGGCTATTGCAGTCAGCATCGCGCTGCCTGCCGCACAGGCTGGCGAGGGCGTTCATATTCGCGCCCAGCCCCTGGGCGCAGCCTTGAGCCAACTGGGCCAGCAGACCTCCCTGCAAGTGTTCTTCAGCCCCGACATGGTCGCCGGCAAGCAAGCCCCAGCAGTGGATGGCAACCTCTCGCCTGAACAAGCCCTGCGCCAATTGCTGCAAGGCAGTGGGCTGGATTACCAGATCGACGTAGGCTCCGTAACCTTGCGCACGCTGAGCTCCGGCACTGGCGAAGCTGGCTCGCCGCTGGAACTGGGCGTCACCGACATCAAGGTGGTGGGCGACTGGCTCGGCGATGCCGATGCCGCCGTGGTGCAAAACCATGCGGGTGCACGCACGGTGGTGCGCCGCGAAGCCATGGTGGAGCAGGGCGCGATGAACGTCGGCGACGTATTGCGCCGCGTGCCTGGCGTGCAGGTACAGGAATCCAATGGCACCGGGGGCAGCGATATTTCTCTCAACGTCGGCGTACGCGGCTTGACCTCACGCCTGTCGCCACGCTCCACCGTGCTGATTGACGGCGTACCGGCAGCCTTCGCCCCGTACGGCCAGCCGCAACTGTCGATGGCGCCCATTTCCGCCGGTAACCTTGACAGCATCGACGTCGTGCGTGGTGCCGGGTCCGTGCGCTATGGCCCGCAGAACGTCGGCGGCGTGATCAATTTCGTGACCCGCGCCATCCCGGAAAAATTCTCCGGGGAAGTCGGCACTACCCTGCAAACGTCCGCCCACGGTGGCTGGAAGCACGTCGAAAATGCGTTTATCGGCGGCACCGCCGACAACGGCATCGGCGCCGCGCTGCTGTACTCCGGGGTCAATGGCAACGGCTATCGCAACAGCAACAATTCCAACGACATTGACGATGTAATCTTCAAGACCCACTGGGCGCCGACCGATCAAGACGACTTCTCGCTGAACTTCCACTATTACGATGCCAGCGCCGACATGCCCGGCGGCCTGACCCAGGAGCAGTTTGACGCCAACCCGTACCAGTCGGTGCGCGACTGGGACAACTTCAGCGGCCGCCGCAAGGACGTGTCCTTCAAGTACATCCGCCAGATTGACGACCGTACCCAGGCTGAAGTGCTGACCTACTATTCCGACAGCTTCCGAGGCAGCAACATCGCCAACCGCGATCTGAAAACCCTCAGTTCCTACCCACGCACCTACTACACCTTCGGCATCGAGCCACGGGTGTCCCATGTGTTCGATGTGGGCCCCAGCATGCAGGAAGTCAGCGTTGGCTACCGCTACTTGAAGGAAGGCATGCACGAGCAGGCCACCAGCCTTAACCTGGTCAACAACGTACCCACGCCAGGTGGGCAGAGCGACGGCCACGTTTATCAAGACCGCACCGGCGGCACCGAAGCCAGCGCTTTCTACATCGACAACAAAATCGACATCGGCCAGTGGACCATCACGCCGGGCATCCGCTTTGAAGACATCCGCACCGAATGGCATGACCGCCCGGTAGTGGCCTTGAACGGCAAGCGTACCGAGGAAAAACGCCGCGAGATTCACAACAATGAACCGCTACCGGCCCTGAGCGTGATGTACCACGTCAGCGACGCATGGAAACTGTTCGCCAACTACGAAACCTCCTTCGGCAGCTTGCAGTATTTCCAGTTGGGGCAGGGTGGTACCGGCAACCAGACCGCCAACGGTCTGAACCCGGAAAAAGCCAAGACCTACGAGATCGGGACGCGCTACAACGACAGCATCTGGGGCGGCGAAGTGACGCTGTTCTACATCGACTTCTCGGATGAACTGCAATACGTCAGCAATGACGTAGGCTGGACCAACCTCGGCGCCACCAAGCACGCCGGTATCGAAGCGTCGGCCCACTACGACCTGTCCAATCTTGACCCGCGCCTCGACGGTCTGACCGCCAACGCCGGCTTTACCTACACCAAGGCCACCTCCGAGGGCGACGTACCGTTCAAGGGCCGCGATCTGCCGCTGTATTCCCGTGAAGTGGCGACCCTGGGCCTGCGTTACGATGTCAATCACTGGACGCACAACCTGGACGTCTATGCTCAGTCTGGCCAGCGTGCGCCAGGCACCGGCACCACCTATATCACCCAAGGCACCGCTGACGGCCAGTACGGTGATATTCCGGGTTATGTTTCGGTCAACGTGCGCAGCGGTTATGACTTCGGTGCGCAACTGTCGAACCTGAAACTTGGCGTGGGGGTGAAAAACCTCTTCGACCAGCAACATTACACACGCTCCAGCGACAATAACGCCGGGATATACCTGGGCGAGCCGCGCACGTTCTTCGTACAGGCAAGCGTTGGATTCTGATCTTCGGTTGATGGCAATAATCGCAGCCCAAGGGTTGCGATTTTTTTTGCCCGCGCCCGGCGTAATGCAAGCCTGCCTGATCTGTTTCCTACACCGTCAAAGCACGTATTGTTGCTGCGTCAGGAACTGTTTCCGACACAAAACCACACATGGGAAAGCTGATGGGCTTCGACACTGCGTTGGAGCGACAAGCTGAAATCGCGCCTACTGCAATGGAGAAACCTATGTCTGTATCGATGGATACATCCGTCTCTGCTTCAACAACGCCAGACCGTTCACAAGTCACTGGCAAGGCTGTCGTCAAAAACACTCGCGAGGCACCTGCTGCGCCTTCTTTCAATGATCAGCGTGCTGCCCATGTCAACTTCCCGACCACGCAAAACAAGGCCGGGCCGGTGTTCGATCACCATCAGCCGGCAACAACCGCGGCTGATGTGCTTGGCCATCAACACAACCCTCCCGGGCTGCATCACTTACTGAGCCAACTCAAGCGCTGGCTCAGTCATTGGTTTCTGGGGCATCGGCCGCCCATGCATCCGGGCTGCAGCAACCCGCCGCCAAGGCCCAACCCCGGGGCAAGCAATCCACCGCCGCGCCCCGACCCTACTGCAGGGGGTAGGCCTTATCCGGTCGCCCCCGGCAGGCCGGATCCGCAATACTCATTAAAGAGTAACGAAGAGTTGGCGCAGCAATTGCGCGACAGCTTCAACGCGTTTAGAGATCCAAATAACCCTGGGTCTATCAGCGTTGACAGCATTCTTGCGATGGCGAAACGAGGATGGTCACCTAACCCGGTCATGAGGGAAAACGCCCGCTTGGCCAATGAGCTGCTGCGACGTCCGGAGCTGATGGCGGCGCTTGACCGGGACGGTCGCACCGGTGCGTTGAATGATCTTATTGATTGGAAAAGCCTGAACGCGGTTATCCAGGGAGATAACTACTTCAAGTACAAGACTGACAAGGAATTGGCCGCTGAAATGCTCGAGCATTTCGATGAACTCAAGGATGGGAGCGGCGGGCCACACCTGAAATTCAAAGACTTGAGGAAACTCGCAAGTCAGGAGCTCACAGGCGATGCAGCCAAGGATCACCTGATCCAATTGGCCCAGGCAGTCATGAAACGGGGCGACCTGCTCAAACTGTTGGATAACCTCGTCAGTGCCGACGGTGATGGAAAGATCCGTCGCAAAGCATTGGCCTTACTGTCGCAATAACCCGCCTTCAGGCGCTGTGCTGCGAAAACGGCGCCTGATTCAATCATTTAAGGAACGGCTTACGCTTATTTGCCACATAGGTGGTAACTGCGGTGGTGCATTGGCCCACTGCTTTTCAGATTTCGCCTGAGGGAAAACACATGACTTCAACTTCGTTTAATTCCTCCCAATCCTGCCGCCTTGAACTTCTGCAAAACACCCAGCAAGTAAACCCTGCGCTGTCCGAGAAGGGCGGAGTATCAGAAGGTATGCCCACTGCCGCGCAGGAATATGTGGCCCAAGCCCGCCGCATGAAAGCGTTTGCCGGCGAGCGAAAATTTCAGGCGCCCGTTGCGGATGATTTTTCCCGGGGCATGTTGGCTGACCGCCAGGTCCCAGTGGCCCGCGCTGATTCACTGAAAAGCACCGGGCTGATCAATAGCCTGGCGACGTGGTGGCGTAGTCGAAAGTCAGGTTGATGCTGCCTTGCCTGGGCTTTTACATATTGTCATTGGTATTCGCTGCTCATCCGGAACTGCCGTCTCCCTCCAACCACACATGAGGTGCTTGTCCGAGTGGAATCCATTCGTTGATCTTGTCATTCCGACACAGGTCACCAAGCGGATATGCATCTGAATAGAGTTGGAGAAAACCCATGAAAATCGAGGGTGTACTACCTCCCGGCCGGCCTCTCGCCCCTGGCGGGTCAGCTGCGCGAGCAACGACGCTATCACCGGTCACTTGGCAGGAAGCTTCTTCCGTGCCGGAGCGAGGGATCTTTCGCCAGCCCACTCTTTTGCGCGGAACGTTATCCGCTCTAAGTCATCGAGACCTACAGAACTTCCCCGCTGAACGGGCGAGCAGTTCCCTGCCGGGTGAAACTTCAACGGACAAGCAGTTGGCAAAGGCCCTTGAAAAAGCCTTTGGCCTGTTGCACCCCTTCCTTAATGAGGGGCGCTTGACCTGGATGTCATTGCAGCGGATCGCCGCTCAACCCATGGGTGAAAACGAGGCACTGGACGGCGCCATTCAGGTCGTCAGGGAAATTCTCAAGCGTGCGCGGTTAAGCGACACCATCTTCAGCCGCGACGGCGATATCACGCGTGACAGCCTCAGTGCGGCAGCCCAGGCTTTGCATGGCAACAGCTCGGCGAGTGTGTTCAGCCAGGATCCGTTTCATACCCATGGCAACGCGCAAGTGGTGCAAGCGCTGCAAAGCCAGTTTGAACAGTTGAGAGACAAGACAATGGACCGCACCTTCCTGTTCGAACAACACCAGTACGTTGAGATTGCCAAGCTCAAGGCGGTCATGCAGGACCCTTACGAAGTTGATCAGAAGGGCAGCCCTGTACTGGATACGTCTACCGGCATGCCCAGGCCCCAATACAGTGAGTTGTGTGTCTACACGGCGAAGAACATTATCGAACGCCCAGGTTTGCTGCCTTCATTGGAACGTGCCAACGGCACACGACTGTTTGGCCCACCCCACAAAGAGGGTTGGCTGAGCAACAAAAGCCTCGAGCGCTGGCGGGAGCAGGACGATGCTCGCAAAGCGCGCTGACTGCCGGGCCTATACCTTGAGGATTTTGCCGCTGATGGCCACGGCCGCCAGCAACACCGCAATCAATACAAAGGCGGTGCTCAGGCTGCTGCCATGGGCGATAAAGCCGATTACCGCAGGGCCGGCGAGAATGCCGGCATAACCGAGCGTGGTGATGGCCGGCACCGCAATATGCTCCGGCATGACCTTTTGTTTGCCGACGGCGGTGTACAGCACCGGCACGATATTCGAACACCCGGCACCCACCAATGCGTATCCAAGCAATGCAGTTTCCCAGGCGGGTAATAGCGTCGCGATGAGCAGGCCGACACACGCCAAGGTGCCCCCGATCACGATCACTCGCGTTGCCCCCAGGCGTCGGACAATGGCATCACCGGTCAAACGCCCAGCGGTCATGGTCAAGGCAAATGCCGCGTAGCCAAGGCCGGCGTAAGCTTCATCCAGGCCGCGCTCGGCACTGAGGAATACAGCACTCCAATCCAGCACGGCACCTTCGGCCAGGAACACGATGAAACACAGGCAACCGATAAACAACACCACACCATGTGGCACCGCAAAAGCCGGGCCGGAGCTTTCACTGCCATAAGGCAGGAGGTGCGGTGCGGCCTTGAGCAGCGCCACAACCATGATAGCCACCACTACCAGCGTCGCCTGCAGTGGCGACAGGCCCAGGCCCAGCAACCCGGCAACCCCCGCTGCGCCGACGATGCCCCCCAGGCTGAATAAACCATGGAAGCCCGACATCATGGTTTTACCACTGGCGCGCTCGACAATCACCGCTTGCAGATTGACGGTGGAATCCACGGTGCCCAGGCCCGCGCCGAACAGGAACAACCCTGCGATCAACAAGGGGATCGAACTGACAGTGGCCAGCATCGGCAGGGCCAGGCAGATCATGAGCGTCCCTGCGGTCAGTACGCGACGGCAGCCGTAGCGCGATGCCAAGGCGCCTGCTGCCGGCATCGCGATGATCGAGCCAACTCCCAGGCACAACAGCAGCAGGCCAAGCGTGCCTTCATTCAGATCTGCGCGCGCTTTGGCATACGGCACCAAGGGCGCCCAGGCGGCGATACCGAAGCCGGCGATAAAGAAAGCGATGCGCGTCGACATCTGCTCCAGCCGCCCGGGAATTACGGGCGCAGGGGTGGGGATGGCAGTCATGAAAAGTCCTTGGTTTTGCGTTCATCGAGCGATGTTCAGTGTCACATCCTTGCACATCAGGCCCTCTGGAGCGAGCCGGGTTCCCTTCGCGTTCGGAATCAAAAATACGGATCGAGAAAATTATTTTTACAAAGCCGGAACGCTTTGGTGGCTGATAACCACACAGGAGTGATCGAGCCTGTAGGCGGTGGTCTGGAAGGTGTGTAATCCTCGTGAGGGTGGCTGAACCCCAGGTTTCTTGCGACGGATTACCACCTTCCAGACCACCTCCCACAGGTGGCGGTTCTGTAATACGCTGTCGTTCTGGTAAGCAGGTAACTGAACGGACGGGCCGATGAAAAATTTCAGGCGGGTGTGGTAATGACCCGATTCTACGATGCGCGCGGCAATATCTATGGAGTGGTCAGCCCCACCTATTTACGTGAACTGGGTATTGATGTGCCCAACAATGCCCGCACGGCGGCGATCACGCGCAAGGCGTGGGCGGCGTCGGCTATTGCCTCTGAATGTGGCTGGGGCTTATTGCCTCGTCCGGCTAATACAAAGGCGCACCGCTGCGATGGTTTGTTGGTAGGGCCTTTTCAGGACCAGTCGCCGTTTGATCTGCTGATCATCAATACCGACGGGTCGCTGGCCGAACGCAGTGGCAATGGCCTGACTATTTTTGCTCAGGCGTTGAGCGACCAGGGCTTGATGGCCCAGGGCAGTGAATTGCGGGTATATCACGACAAGCCTGACGCGGTATCGCCCGTGGCCACTTATGTCGAGCCGGCGATGCATGAACGTGAGCAAGGTTTCTGGTTGACCTTGGGCCGACCTGATTTTGGCCCCTTGGCGGTAAGTGCCGCTGGCATAAGCTCCGTGGTCGTGGGCAGTCACCTATTCAGCTGCCTGGCGGCACTGACATCGATTGATTCGCATTGGGGAATTAGCCAGTTCGTCCGGGTGGGTAATCCTCATTGTGTGACGCTGGTCGAGCAAGTGTCGGCATTGCCAGACAACGACACGATGCATCAATCGGTGCTGTTCAATCGGTTGAAAACTATCGCTTTTGCACCGCCCGCAGGTACCGGCCAACCCTGTGCCGGTGGAATCAACCTTCAATGGGCGGCTCGGGACGTTGGCAATCGTGTGATAGCGCGGGTATTTGAGCGAGGGGAGGGGCCCACGGCGTCCTCGGGTACCAGCGCCAGCGCCGTGGCGTGCGCGGCATGGCGCGCGGGTTGGGTTGAGGGGGGAGACATCGCCGTAGTGATGCCGGGTGGCACGGCGCCAGTGCGTTTGCAAACCGAGTCTGGACAGCTGCAGGGTGTCAGTCTTTTTGGGGCGGCGCGACTCATCCCCTGAATTTGGAAGGCTGCTGTCGGCTTGGACAGATGTCAGCTGTTTCTTCGGAACTTGGTTATTCAGATATAAAATCGCGTAAGAATTTTCTTGTTGTTCTTAGATGTCTTATTGGCTGTATGTCTTGCTTTATAAGCGACATTTCCATCCTCGGTGTACGAAACTTCTTTTTTATTGGGTAAGCGCCGAAAAGCGCGGGAAATCGCTAAGCTTTAGTCTGTTCAGGTGCTTTTTTTCGCAATCCATCCGGTATTGGCGAGGGAGAGTCGTTCAGTTGAAAAGTTGATGGCGGGTAACAAAGGATGGTTAACGCGTTTGTTTCGTCACGTTTCAAATTAGTTCTTTCAGGCATAACTACAGACTTTCAGGTAGTGGCATTCAAAGGCACTGAAGCCCTCGATCAGCCTTACTTCATACATGTGCAACTGGTCAGCGAAGACCCTTCCTTCGATTTGGAGGCGCTGCTTCATCAACCCGCCTATCTGGACTTTGGCGAAGCGGAGCAGGGGCTGCATGGGCAGGTCTACGCCATCGGTCGAGGTGACCCTGGCGTGCGGCTCACCCGTTATCACCTGACCCTCGCCCCGCGCCTGGCCTGCCTTGCCCATCGTCGCGACCAGCGGATATTCCAGCAACGCAGCGTGCCGCAGATCATTGCAACGGTCCTTGAACACCACGGGATCCTTGCCGACGCCTATGCCTTCGAGCTTGGACCGGTGGTGTATCCACCGCGGGTGTTTTGCGTGCAGTACAGGGAATCCGACCTGCACTTTATCCAGCGGCTGTGTGAAGAGGAGGGTATTCACTACCATTTTCGCCACAGCGTGGATAACCATCTGCTGGTATTCGGTGACGACCAGACGGTATTTCGACGGCTGGCGGTGCAGCGTTATTGCTCGTCGGGCGATCCGGCGCTCGAGACCCGGGTTGTCCAGCGCTTCGATCGGCGTTTGCAAACACGCAGTCAGCGAACCGTGCGTCGAGACTATGACTTTGAGCATCCTTCGTTTTGCCTGCAAGAACAGGCCGGTGCCAAAACGGCAGAACCATGGGAAGACTATGAATGCCCCGGTGGTTTCACCAGCCGTGCTCGGGGGGCGCAACTGGCGCGGCGTGGCCTGGAGCGCCATCAGCGTGATCGCCATCGGGTGTTGGGCAAAAGCGATCAACCCGCGTTACGCAGTGGTCACTTTCTTGAACTGTGCGGTCACCCGGATCCAGCGTGCAATGACTTATGGTTGCTGACGTCGGTGCGTCATGAGGGCTACCAGCCGCAGGTGTTGGAAGAGTCGGCATTCGAGGCCGGCGGGTTTCAGGGCTATCGCAACCGATTCACTGCAATCCCCTGGCGCGCAGTGCATCGCCCGGCCCTCAAGCACCCCAAGCCGACGATCAGTAGCAGCCAGACCGCAACGGTAACCGGGCCCGTTGGAGAGGACGTGCATTGCGATGCCTATGGCCGGGTGAAGGTGCGCTTTCATTGGGATCGCCTGGACAAAAACGACGATACGAGCAGCTGTTGGCTGCGGGTGGCGTCGGGCTGGGCCGGTGACGGATTTGGCGCGCTGGTCATTCCCCGGGTAGGCATGGAAGTGCTGGTGAGCTTCCTGGAAGGCGACCCGGACCAACCTTTGGTCAACGGCTGCCTGCCCAATGCGTCGCACTTGCCGGCTTACCCCTTGCCACAGCACAAGACACGCACGGTACTGCGCAGCCGCAGCTCCCCAGGCGGTAGCGGTGGCAATGAGCTGCATCTGGAAGACCGCAGTGGCGAAGAGCTCATCTACCTGCGCGCCCAGCGTGACCTGGAACAACGGGTGGGGCATGACAGCCGCCTGGAAGTGGCAGGGGAACGGCATGAAGTCATTCGGGGAACCAGTACGGTTCGATTGGAGAGTGAGGAGCGTCGCCATATTCTCGGTGCTCGCAAGGTCGTGCTCGAGGCGCATGACCACCTCGACGTACAGGGCGATAGCCTGACCCGTGTTGCTCAGACCCTGGTGATCGAAGCCGGGCAACAGGTTCATCTCAAGGCTGGTGCCAACCTGGTGATTGAGGCGGGTGCGCAACTGAGCCTGAAGGCTGGCGGAGAGCACCTGCTGATTCAGGCCGGAGGTATTTTCAGCAGCCGGCCCATCATCCTGGGCGGTTCACCGTCCGCAACGCGCTCGGTAACGCCCCCGCCAGTTGCCCGCGCGCAAATTTCTGCAGCGCAAGGCGTCATCATGGATTTGGCTAAAAAACTGGGTGCGGACTTTTGCCCCCTGTGCGAATGCTGCCGCGAAGGTCAGTGCGATATTGCGGGGAGGGCAGCTTGATGGACAGCCTGGTCACTCGATGGATGGCCCGACAACAGCAACAAGGCTACCACCTATGCCTGATGCTTGAGGGGAGTCATGAGGCTAGCCAACCGCTGCTGGCAGGGCGCGACCTGTCGCGTTATTGCAAGCTCTACAGCGAGACCGATGCGGCGCAGTTGGCGAGTTCTGGCCCGCTGATCCTATTGCTGGAACAAATGAATGAGCCTGCACTGATCGACCTGCTGCAACATCCCGAGTCGAACTGGGGATGGCTCTTTAGCCTATCCGCTGCCGACTTGGCGGGTGCAACGCGACATTGGCGCGACAGGCTGCTGGTGGGGCCGACGGGGCAGCGGGCGCTCTATCGTATTCACGACAACCGCACCCTGGCCCGCGCCTTGCTCCATCTATCAAAGGAGCACTGGCCGGTCTATCTCGGGCCGCTGGTCAGCGTGTGCTATTGGCATGAAGGGCGCTGGCACCAAAGCGAAAACCCTGCTCCGGGCGATTATTCGGCACCGGATCCAGCGCCCTGGCTGGATACGCCAAACCCACAGGCCGAAGCCATCCTGCACGCCAATATCCTGCGTTATCTGCTCGCGGAGCACAGTGAGGACCTGGCGGCATTGGTCGAATTCCAGGACCCCAAGGTCTGGCTCAGCCAAATACTGGAACAGGCGCGGACCTGGCAATGGCGCAGCCCCGAGCAGTTGGCGTTCCTGGTGGTGCGCCGGTTGGAAGAGACGATCCGAAGCAGCGTTATTCATTGGCCGCCTCGGGCTGGGGAAACACCTGAAGTGCATTTTGACCGGGTCGTGGAGCAGTGGCACAGGGAGGTGGGAAACGGTGAGTAGGTGGATGGCAGCGGTGTTGCTTGTTCTTGGGGGCGCGGGGAATCCGGGGTGCGCGGGGCGGGTGGTGGATAGTTTTACATTGGAGGTGGATTTGCCGGCCCAGTTTGAACTTAAAACTGCTGCCAATTACCGACCTGCGACGGGTGAACGCTGCGTTTTACCCAGGCGTCGAGGTAAGAGACCAGAGCGAAAAGTCTTTTTCACGGAATACAAACCGGTAGCGAGCAGGATTAGCTATGAACTGCCGCTGGCTGAAACGGTAGAGGGTTGCCCGTTGGTACTGCGCAGTGTGGAGTTTGGTTTTTATGCGAAGTGGGGCGCGCGGGATACAGATGTGGGGGGGGATGATGCCTATATCTCTATTAGCGATCATCTGGATATACCTGGGATGCAGGAGAAAGGAGTGAAGGAGCTATCAGGTCAGTGTCAATGGTTGTTTCGGACAGTAGGTCCCTTTCATGCAATCAGGAAAATCCTCCAGTGCCGTTCGGTTAATTCGCTAGGACAGTTGCAGACAACACGCGTTGGTGGAACTGCACAGCGCGATCAACTGCGGGGGAGAACCCTCAGGGTGATGCTAAAGATGACTGATGAGGAACGCCCCGCTTTTGGCGATAACTGGGTCGCTGTTCCAGGAGGGTGGAAACGCTGCAAGGGTATAGATTTTGCCGATCTGGATGCTTACTGCAATGGCAATAACACCGATTTCAAGCCAATAAAAATGCCGGATGGCCGCATCTGCAATATTTATCCAACGTGTGAGTGATAAGGAGTTAAGCCATGTATTTGGACGCAAGGACGCGATCCTTTTTCAGCGACAGTGCGCCAGCTTGTTCATTGCGAGGGCACTGGGTCAGCTTTTGCCTGGTCGATGAGCTCGGGGTTGGCGCGACGTATGGCGGCCTGCCATATACCGTCCGCGACAGTGTAGGACAGCAGTACAAGGGTAGATTGAATGGAGAAGGCTTTGCCAAGCTGGAAAATATTAATAGCGGCCCCGTCATCCTTGTTTTTGATGACCTGTATTCAGGAGCAGGGCAGCCATATCGTCGGTTAATGATGCGACCGACCTATCAGCTTCCAGTTACCGAGCTTCAAGTTCGTGCTGAGCAGACTGGATTTGCTATGGCCGATGGGCGTCGCGTTGAGGCTAATCCTGCACAACAACAAGCCAACCAATTCTACCAAGTCGAAGTCAGGGATCTAGTACGCCATGTTGCCCACTTACCTGCGATAACGCCTCGTGCCCATAGTCCCAAACGTCATGTACTGAAAATGATGGCCGACCTTGGATTCGGCCCACCCGAGCCAACGTTGTCAGGTATCGTACTGTTCCCCAACAACCACACTGTCCTCGAAGTACGACCACTACGGGCGTTGCGCCCAATGCTATGTATTGAAGACAGATTCAGTGCCCTGAACCTGTACCAGCTCGCATTGTTTGCCGCGTTGAGTTATTGCGATTTTGGGCAGGAACCCTCAGAAAGGCCTTTGCATGAAGTCCGGTTTCCGCTCGATCCAAGCGTTGGAAATTTATTCGCTGAACAGCTTTCGTTGTATCACGAAGCCTGGCGAATTGACCCGAAGCAAGTGCAGCGTTTTTATCCGCTCTATGAAGAGGTCCCTTATTCCAGCCGTTTCGAAATCCTGCCATTCGATCCTGAGTTGTATCCCCAAAACCGACCGGAACTGAAGGAAGAACAGGAGCACCCTGCGCGCTTGCACTTTTTCGATGACGAAAAATTCGGCACCGACACCCAGGCTTTCATCACTCACCACGATGAGGTAATCCTGATCGCTGTGCGAGGAACCGTCAGCCGTGCCGATGTGCTACGTGACGCAGACGCCCATCAGGTAGCGTTTGCCGAAGGCGTTGGAAAAGTGCATGACGGATTTTATCAAGCCTACCGGGCTATGCGTGATTTCGTATTGCGATACCTTGATCAGTTTCACACCGGCCAACGCATTGTAATTTGCGGCCACAGCCTCGGCGGCGCCATTGCATTGCTGTTGGCCGAAGGACTGCGCCGAACGCCGGACGCCCACTACAACATCCTCCTTTACACCTATGGGGCGCCCCGTGCCGCTGACTCCGAATTCACTGCCGGCGCTTCATCACTGGTCCACCACCGCATCGTCAATCACAACGACCCCGTGCCTAGTGTCCCCGCCCCGTGGATGAACACCACCGCCAAACTCTGGATACCCGGTGCCATCACCTTATTCAGTACTCCTGTACCCGGTGGCCTGTTGTTCGCCGCCGGGTTGGTGCGCATGGGGGGCAACCCCTATCAACATCATGGTGAACAACATCACTTCATGCCGATCACGCTCCCGGATGGCACCCATTCTTCGGTGTTATGGAAGCCGGGCTGTGAGTCCATCGAAGAGGCGGGTTGTAATCGCGCATTGCAACTGCAGGGCGACATGCCCGACCGCGACAATCTATTGAGGCAGCTTTTTCAGGCCGGTCAACACTTCATGACCACCAGCTACATCCCTGCGGCCTGGGCTACATTGCGGCGCTGGCAACAAACCCTGGATAGCCAAGGCCCCTTGGTGACTCCAAGGGAGTTTGAGCTGCTCGACCAGGCTCTTGAGGACATGCGCGCGCAACTGCGGGCCAAACGGCGTGACCTCGCCCGTCTACGCCCTGCCAATGATCGCAGCTATGAAACCAACGATGCCTTGAACGCCGAGATCGACCGTTTGCACACCAGCCGTGAGCGTCTGGCCAGCCTGCGCTGGCGTCGCCTTCAAGCCCGCGATGTCTACGGCAGTCATGCGGAGGCTGCGCACCTGCACGCCTGCCTCAAACGCTGGTTCAGCCACCGTGAGAATCGCGAGCCTGCTCAATTTGCCAGCATCCCACCGCCTTCCCACGATGATCTGGCAAGGGCGCAAACACTGGATATCGACTCCATCGTCTAGCCACCGGGTTACATAAACTCCACCTGTGCCGGTTGCCGCTTCATCAGCACCTTGCCATTGCGGATCGAGTACAGCGGCAGGCCCTGGCTACGAATGACTTCGTAGTCGCTGTCGGCCGACAGGATCAGCAGGTTGGCAGGGCGGCCGGCTTCCAGACCGTAGCGGTCACCCAGGGCCATGGCCTTGGCACTGTTGTCGGTGACCAGGTCCAGCGCGCTTTGCAGGTTGCGGTAGCCGAGCATATGGCAGATGTGCAGGCCGGCTTCCAGCACGCGCAGGATGTTGCCATTACCCAACGGGTACCAGGGATCGACGATGGAGTCCTGGCCGAAACACACGTTCATGCCGGCTTCGAGCAACTCGTTGACACGGGTGACGCCGCGGCGTTTCGGGAAGCTGTCGAAGCGGCCTTGCAGGTGGATGCTTTCGGTGGGGCAAGACACAAAGCTGATGCCGGAATGCCCCAGCAGGCGAAACAGTTTGGCGCAGTACGCGTTGTCGTAGGAGCCCATGGCGGTGGTGTGGCTGGCGGTGACGCGGGTGCCCATGTCGCGGCTGCGGGCTTCTTCGGCAAGTACTTCGAGAAAGCGTGAGTGAGGGTCATCGGTTTCGTCACAATGCACGTCCACCAGGCAACCGGTGCGTTCGGCCAGGTCCATGAGGAACTTCACCGAACTGACCCCTTGATCGCGGGTGTATTCGAAGTGGGGGATGCCGCCGATTACGTCGGCGCCCAGGCGAATGGCTTCCTCCATCAACTCGCGGCCATTGCGGAACGACTCGATGCCCTCCTGGGGGAAGGCAACAATTTGCAGGTCGATCAGGTGCGTGCTTTCTTCACGCACTTGCAGCATGGCTTTGAGCGCGGTGAGGTCCGGGTCGGTGACGTCGACATGTGTGCGCACATGCTGGATACCGTGGGCGGCGAGGGCCTGGATGGTTTTTTTGGCCCGGGCCTTGGTGTCTTCCTGGGTAATGGTGGCCTTGCGTTCCCCCCAGCACTCGATCCCCTCGAACAGCGTACCGCTCATGTTCCAGCGCGGTTCGCCGGCAGTGAGCGTGGCATCAAGGTGGATGTGGGGTTCGACGAAAGGCGGTATCACCAGGTTGCCGGCGGCGTCCAGATCGCCGGCCGCGAGCGTGGGAACGCTGGTTTGCGCAGTAATACTGGCGATCCGGCCGTGTTCCAGGTGCAGATCATGCAAGCCTTCACGGTTGCGCAGGCGGGCATTGATGATGTGCATGGTCAAGTTCCTCTTGGCTAAAAACAATCAGGCAGGCAGCCGCCGGATCCTCAAGGCGATATCGATGCCCCGGCGGTCATGATGCGTAGTATGGCGCTGAGCAACACGTAGGTCAGCGATGCGGCAACAATTCCCACCAGCGGCGCGACCCATGGCGAATTGAACGCCAGTACGGTACCCACCCCATACGCTACCAGACCCGGCCAGTTGAATGCCGGCAGGCGAGCATCCGCCAGGCGCGGGTATTGGCCCCCATAACGATAGAAGAAGTCCGCCATGATCACCCCGCCAATGGGCGGGATCACGGTGCCCAGCAGGATCAGGTACGGCACCAGCAGGTCGTACATGCCAAGCAAGGCGAGCAGGGTGCCGATTACTGCACCGGCCAGGGTCACCGTTTTGCGGCGCTGGGTGCGCAGCAGGTTGCAACCGGCGACGGCGAAGTTGTAGATGGTGTTGTCCTGGGTGCTCCAGATATTGAGCAGCAACATCGCCATCGCGGCCATGGCGAAACCTTGCAGCAGTAAAACCTCTACCACATCCGGTTGCTGATAGACGATGGCGCCATAGGCGCCGATCAGCACCATCAGGCCATTGCCGATAAAAAAGCCGATCAGGCTGGCCAGCACCGCGACCTTGGCCGAGCGCGAAAACCGCGTCCAGTTGGTGGCCTGGGTCGCACCGCTGACGAAGGTGCCGAACACCAGGGTAATCGCCGTGGACAAGTCCAACTCTGCGGTCGGCACCACCGCCAGCAGCCCCGGTAGCCCGCCGACCTTCACCGTGGCGACCCACATCGACAGGATCAACAATAACCCCATTGCAGGCACTGCGATCCAGGACAGGATTTCCAGCCCGCGATACCCCACATAGGCAGTGGCGCAGAACAATAAGCCAAACACCATCATCAACCCCAGCACACTGCCTGGGCTCAGTTGGAAATACTTGCCCAATACTACGGCCGCCGTGGCAGTGCCCCAGGCATACCAGCCGATCTGGGTAAAACCGAGGATCAAGTCGCTGAGCTTGCTGCCCACTTCGCCAAAACAGAAACGCCCCATCAACACCGAATTCAGGCCGCTCTTGAACGCGATGTAACCCAGGCCTGCGGCATAGATACCCAACAACAGGTTACCCAGGGCCACGACGCCGAGCATGTCGATGAAACTGAACGCCACCCCCAGCTTGCCGCCGGCAAACATGGTTGCGGTAAAAAAGGTAAAACCCAGCAACACCATGGCCGTGGACGCAAGGCCTTTGCGCGCATGCAGGGGGACTTCGCTGAGGGGGTAATCGTTGCCAGGTGGTTGATGCGTCATGGGGGCTGCTCCCTGAGTAGTGACGCAGCTCGTTTGCATCGTGCGTGCCAACGCAGGGGGTAGATACACATCAGCTAACGGGAGCAAGCGTCTTCAAGTTGCCCCCAGCCCAATCTGGTGCAGAAGCAATGCAGTGGTGAGCCAAACTGGCTCAGTCGAATTCAGTTTGCGAAAAAAAACCACCCGCAGGTGGTTTTTCCAACACGCTACCGCTTACTCGCCGCGATAGATGCAGCCGCTGGTGCAAGTCTCATGGATGCGGATTGCACTGAGCTCCGGCAGCAGAGGTTTCAATTCATTCCAGATCCACTTGGCCAGCACTTCGCTGGTGGGGTTTTCCAGGCCGGGGATGTCATTGAGGTAGTTGTGGTCGAGGCGCTCATAGAGCGGCTTGAAAATCGCCTTGATCTCCGAGAAGTCGCGAATCCAGCCGGTATGGGGATCCAGGTCGCCGCTCAGGTGGATGGCCACCTTGAACGAATGCCCATGCAGGCGCCCGCATTTATGGCCTTCCGGTACGTGGGGCAGGCGGTGGGCGGATTCGAATGTAAATTCCTTGAAGATTTCCACAGTGTTTTCAGCTCGGTCAGGTGTCTGGCAGGCGGCGAGTTTAACAGTTTGATCAACCCTTGCGCATACCGCCCCTCGCCAGCAGGCCCCATGGGGTCAAAGGGCTTGCAAGTGTTCGCCCAATTTACCGTTATCTGCCAATGCCAGGAACTCATCCCCCAGCCGCCGGCTCTCGCTCATCGCGGTTTGCCAATATTTGTTGCGGCTCGGGTCGTCGCCCATAAAGCGCTTGAAGTCACTGCGGTCTGGCAGTTTGCCGTGGGGCAGGCGGGCCAGGTAGTCCCTGGATGGCGCCAGCAACAATACATCCTGCAAGCCTTGCGGGTTGCTGCGTCGCCACGGCAGGCCCTTGTCAAACCAGCCGGGGATGACTCGGTCGGTGAAGTGCGGGTACAGCACGATGTCATCGCCGTGATAGGGCAGGTCGAGGTGGTAGTCCAGCAGGCCGCCGTCGCGGTAGGTGCCGGCCCCGGCGCCGGGCAGGTCGCGCACGCCTTGCATGACCATGGGGATTGAGCCGGATGCCAGTAGCGCCTGGCGCAGGTTGCCCAGTTCCAGGTCGATGAAGCGCGAGGCAAAGTCCTTGAGCGGATGTACCGGCGGCGCCTGGCGCGGGTCGTGGATGATCAGCCGCTCGAAATGCCGCGACAGCCGGGCGCGGCCCCGCAGGTTATCGGCAATTACCGACGACAAGCCCAGCCCCAGCCGCCCACGGTGGTCATCGGCAAGCAGCCCGTGGCTCTTGACCACCATGATGTTCAGCCGGTAGTCGGGGTTGTCCAGCACCCGCGCATCACGGCCGGCCAGCAGGTCATCGAGCATCCGTTGGCAGCTCTGACTGACTTCGGCCATGGTCACGCCCTTGGCGAAGCGCTGCTCGTTATACAAGCGGCCCAGGTCCAGCAAGCCCTGCACCGGGTCGGGCAGGCAGGCGCTGGCAAACCGCCACGAACCAATGGAAGCGCCGATCAGCGCGCGTTCCCTTGGTGCGCGCGGCAACCAGTCACCGAACAGCGCCAAGTCCAGCCCTTGGATACCCAGGGCCTTGGGGCCACCGGCCGCACCGGGGAGGATGCCCACGTCGGCAGGCGCAAGTCCCTGCTCGCGAATACGGCTGAGCGCGCGTTTGCCTGCCTTGAGGGTCAAGGCAGGGAACTTGATATGGATGGCAGTCATACCGGTCTCTGTTGAGGCAAGCGGGGCATTATAGAAAATCTCGCTGGCAGTGGGGAAAACGGTCCGCTTGGAAATTGCCATGGTGGCAATTCAGTTTCAGTTAAGTTGCGACAGGTACCGTGACCGGCGTAGGAAAACATCATGTAACGGAGACTTATCATGAAGCGCCTCACTGTTCTGGGCGCCGCCGCTATCATCATCGTTACGGCGACCCAGGCCGCCGCGGCGGACCCTGACAAGCCACTGATCGTGCCCGCCACTGTTACTATTGTCGCTTTCGATCAATTGGAAGCCACGGCCCTGGCCCTTCACCCCGGTTCGACGCTACTGGACACCGACCTGGATGAGGAATACGGCAAGTACGTCTACGAAGTGGAGCTGCAAGATGCCGACGGCATTGAATGGGACGTTGAATTGAACGCGCTCACCGGGCAGGTTCTCAAGAATCATCAGGATACGTAATGAAGGTAAATTTACGCGTCGGCAGTCGAGTGGCGCTGTTGCTCATGATTTTTTGCTCCAGCCTGGCGGCCCGCGACCTCAACCAGGATGAAGCCCTGGCCCTGCGCCAGCAGGGCGTGATTCTGCCGCTGGAACAGCTGCTGCACCAAGCCATGGCGCGTTATCCCGGCTCGCGGCTGCTGGAGGCCGAGCTGGAAAAGAAACACGGGCAATACGCCTATGAAGTGGAATTGGTGACTACCGAAGGCGTGGTACGCGAGATCAAGCTGGACGCGACCAATGGTGTGTTGATCAAAGATGAGGAAGACTGATGCGCCTGCTTCTGGTGGAAGACAACGTGCCCCTGGCCGACGAACTGCTGGCCGGCCTGCAGCGCCAGGGCTATGCGGTCGACTGGCTGGCCGATGGCCGCGACGCCGTGTATCAAGGGCGCAGCGAGCCGTATGACCTGATCATCCTCGACCTTGGCCTGCCTGGCTTGCCCGGGCTTGAGGTGCTGGCGCAATGGCGGGCCGCCGCGCTGGCCATCCCGGTACTGATCCTCACCGCCCGCGATTCCTGGGCCGAGCGTATCGAAGGGCTCAAGGCCGGAGCCGATGATTACCTGAGCAAACCCTTTCACCCCGAAGAACTGTACCTGCGCATCCAGGCGCTGTTACGCCGCTCCCACGGCCAAGCCAACCAGCCAACGCTGCAAGCCGCCGGCCTGCATCTGGATGAAGGTCGCCAGTGTGTACTGCGCGATGGCGCCGAGATCCAACTGACGGCCGCTGAATTTCGCTTGCTGCGCTATTTCATGCTGCACCCCGAACAGATTCTGTCCAAAAGCCATCTGGCCGAGCATTTATATGACGGCGAGACCGAGCGTGACTCCAATGTACTGGAGGTCCATGTCAACCATCTGCGCCGCAAACTGGGACGCAGCGTGATCGAAACCCGGCGGGGCCAGGGCTACCGATTTGGCGCCACCCCGGCATGAAGTCGATCCAGCGGCGCCTGAGCCTGGGGTTGATCAGCGTGATGGTGATCGTCGGCGTGGTACTGGCGCAGACCAGCCTCTTGCTGTTTGAAGCAGGCTTGCAGCGCTACCTGGAGGCGGGCTTGCGCAACGACAGCGAGAACCTGCTGGTGGCGCTGGTGCGCGGGCCCAACGGCGTCCAGTTGGATGAACAGCGCCTGTCGCCGGCTTATCAGCGGCCGTTCTCCGGGCATTATTTTCGTATCGACTTTGCCGATGTCCATTGGCGCTCCCGTTCACTGTGGGATCAGGAACTGCCCAGGCTCCCGGAGGCGGGGCTCAAGGGCAACCTGCAATTGGGCCCGGAAGGTCAGCAGTTGTTGGTGTTGCGCTCGGACTACAAGCGCTTTGGCAAGTTGATTTCCATCAGCGTGGCGCAGGACTACACACCCGTGCGGGAAAGCTTTCGCCTGATGCGTCAGGTGGGCCTGGTGGTGGGGGGGGTGGCGCTGCTGCTGGTGCTGGTGCTGCAACGGGTCACCGTGCGTCGCGCCTTGCGCCCGCTGGAGACGGCGCGCAACCAGATCGCCCAACTGCAGCAAGGCCAGCGCTCCCAACTCGACACTCAGGTGCCGCAGGAACTGGAACCGCTGGTAGCGCAAATCAACCATTTGCTGGCCCACACTGAAGACAGCCTCAAGCGCTCACGCAATGCCCTCGGCAACCTGGGCCATGCGCTGAAAACCCCTATGGCAGTGCTGTTGAGCGCAGCCTCCAGTGATGCGCTCAAGGATCATCCGCAGTTGAGCCAGTTGTTGCGCGAGCAACTGGAACAGGTGCAGCAGCGCCTCAATCGCGAGCTTAACCGTGCCCGCCTGGCGGGCGATGCGCTGCCGGGTGCACTGTTTGACTGTGAAAAAGAACTACCCGGTTTGTTGGCCACCCTGCGCATGATCCATGGTGAGCACTTGGACCTCGCCTATCATGTCGCGCCGGGTCTGCATTTGCCCTGGGACCGTGAAGACCTGTTGGAACTGCTGGGCAACCTGTTGGACAACGCCTGCAAGTGGGCGGATGCCGAGGTGCGCTTGAGCGTCAGCGAGACGCCCCGGGGCTACGTGTTAGCGGTGGAGGACGACGGTCCGGGCATTCCTCAGGCCCAGCGCGACCAGGTATTCAGCCGCGGCGCACGCCTGGATGAGCAGAGGGTCGGCCATGGCCTGGGATTGGGGATCGTGCGGGACATCGTTGAGGTGTGGGGCGGGGTGTTGCAGTTGCAGGAAAGTGAGCTGGGTGGGCTCAAGGTATTGATCGAGCTACCACGCCGCTAGCACTGACCCACCCCAGTTCAAAAATGTGGGAGCTGGCTTGCCTGCGATAGCATCGACTCGGTTTGCCTGAAATACCGAGGTGTTGCATCGCGGGCAAGCCCGGCTCCCACAGAAAAGCCTGGCTGCATTCAGACCCGAAACTGATCCATCAACCCCTGCTGCTGGTTGGCCAGGCTGTTCAACGCCTGGCTGACCCGCGCCGATTCATTGGCCTGTTCCGACAGCGACTCGGTTACATCGCGAATGGTCGCCACGTTGTTGTTGATCTCTTCGGCCACCGCGCTTTGCTCTTCGGCGGCGCTGGCGATTTGCAGGTTCATGTCGCTGATCACCGTGACGGCGTCGCCAATCTGGCGCAAGGCCGTGACGGCCTGGCCGACTTGTTCGACGCTGCCTTGGGCCTGGCGATAGCTGTTGCCCATGGAGCTGACCACGTCGGTAGTACCGTTTTGCAATTGTTCGATCACCAGGCGGGTTTCTTCCACCGACTCCTGGGTGCGTCGTGCCAGGTTGCGCACTTCGTCGGCGACCACCGCAAAACCTCGCCCGGCCTCGCCGGCACGGGCGGCTTCGATAGCGGCGTTAAGCGCCAACAGGTTGGTCTGCTCGGCGATGCCACGAATCACTTCGAGCACCGAGCCGATCTTCTCGCTGTTAGCGGCCAAGCCTTCCACCTGGGTCATGGCGGTGCTCATATCGGCGGCCAGGTCACCAATGTTGGCGGTGGTGCGGTCTATGACGGTCAAGCCTTCGCGCGTCGCCTGGTCGGCATCCTTCGCAGCTTGGGCCGCCTGAGCGGCACTGCGGGCGACGTCCTGGGCGGTGGCACTCATTTCATGGGACGCGGTGGCCACCTGATCCACCTGGCGATACTGCTGTTCCATGCCGGCACTGGTCTGCGTAGCAATCTCGGCGGACTGGTCGGCGGTGCCGCGGGCGTCCTGCACCGAGCGCTTTACCTCGGCAATGATCGGTTGCAGCTTGTCGAGGAAACGGTTGAACCAGCCAGCCAATTGGCCCAGTTCGTCCTGTTTGCTGTAAGCCAGGCGCCGGGTCAGGTCGCCTTCGCCGCTGGCGATGTCTTCGAGCATATGCGCCACGCCAAGAATCGGCCGAGTCACACTGCGCGCCATCAACCACACCAGCACCAAGCCAACCACAGCGGCCAGCAGGCCCAGGCCCAGTTCCAGCAGGGTGCCCTTGGCATTGTCAGCGTCCAGCTGGGTTTTCAGCGCCTCGGCGGGGGCTACCAGAACTTTTCCCGGTACATCCAGCAATACGCCCCACGACTTGCCCCCTGGGATCGGCGCAAACGGCGCCAGCACCTTGAGTTGCTGGTCGGTGCGCAGGCTGTGGGTCTGGGTGCTGTTGGCCAAGGCACTGACCAACTGCGCACCGCTGGCGGTGTCGACCTGCTCCAGGCGCTGGCTGAGTTTGCCGGCATCCGGGCTGTAGCCGGCCAGCAAGCCGGTGGGGCTGAGGATGCTGACTTGGGTCTGGCCGTCGTACAGCTTCTGGCTGGCCTGTTGGCTCACGGCCTGCAAGCTGTTGAGGTTGATGTCCACCGACAGTGACGCAATGACTTTGCCATTGACCATCAGCGGGAACACGATGCTGGTCATCAGCACGTTCTGGCCGTCGATCACATAGAAATAGGGTTCGATCACACACGGCTTGAGGGTCGTGCGCGGGCAGGTGAACCAGGCGTTGGCTTTTTCACCGCTTGGGCTAATGGAGGTGTCGGTCATGTCGCTTTCAGGCAGCGCCATTGAGGTGATCTTGCCCGGCGTTGGTTGCGACCAATACAGGGCGAACCGGCCTTTGTCATTACTACCCAGTTCCGCCTGGTTGGCGAATAGCTCGTCTTTGCCATCCAGCGCATTGGCTTCGAATACCAGAGACAAACCCAGCAGGTCGGGGTTGGCCTGTAAGGCGGCCTTGACCTGGCGGGTCAGGTCTTCACGGGTGTCGAAGGCATCGAGAAAGCGTTTCTCCGCCTGTTCGCGCAAAAACAGTACCTGGCGGGAAAACCCATGGCCGTATTGGTAGGCATCCATGAACTGCTGGCGAATGCCCAGCGCCTGCACTTCACCTTGGGCCTCAATGCGCGCCTGGGCGGCCTCGTCGAGCATCTTCATGCTGGACGCCTTGACCTGCTCCGAGCTCTGCGCCATGCGATACAGCGACAGACCCACCAGCAGGGTCACGATCCCAAGCAGGCACAGGCCCGCCAGCAGGGTGATTTTCCATTGAATGGAGAGCTGCCTGAGCGACATCGGGACATCCTTACCTGAAAGCACATGGAAACAGCTTATCGGCCGGCGCCCGTGGTTCTTTATTCAAACGCCCCATTTAAACCTCAAAGCGGCGTCGTTTTTTGACATGAGCGCCAGCCTGCTGCAAAGTGCGCGCCCTCTAATAAGACCTCTTTCAAGCCTGCACGCCGGCAGCTGTTCCCATGGGCCGTGCGCGGGCATGCCTGTCTTTTATGTTTTTGCTTGAGGTAACCATGATTAACGCAGTCATCGCCGCGGTCGGCACCATGCTGGTGCTCAGCCTGTCCCGCGTGCATGTGGTCATCGCCATCATCGTTGGTGCCCTGGTGGGCGGCTTGACCGGTGGCCTGGGGATCGACGCCACGCTCAAAGCCTTCAACGGCGGTCTGGGCGGTGGTGCAACCGTCGCCTTGTCTTACGCACTGCTGGGCGCTTTCGCGGTGGCCATTGCCAAGTCCGGCCTGGCCCATGCGCTGGCAGACAAAGCCTTGCTGCTGGTGGACCGCCAGGAAGCCAGCGGCGGCAGCCACGTCAAATGGCTGTTGATCGGCCTGTTGTGGGTGGTGGCGATTGCCTCGCAGAACATCCTGCCGATCCATATTGCGTTCATTCCGTTGCTGGTACCGCCGCTGTTGTACGTGCTGACCAAGCTGCAACTGGACCGCCGCCTGATCGCGTGTGTGATGACCTTCGGCCTGATCACGCCATACATGTTCCTGCCGGTGGGCTTCGGCAATATCTTCCTCAACCAGATCCTGTTGGCCAACGTGGCCAAGAGCGGCGTGGATATCAGCCAGGTCAACGTCACCCACGCCATGGGGTTGCCGGCGCTGGGCATGGTAGTCGGCCTGCTGGTGGCGGTGTTTGTCAGCTACCGCAAAAAGCGCGTGTACGACCTGGAAAAAATCGAGCGCGTCGAGCAAGTGGCGGTGCAGTACAACCCGCTGACCCTGCTGGTGGCCGGCCTGGCGATTGCCGCGGCGTTCATCATTCAGCTGTGGCTGGACTCGATGATCATCGGCGCCCTGGCCGGGTTTTTGATCTTCTCGGTGTCGGGCATCGTGCGCTGGAGCGACACCGATGACCTGTTCACCGAAGGCATGAAGATGATGGCGATGATCGGCTTCATCATGATCGCCTCGTCAGGCTTTGCCGAAGTGCTCAAGGCCACCGGTGACGTACGCTCACTGGTGGAAGCCTCGGCGGCGTTTATCGGCCATAGCCGTGGGGTAGGGGCGTTGCTGATGTTGTTGGTGGGGCTGTTGGTCACCATGGGCATCGGCTCGTCGTTTTCCACGGTACCGATCCTTGCCGCGATTTTCGTGCCGCTGTGCGTGCAACTGGGCTTCAGCCCGTTGGCCATCGTGTGCATCGTCGGCACCGCCGGTGCATTGGGCGATGCCGGCTCGCCCGCATCGGACTCGACCCTCGGCCCCACCTCCGGCCTGAATATCGACGGCCAGCACCACCATATCTGGGACACCGTGGTGCCGACCTTCCTGCACTACAACATCCCGTTGCTGGCGTTTGGCTGGCTGGCTGCGATGACGCTCTGACGCAAGCACTGCACCTCTACGGTGGCGAGGGAGCTTGCTCCCTCGCCACACAAGCTCGCTCCTACAGAAATCACTTACCTGGCCGTTAACCTCTCAAGTCGCCACTAACAAGAGAGAAAAGCCATGCGTCTGAGTTTGAAGGCCAAAGTCCTGGCCCTTGCCGTTGTGCCGGTGTTGCTGTTTGCCGTGGTCATCAGCCTCACCACCGTGTGGATTCTGCAGGGCCAGGCCCGCAACGAAGTGGATGAAACCCGCCAGCGCCTGCTCGACGATGCCAAAGCCACTTTGCAAGGTTATGTCGAAGTGGCCATGACCACCATCAAGCCGCTCTACGACGCAGCTGCTCCCGGCGATAGCACGGCGCGGGCGCAGGTGGTCAAGTTGCTGTCCAACACCCGCTACGGCAAAGACGGTTATTTCTTCGGCTACGACTCCGAAACCATCCGCCTGTTCAAGGGCAACAGCCCGGACGGCGTAGGCAAAAGCTTCAAGGACAACCGTGACCCCAACGGTGTCTACGTCAATCGCGACCTGGTCAAGGTCGGCAAGGACGGCAGCCACTACTTGCAATACAGCTCGACCCAACCCGGCCAGACCGAACTGGTACCCAAGCTCGGCTACACCGAATACCTGCCCAAATGGGACATGGTTATCGGCACCTCTGTGAACCTGGACGGTATCGAGGCCCAGGTGGCGGTGGTCCAGGACAAGGTCGAACAGCGTATGCAAGGCGTGCTGCTGAGCATCCTTGGCGTGGCTGTGGTGGTGTTGCTGGTGATTGCGGCGGTGGGCATGTTAGTCGCCAATACCATCCTGCGCCCGCTGAACCTGATGAAAGCCAACCTCGACGACATCGCTGCCGGTGAAGGCGACCTGACCCGCCGCCTGGCCATCACCAGCCAGGATGAACTGGGCGACCTGGCCGGTGCGTTCAACCGGTTTGTCGATAAAATCCACGGCCTGGTGCGCCAGATCACCGAAATGACCGCCCAGCTCACCGGGCTGGTGAGCCAGGTGTCCGACCAGGCCCAGCGCTCCGAGCAGGCCATGGAACGCCAGCGTCACGAGACCGACCAGGTGGCCACCGCGATCAACCAGATGTCGTCCGCGGCCCATGAAGTTGCGCGCAGTGCCCAGGGCGCTGCGGTCGCCGCGCAACAGACCGACGCCGAGGGCCAGGCCGCCAAACGCGTGGTGGACGGCAGCATCGCGCAGATTCACGCGCTGGTGAACGATATCCGCAGCAGCGGTGTGTCCCTGGACAGCCTGCAGCAGGATGTGTCGTCGATTGTCAGTGTGCTCGGTGTGATTCGCTCGATTGCCGAACAAACCAACCTGCTGGCGCTCAATGCGGCCATCGAGGCTGCGCGGGCCGGGGAGGCCGGCCGTGGGTTTGCCGTGGTCGCCGATGAAGTGCGCGCCCTGGCCAGCCGTACGCAAAGCAGCACCCAGGAAATCCAGGGCATGATCGATCGCCTGCAAAAGGGCACCGAAGCCGCCGTTGACGCGATGCGCCGCTCCAGCGATGCGGGCGAAGGCACCTCGGCCCAAGCCAACGAAGCCGGGGCGTCCCTCGATACCATGGCCCAGCTGATCGGTACCATTAACTCGATGAACGCGCAGATCGCCAGCGCCGCCGAAGAGCAGACTGCTGTGGCCGAAGAGATCAACCGCAGCGTGCATCAGATTGCCGTGGCGGTGGACAGCGTAGCGGATGAAACCCAGCTCGGCGCCCAGACCTCGCGCAGCCTCGCGGACCTGGGCCAGCGGTTGGGGCAATTGGTCGGTCAATTCAGGATCTGAGGTTCTACAAATCGCGCATCAGTAGGCCAAAACGCAGGTCCATCTCGACCGGCAAGGGCACATACACCGTGTGCCCATCCCCCGGCGCCACCTCAATGGCTTGCCCCTTGGCGTTGTGCAAGGTGGCCAAGTCAAAGTGAAAGTTGCCGGCGGGCGTCATCAATTCCAGGTGATCGCCCGCGGCAAAGCGATTCTTCACCTTGACCTCGGCCAACTCCCCGCGGCGTTCGCCGGTCAATTCCCCAACAAACTGCTGGCGCTCGGACACCGAGCTGCCGTTCTGGTAGTTCTGGTATTCGTCGTGCACATGCCGACGCAGGAAACCTTCGGTGTAGCCGCGCTGGGCCAGGGACTCCAGATTGGTCATCAAGCCGCGATCAAACGCGCGCCCGGCCACCGCGTCGTCGATCGCCTGGCGATACACCTGGGTGGTGCGTGCGCAATAGAAGTGGGATTTGGTGCGGCCCTCGATCTTCAATGAGTGCACGCCCATCTGCGCCAGGCGCTCCACGTGCTGCACGGCGCGCAAGTCTTTGGCGTTCATGATGTACGTGCCATGTTCGTCTTCAAAGGCCGGCATTTGCTCATCGGGACGGTTGGCTTCCTGTAACAGGAATACCTGGTCGGTGGGTGTGCCGAGCCCCAGCGTCGGCTGATGGTGCTGGACGATGTCGCCGGTCGCGTTCTCCACTGCCGGCGTGGCCTGGTATTTCCAGCGGCAGGCATTGGTGCAGGTGCCCTGGTTGGCGTCGCGCTTGTTCATGTAGCCCGACAGCAGGCAGCGCCCGGAATAGGCCATGCACAGGGCGCCATGTACGAACACCTCCAGTTCCATGGTCGGTACGTGCTGGCGGATCTCGCCGATTTCTTCCAGGGACAGTTCCCGCGACAGGATCACCCGGCCAATGCCTTGCTGCTGCCAGAATTGCACGCTGGCCCAGTTCACCGTGTTGGCTTGTACCGACAGATGAATCGGCATCTGCGCGAAATGCTGGCGCACCAGCATGATTAGCCCAGGGTCGGACATGATCAGCGCATCCGGGCCCATGGCGATCACCGGCGCCAGGTCCTTGAGGAAGGTCTTGAGCTTGGCGTTGTGTGGCGCAATGTTCACCACCACATAGAAACGCTTGCCTTGCGCATGGGCTTCCTGGATGCCGAGGGCGAGGTTGGCGTGGTCGAATTCGTTGTTGCGCACGCGCAGGCTGTAGCGTGGTTGGCCGGCGTAAACCGCATCGGCACCGTAGGCGAAGGCGTAGCGCATGTTTTTCAGGGTGCCGGCGGGAGCGAGCAGTTCGGGGGCAATCATCGGGGGCATGGGCGTGGGTCGCAAAAAGGCGCGAGGGTAGTGCAGGGGCGGTCATGGTTTATTGACCCAGGTCTAAACAAGCCGATCTATGCTTGTTCGATAAACAAGGGCACTCCCAGGTTTCGCCGCGGACTAAGCAACAGGGCTGACACCGGCCCGGCTTTTCTCATATGGACCGGACATGAATCAAACCAACCTGCAATTCAAAACCCTGCTGCTATTGCTGGCGCTGGTGACCATCGCCTTTATCTGGATATTGCTGCCGTTCTATGGCGCGGTGTTCTGGGCAGTGATCCTCGGCATCATCTTCGCGCCGATGCAGCGCCGCCTGCAGCAGCGCTTCAGTTGGAACCGCAACCTGACCTCCCTGACCACTTTGATGGTGTGCCTGGTGATCGCGATTCTGCCCGTCATCATTACCAGTGCGTTGCTGGTTCAAGAGGGGGCCACGCTGTATAAAAACGTCGAAAGCGGCAAGCTCGACGTGGCCGGTTACATCGAGCAATTCAAGAACTTCCTGCCGCCGTACTTCCAGCAACTGCTCGATCGCTTTGGCATGGGCAACCTGGAAGGGCTGCGCGAAAAGGTGGTCAAGGGGGCGATGCAGGGCAGTCAGTTCTTCGCTTCCCAGGCGTTCAGCTTCGGCCAGGGCACCTTTGATTTCCTGGTGAGCTTTTTCATCATGCTGTACCTGCTGTTCTTCCTGCTGCGCGATGGCCCCGAGCTGGTGCGCAAGGTGCGCACGGCGGTGCCATTGGCCGAGCCGCAAAAGCGCCGCCTGCAACTCAAGTTCAACCGGGTGGTGCGGGCCACGGTCAAGGGCAACGTACTGGTGGCCGTGACCCAGGGTGCGCTGGGTGGTTTGATCTTCTGGTTCCTGGATATCCCCAGTGCGTTGCTCTGGGCGGTACTGATGGCGTTCCTGTCCTTGTTGCCGGCGGTGGGCGCAGGGATTGTCTGGGCGCCAGTGGCCGTTTATTTCCTGTTGAGCGGCGCCATCTGGCAAGGCGTGGTGCTGGGGCTTTTTGGCGTATTCGTGATTGGCCTTGTGGACAACGTGCTGCGTCCGGTCCTGGTGGGCAAAGATACCAAGATGCCGGACTACCTGATCCTGATCTCGACCCTGGGCGGCTTGTCGGTGTTTGGCCTCAACGGCTTCGTGATCGGGCCGCTGGTGGCGGCCTTGTTCATGTCGTGCTGGGCGTTGTTCGCCGAAACCAAGCCGCGGGTCAAGTTGCCCTTGCCTTAGGTCTCAGGCCTGGAGCCTGAAGTCGGCCGCCAGCCGGCGTTGTGTTTCGGCGTCAGACAACGAAGTGAGCGGGCCGCTGATAGGCTCGCCATCACGTACCACGTACCAGCAGGCAAGCAAGCCGAGCTTGCGCAGAGGGGTGGGAACGGCGCTACCGATGACAGACATGATTTGAACAGTGGGCATAAGGACCTCCAATCGCTATGGAGGCCACCTTAAGGGGTGTCGCTATCCAGGAAAAATCACCTGGCTCGATAGTCGACATCAACGCCAGGCGTTAATCCACCACCTGGTCGAGCATGTTCACCACTTCGTGTTCACTGAGCAGCCCCTTGCGCACCAGGTTTTCAGCCAACAGCGCCAGGAACTTCGCGCTGCGATGGCCTTCAAGGTGCTTGAGCTCGGTCAAGGCGCTGTAGACCTTGCTGGACGTGCAGAGGCCGGCGGTGCGGTGCGGATTCTGGGTGGGCATGTTCGTTCGTCCTTAATTGTTATTGGTGGACCGGGTCGATAGTGAGACTGTTTTATGACGCAACCATGACAGCGCACGCCTGGGCCGATCAAGAGGATATGCGACTCTTGTACTGTGGGATTGTCGTCATAGCGACATTGGCAGGATTAAACCGGACGTTCCAGGCAAAAAAAGGCCCCGCATGTGGGCGAGGCCTGTTCCACTCAAGTCAATTGAAACTTACCAACCGTGCCGGTAGTAGCCGTGGGGAGGGCCGTAGTAGCCGCGAGGCGGGCCATAATAGCCACGGGGAGGCCCGTAGTAGACCGGCGCCGGGCGATAGTAAACCTGCTGCTGCACGTACACCGGTGGTGGCGGCGCGTAATAGACCGGCGGTGGGGCGGCATACACTGGCTGCGGTTGCACATACACCGGCTGTTGCACATAGACCTCACGAGGCTGGCTGGCAACCACGGAGCCGACGACTGCCGCGCCCACAAGTGCACCCAACACTGCCGGGCCACCCCAACCACCACCGTGGGCGGAGGCTTGGCCGGCCATCGCAAGTGCGCCGATAAGCAAGGCGATTCTGGGGATTTTACGCATCATGGTCATTCCTCGGTTAGCCCCTGCGCTTGTGGTCTGCAATCAATAGACCCAAGGATTGTCGCGGGGATACTTTTAAGACAACGTATTTCAAAAAAACAGCACGGCCAGTAGGTAAAGGTTGTGTAAGGTCTGTACCGATTTGCTTACTTCAAGGAGTTACCCATGCAGATGCATCCCAACAAGGACACCCAGCTGTGCATGTCGCTGTCGGCGCGCCCTGGGAACTTTGGCCTGCGTTTTCATAACCATCTGTATGAACAGCTGGGGCTGAATTTCTACTATAAAGCCTTCAGCAGCCAGGATTTAGCCGGCGCGATCGGTGGCATCCGAGCCTTGGGTGTGCGGGGTTGTGGGGTTTCCATGCCGTTCAAGGAGGCGGCCATCGCGCTGGTGGACGAACTCGACGATTCGGTTCAAGCCATTGACTCGCTGAACACTATCGTCAACACCAACGGTCATCTCAAGGCTTACAACACCGATTACATTGCTGTCGAGCAACTGCTGAAGAAGCACGCCGTGCCGAAAGATTCCACCTTCGCCCTGCGTGGCAGCGGCGGCATGGCCAAGGCGGTGGCCAGCGCCTTGCGTGATGGCGGTTATGCCAACGGTGTGATCGTAGCGCGCAATGAGGTGGCGGGCCGGGCATTGGCCAGCAACCTGGGGTATGAGTGGCAGGCGGACCTGGGCGACCTGCGTCCACAAATGCTGATCAATGTGACGCCCATTGGTATGACAGGCGGGGCCGAGGCGGATGCATTGGCGTTCGATGCCGACGCGATTGATCAGGCAGAAACTGTTTTTGATGTGGTGGCAATTCCGGCTGAAACACCGTTGATCGTGCGTGGCCGTGCCAAGGGCAAGCGGGTGATTACCGGGTTGGAGGTCATCGCGATCCAGGCATTGGAGCAGTTTGTGCTTTATACAGGCGTGCGCCCGACTCAGGAGCAGTTCGAGGCGGCAGTAGCCTTCGCCCGAAGCTAAAAACTTACACAAATCCACTGTGGGGCTTGCTCGCGAATAAGGTGTGTCAGTCAATGGATTCTTAACTGATGCACCACTATCGCAGGCAAGCCAGCTCCCACATGTTTATCTGCGTTATACCTGTTCCAACTGCGCCAGCCGTTCTTCCAGTGCGGAAATCCGCGCTTCCAGCTCTTCGATCCGTTCCACCGAAACAGCCCCCGCGCTACGCTCTACTGGATTGCCTCGCGCGGTCATGATCGCTTCAATATCCGCCGGATCCCCCAGCGCGTGGGTATACCGATCTTCCCGCTGGCCCGCCTGGCGCGGCACCAATACCGCCAACCCTCGGGCAATCAGGCGTTCCAGCTGGTGAACGACCTGCTCGGCATCTTCAAAGTCATGCATACGCCCGCTACGGGTCAGCAACTCGTTGACCGTCTGCGGCCCCCGCAGAAACAGCAACCCGGTCAAGATCACTTGGGCCGGCACCAGTTCCAACGCCTTGTCCACACGGTGTTCCCAGCGGTCGGCACGGCTACCCATCACCAGGCGGGTAAAGCCTTGGCCCTCCAGCGCGCGCAGGCTTTGGCCGACCTGGCCCTGGCTGAGGTTCATCACTGGCTCACGGCTGGTTTTCTGATTGCAGGCCAGCACCAGGGCGTTGAGTGTCAGGGGATAGGTTTCGGGGTGGGTCGCCTGTTTTTCGATCAGGCAGCCGAGGATGCGGATTTCCGTGCTGTTCAGGCGCGGCTCAGGGGTGTCGGTGTCATGTTCGGCGGTCATCGCGCGTTCCCTATGCAGTGAAGGTCACCAGCGTAATCCTCAAAAAATAAAAGACAAGCGCCGGGCATGGCTATAATCGCCGCTGGTTCCAACCCTGCCATTATCGTGAGACTGACATGACTATTTCCCTGTACGCCGCTTCTATCCCAGTCTTCAAGCAAATGCTCAACGCATTGAGCGATGTGCTGAACAAAGCCGAAGCCCACGCTACTGCAAAGAACATCGAGCCCAATGCCCTGCTGCAAGCGCGCCTGTTCCCGGATATGTTCCCACTGGTGCGCCAGGTACAGATCGCCGTGGACTTCGCCAAAGGCGTGTCGGCACGCCTGGCCGAGATCGAAGTGCCCAAGTACGAAGACACTGAAGTCACCTTCGCCGACCTGCAAGCGTTGATCGCCAAGGTCCTGGCGTTTGTCGACACCATCAAGCCCGAGCAGATCGATGGCAAGGAAGGCATCGAGATCGTCACCCGCCCAGGCACGCCGAAAGAGAAGCGCTTCAGCGGCCAGTCCTACCTGTTGACCTACGGCCTGCCGCAGTTCTTCTTCCACGTCACCACCGCTTACGCCCTGCTGCGTCATAACGGTGTGGAAGTGGGCAAGCGCGATTACATGGGCGCGTTCTAAACCGGTAAGCATAAAAAAGCCCGGTGTCGTTCGTGAATGAACGGCACCGGGCTTTTTTTGCGAGGCGTTTAAGCTGCCTGTTCTTCCTTGCCCAGGCACGCCGCCGCAGTAAACAACACATCGGTAGACGAATTCAGCGCCGTTTCCGCCGAATCCTGCAGGACGCCAATGATGAAACCGACGGCCACCACCTGCATGGCGATTTCACTTGGAATGCCGAACAGGCTGCACGCCAGTGGAATCAGCAGCAGCGAGCCGCCCGCTACACCGGAGGCCCCACAGGCGCAAATGGCCGCGACCACGCTGAGCAGCACCGCGGTCGGCAGGTCCACGGCAATCCCGAGGGTGTGCACGGCCGCCAGGCTTAGCACGGTGATGGTGATTGCCGCACCGGCCATATTAATGGTGGCACCGAGCGGAATCGACACCGAATAGGTGTCTTCATGCAGGCCCAGGCGCTTGCTCAACGCCAGGTTGACCGGAATGTTCGCCGCCGAGCTGCGGGTGAAGAAGGCGGTGATGCCGCTTTCACGCAAGCACATCAGCACCAATGGGTACGGGTTGCGGCGCAGTTTCCAGAACACGATGGCAGGGTTGATCACCAGCGCGACGAACACCATGCAGCCGATCAACACCACCAGCAGGTGCGCATAGCCGAGCAGGGCGCCGAAACCGGAGGTGGCCAGGGTCGAGGCCACCAGGCCGAAGATGCCCAGCGGGGCGAAGCGGATGACCACGCGTACGATCAGGGTCACGCCGTTGGACAGGTCGTCCAGCACCGTGCGGGTGGTTTCACCGGCATGGCGAATGGCGACACCCATGCCGATGGCCCAGGCCAGGATACCGATGAAGTTGGCATTCATCAGTGCGCTGACCGGGTTATCCACCACGCTGAGCAACAGGCTTTGCAGCACCTCGCCAATGCCGCCGGGAGCGCTCACCGTGGCGTCATGGGTGGCCAGTACCAGAGAGGAGGGGAACAACGTGCTGGCGACCACTGCGACCACGGCGGCGGAAAAGGTGCCGAGCAGGTACAGGAACAGGATCGGGCGGATATGGGTTTCCTGGCCATGCTTATGGTTGGCAATCGAGGCCATGACCAGCACAAACACCAGGATCGGCGCGACGGCCTTCAGCGCCGTGACAAACACCTTGCCGATAAAGCCCGTGGCGCGTGCGGCCTCGGGGAACAGCAAGGCCAGCACGATCCCGGCGATCAGGCCGATGACAATTTGGGTGACCAGGCTGACGCGCATTAAACGTTGCAACAGGGAAGGGGCAGCAGTCATAAAGAGTTGTCTCTAGTTTTTTTAGTAGGGCACAGCATTGCAGGCAGAAAGTACTGTAGGAAGCAGGCGCGAAGTCTAGCATGCTGTAGGACGCGTCTCGTTCGCTGCGGCATTCCGTCACCCGTTTACGTCGGATTTGGTCAAGCCCCGACATGTTCTGTTAAGATTCACCCCTCTCATCTTTCCTCTCTATCAGCGAGCCCTTCGGGCTGTCGTTGATGTCGCTGTTTCTGGAGTTTGCATGTTGTTCCCTATCTTGCTGCTGTCGGCAGCCGGTTTTACCGTGCTGACCACAGAATTCGTGATCGTCGGCTTGTTGCCCTCGATCGCCCGGGACCTGAATGTCAGTGTGTCCCAGGCCGGGCTGCTGGTGACGCTCTTCGCGTTTACCGTGGCGGCGTTCGGCCCCTTCCTGACCGCCTACTGCGCGCGGTTCCAGCGCAAGCGTCTGTTTATCAGCATCCTGATCATGTTTGCGGTGGCCAATACCGTGGCGGCATTGGCGCCCAATATTTGGATAATGTCCCTGGCTCGCTTGATTCCGGCGTTGGGCTTGCCGGTGTTTTGGGCCTTGGCCAGCGAAACGGCGGTGGACATTGTCGGCCCTGAATTCGCCGGGCGTGCCATTGAAAAATCGGCTTCGGCATCGTCTGCGCCACCGTGTTCGGGATTCCGGTAGGCACGCTGATTGCCGATATGTTCGGTTGGCGCACCGCCTTTGCAGTGCTTGCGGTGATTGCCCTGGCCAAGGCGTTATTGCTGTTCATTTACCTGCCGGTCACCCAGGCAAAGAACGAGCAAGTCACCTTGCGCTCGCAATTCAAGATCCTGCGCAGCCCGGTGATGCAGGGCCACATCCTGCTGTCGATCCTGGTCTTCAGCGGCATGTTCACCGCCTATACCTACCTGGCGGATATCCTTGAGCGCCTGGCAGGGTTCGACGGCACGCTGGTGGGGTGGTGCCTGATGGGCTTCGGCGCGGTCGGGCTGATCGGCAATTCCCTCGGCGGGCGCGCGGTGGATCGTCACCCCTTGATTGCGTCCATAGTGTTCTGCGGGTTTATGATCGCGGGCATGGTGGCAGTGGTGCCGGCGATTCATTCCACCATTGGCCTGGCGGCAGCGATGGCGGTATGGGGCGTGACCCAGGCGGCGATGTTCCTGGTCAGCCATGTGCGATTGATGAAGGCGGCGCCCCACGCGCCGGCGTTTGCCGCCTCGCTGAATATCGCCGGGGCCAATCTCGGCATTGGCCTGGGTGCAATGGTGGGTGGGCATGTGATTGACACCCTGGGCCTGGGCAGCCTGGGCTTTGCCGCCTCAGGGTTCATCCTGGTGTCGATCCTGCTCGCACTGTGGCTGATGAGCGCCAAACCTCGCGCGGCCAGCGCCTGATCAAAGGGGCGTGCAGTTTTTTCAGGGCAGGGCGGTAAACAACTCGCGTCTTGCCCCTTCGGTAATCGCCACGATGCCGGGGTGCTTGACCTTGCGCTCCACCGAGATCGCATAGAACGACTCGGTCACCGCGTCGGTCTGGCCGATCAGCGCCACGCCGTATTGGCGCACCACCTCATCGGCAATCACGCTGGGGGCGATGAAGATTCCGCTGCCGGATTGCCCAAACGCTTGCATCAACGCACTGTCGTCGAATTCACCGATGATCCGCGGTTGAATCTGCTGCTCGGCAAACCAGCGCTGCAACCGGCTGCGCACTACGGTCTCTGCCCCCGGAATCAATAACGGCGCACCGTGCAAACACTGTGGGAAATCGCCGCCATGCTGGTCAGCCAACGCCTGGGTGGCGAAAAAACTGATGCCGCATTCCCCCAGTTTCTGGCTGTAGCCCTTGATGTCCAGATGGCTCGGCATCGGGCTGTCGGAAATCACCAGGTCCAGGCGCTGGATCGCCAGGTCGGCGAGTAAACGTTCGAGTTTGTCTTCGCGGCAGGTGATGCGCAGCGGTTCGCTCAGCTCCATGGTGGGGGCGATCAGGCGGTAGACGATGGATTTTGGCACCACATCCGCCACGCCGACCCTGAACGGGATCTGTTGCTCATCGGGCTGAGCGCGCAGCATCGTCTCAAGTTCGTTGCCCGTCTGGAACATCTGCTCGGCGTAGGGCAGCGCCTGGCGCCCGGCTTCGGTCAGCTCAAGCTGGCGCCCCACCCGCTGAAACAGAGCAATGCCAAAGGTTTGCTCCAATAGGCTGATCTGCCCGCTGATAGTCTGGGGCGTGAGGTTCAGTTGTTCGCAGGCGCGCACGATGCTCCCAGTCTTGGCCACCACCCAAAAGTAATGCAGTTGTCGATAATTGAGCATCGCGGTCTACACTTCGTAAAAATCGAAGTATACGCGAGAAAAATACGAATTTTACTGAACTGTTTGCCTGCATAGAATGCCTCGCTATCGCGGGGCCACTATTTGGACCCAATGGTTCTAATGAGGAATACAGCATGAAACTCAATTCCCTGGGCGCGGCGTCGCTGCTTGCGCTTTCATTGGTGATGATCGGCGGTTGTGATCAGGTCGAGAAAAGCGCGCAGCAAGTGTTGGGCAAAGCCAGCGAATCGGCCAAGCAAGCGATCGATGACACCCAGAAGGCTGCCGAGCAGGCATTGAGTGAAGCGACCCAGGGCTTGATCAATCCGCAGAAGAAAGATGATCAGGAAGAAAAAGACGCTGAATCGAACACCCAAGAAACCTAATTTCCAAGCACTACCACGTCAGGACTGACCTATGGATTACCTTTTACAACTGGCCGCCAGCCCCACCGCCTGGGTCGCACTGGCTACCTTGATCGTCATGGAAATCGTGCTGGGCATCGATAACCTGATCTTTATCTCGATCCTCACCAACAAACTACCCGAGCAGCACCGGGCCAAGGCGCGGCGCATCGGTATCAGCATGGCGCTGGTATTGCGCCTGGGCCTGTTGAGCACCATCGCCTTCATCGTGCAGTTGACGGCGCCGGTGTTTGAAGTGTTCGGCCAGGCGTTCTCCTGGAAGGACATGATCCTGATCGCCGGTGGCCTGTTCCTGGTGTGGAAGGCAACCACCGAAATCCATCACAGCATGGACCCGGAGCCTGAAGAGAAAGCAACGGTTGGCAACACCGTGGCCATCGGCTTCGCGGCGGCCATCGGGCAGATCCTGTTGCTCGACCTGGTGTTCTCCATCGACAGTATCATCACTGCCGTGGGCATGACCGAGCACTTGCCTATCATGATCATTGCCGTGGTGACCTCGGTGATCGTGATGCTGGTGGCGGCCGAACCGTTGGCCAAGTTCATCAATGACAACCCGACCGTGGTGATGCTGGCCCTGGGCTTTTTGATCATGATCGGCATGACGCTGATCGCCGAAGGCTTCGGCGCCCACGTGCCAAAAGGCTACGTGTATGCGGCCATGGCGTTCTCGGCGGCTATCGAATGCCTGAACATCGCACGGCGTAATCGCCACAAGCGTTTGCTCGCTGCCCGCGAGTAACCGCTGACCCAAAAGGCCGGCTGCGCTCACAAGAGCCCAGCCGGCCTTTTGCTGTCTGTTAGAATCGGCCCACTTGATAGCTTGAGGTCTTCCATGAACGAGCCGATTCGCCTTACCCAGTACAGCCACGGTGCGGGTTGCGGCTGCAAGATTTCGCCCCAGGTGTTGGAGGTGATCCTTGCCGGCAGTGGCGCACAGAACCTGGACCCCAACCTGTGGGTGGGCAACGCTTCACGCGATGATGCGGCGGTATACGCCATTGACGACGAGCGCGGCGTGGTCTCCACCACGGACTTTTTCATGCCGATAGTCGACGATCCCTTCGACTTCGGCCGCATCGCTGCCACCAATGCCATCAGCGACATTTATGCCATGGGCGGCGACCCCTTGATGGCCATCGCTATTCTTGGCTGGCCGGTCAACGTGCTGGCGCCGGAGATTGCCCGCGAAGTCATCCGCGGGGGCCGTTCGGTGTGCGACGCTGCCGGTATCCCGCTGGCGGGTGGGCATTCCATTGACGCCCCGGAGCCGATCTTTGGCCTGGCCGTTACCGGGATCGTGCAAAAGCGCCACATGAAGCGCAACGACACTGCCACTGCCGGCTGCAAGCTGTACCTGACCAAGCCTTTGGGCATCGGTATCCTCACCACCGCCGAAAAGAAGGGCAAGTTGCGCGAGGCCGACGTCGGCCTGGCCCGTGACTGGATGTGCACCCTCAACAAGCCTGGCAGCCGTTTCGGCAAGTTGGCCGGTGTCACTGCGATGACAGACGTTACCGGTTTCGGCCTGCTCGGCCACTTGGTGGAAATGGCTGACGGCAGTGGCCTGACGGCCCGCATCGAGTATGCAAAAGTCCCACGTCTGCCAGGGGTTGAGTACTACCTGGACCAGGGCTGCGTACCGGGCGGCACCTTGCGCAACTTCGACAGCTACGCCAGCAAGCTCGGGCGCGTGCAGGAGTTGCACAAGCGCGTGCTGTGCGACCCACAGACCAGCGGTGGCCTGCTGATCGCCGTCACCCCCGAAGGCGATAGCGAGTTTCACGCGGTAGCCGCCGAACTGGGCCTGAACCTTGAGCCAATCGGCGAACTGCTTGAGCGACAGACCAACGCGGTAGAGGTGATTTGATGGCAACTGACATCACCGATTACCGCGACATCTTCCTCAATGACCGGCCGATGATGGATACCCGCGCGCCGGTCGAATTCGTCAAGGGCGCGTTCCCCGGGGTGGTCAACCTGCCGCTGATGACCGACGACGAGCGCCAGCGGGTGGGCACCTGCTACAAGCAGCAAGGCCAGCAAGCTGCAATCGTCCTGGGCCATGAGCTGGTCTCTGGATCGATCAAGGCCGAGCGCATCGAGCAATGGGCGCAGTTTGCCCAGGCTAATCCGGATGGCTACCTGTACTGCTTTCGTGGTGGGCTGCGTTCGCAGATCGTGCAGCAATGGTTGAAAACCGAAGCGGGCATCGAGTATCCGCGTGTCGGCGGTGGCTACAAGGCAATGCGTACGTTCCTGCTGGAGACCCTGGAACAGACGACCGCTGAATGCGATTTCGTGCTGCTTGGCGGTATGACCGGTACCGGCAAGACGGAGGTATTGGGTCAACTGCGCAACGCCCTGGACCTGGAGGGCCATGCCAACCATCGGGGTTCCAGCTTCGGCAAGCGTGCCACCGCGCAACCGTCCAATATCGACTTCGAGAACCGCCTGGCGGTGGACCTGTTGAAGAAACGCGCAGCGGGCATTGGCCAGTTCGTGGTCGAGGACGAGAGCCGCATGATCGGCAGCTGTGCGCTGCCACTGCCATTGCACAAGGGGATGCAGACGTTTGCGATGGTGTGGCTGGAAGACAGCGTTGAGGGCCGCGTCGAGCGCATCCTGAAGGATTACGTGGTCGACCTGTGCGCCGAGTTCATTGACGTGTTTGGTGAACGCGGCCAGCTATTATTTGCCGAGCGCCTGACCCAAAGCCTGGTCAATATTCACAAGCGTCTGGGCGGCGAACGTTTCCAGCGGCTGCAGGCGATTTTGCAGGACGCCCTGGCGGAACAGGCGCGCAGCGGTGCAGTGGACCTGCACCGCGTGTGGATCGAAGGCTTGTTGCGCGAGTATTACGACCCGATGTATGCGTTCCAGCGCGAGAGCAAAGGCGCTCGGATCGAGTTTGCCGGGGAGCAAGAGGCGGTGGTGGAATATTTGCGTGAACGGGCAGCTCGGGTGGGGTGATCTTTCGGACGCCATCGCAGGCAAGCCAGCTCCCACCTTTTGAAGTGTGAATACATACAAAGGTGGGAGCTGGCTTGCCTGCGATGAGGCCATCAGCCCCACTGAAAATCTAAAGAATCACCGCCCCAATCAACCCACACACCACTCCCACCAGCATGGTCAACCCGGCCACCGTCACCAGTACCCGTGCATCGAAATCCTTGCGCAGCATCAGCAGCGACGGCAGGCTCACGCTCGGCAGGGTCATCAGCAGGGCAACGGCCGGGCCGGTGCCCATGCCCAGGGTCATCATGGTTTGTACGATGGGTATTTCTGCCGCTGTAGGAATCACGAATAACGTACCGACGATCGCCAGCGGCACCAGCCACACCAGGCTGTTGGCCATCGCCCCGTCCACATGGGGGAACAGCCATACCCGCGCCGCGCCGAGGATCAGCACCGCCAGGATATATACCGGGATAGTGCTCCAGAACAACTGCCACAGGGTGCGTAACCAGCGGCTCAGGAACGGTTGCGACTCCGCCGTGCTGACGTCGGCAACGGCTTCCAGCGCGGCTTCCGGTACTTGGTCCGGGCGCGCAATGCGCTGTGCCACCAAAGACACGCCCACCACCAGCACAATCCCCGCCACCAGCCGCAACGCAGTGAAACCCCAGCCCAGCACAAACCCCATGAACACCAGCGTGGCCGGGTTCAACACCGGGTTGGCAATCCAGAACGCCAGCGCCGCGCCCACCGACACCTGCTGACGGCGCATGCCCGCCGCCACTGGCGCTGCACAGCAACTGCACATCATTCCCGGCAAGGCAAATAGCCCGCCGCGCAGGGTCGAGCCCAGCCCGGCGCGGCCAAACAGGCGCAGCAGCCAGTCGCGAGGGATCAGTACTTGCAGTAATGAACCGAGGATCACCGCCAGCACTGCGGCTTTCCAGATCGCCAGGAAATACACTTGGGCGTAGGCCAGCGCCGCTGTCAGGGGCGAGCTTTGCTGGTCATTGAGAATCGAGGCGCCAATGCTGTGGTTGTCCGCCGCTACAAACGCCTTGAGGTAGTAGGGCGACCATTTCACATAGTAGAGGCCGATGCAGGCCACCAGCAGAAACAGGGCAGGCTTGTACCAGAACGACCAGCCCCGATTGGGCTGGGAGGACGCGAGGTTGGACATGAAGAGGATCCGCAGGTGAGTCGATAGCCGGGCATCATACGCCCCTGCGGCTCACGCTTCAGATATCTGCACTGACCTGGGTCGGATCCGGGCAGGTTTCATCGCCGTTATTCAGCCCCTGCTTATAGTTGCGACTGAGCAGCGAGGCCTTGCCGTTGTGCCAGGTCAGCGTCAATACGTACAGGGAGTCATAGTCATTGCCAGACCAGTCATCGGTGAGGGTGTGCTTTTCGCCGGACGCTTCGCTGGCGACTTTGTTGATCAGCTCCGGCAGGTAACCATGGGACCAGGCCGTGTAGATCGTCGCGTTGCGGTACTTGTCCTCGACCAGTTCTTCGGCCAGGGCGCTGGTGTCATTCGCTGAGAATTCGATGTTCACCGGTAGGCCAAGCTTGATCGCGCTGGGGCTGATGGTAATCAGTGGGCGAATGTAGCTGTAGGAATTGTCCAGTTCACCTTCCTCGACATTGCGTGTCGGGTTGGCGGCAAACACGTAGTTGGCCTTGCCAAACTTCTCCGGCAGGACAGTAGCCAGGTTCATGGCACGGTTCAGGCCCTGGCAATTGAGCTGGCCCAGGCCACCGGCCGGTTTTTCGCCGTGGCGCAGGAATACCAGGGTTTGCACGCCGTCCACGGGTTGGGCACGGCTTTCACGGGCGTCGAGAGCGGTGACGATGGCCGCGCTGACCAGCAGCAGCGGCAACATCATGTATGAATAACGTTTGAATCGTTGCACAAGGCGCAGAGGCTTGATCTTCATTATAGGTTCGAGTCTTCGTGCGTCGGGTTAAGGCGGACAGGCCCGGCCCCAGTGACGCGGCAAGCGTCCTGCGGTATTCCCTGTCGATATAGCAAGGTGCCTCCATTCACCCTTCGGGCGCTCTTAAGAGTGCAATCGGGCGTTTTGGTTCGCCCAGAGGGGATACTAGTGGGCAAATGTTGCGCAACGATGACCCATGCACGGTGGCGGGCAGATGACTATCATGAGGGCTTTCCGTCCAGGGGGTTCTCGATGAACGCACTCGCCGCTTTCCCGATCAACAGCAAATGGCCTGCCCAGCACCCGGATCGCCTGCAGTTGTATTCGTTGCCCACGCCCAACGGCGTCAAGGTGTCGATCATGCTCGAAGAACTGGGGCTGCCCTATGAAGCGCACAAGGTCAGTTTCGACACTCAGGATCAGATGTCCCCGGAGTTCATGTCCCTGAACCCCAACAACAAGATCCCCGCGATCATTGATCCTAACGGCCCGAGCGGGCAGCCGCTGGCGCTGTTCGAGTCCGGCGCGATCCTGATCTACCTGGCGGAAAAGACCAGCCAGTTGCTTTCCGAAGACCCGGCCACCCGCTATGAAACCCTGCAGTGGCTGATGTTCCAGATGGCCGGGATCGGCCCGATGTTCGGCCAGGTGGGGTTCTTCAACAAGTTCGCCGGCAAGTCTTATGAAGACAAGCGCCCGCGTGACCGCTACGCCGCTGAAGCCCGGCGCTTGCTGGGCGTTCTGGAAAAACGCCTGCTGGGTCGCACCTGGATCATGGGGGACGAGTACAGCATTGCCGACATCGCCACTTTCCCCTGGATTCGCAACCTGATCGGTTTCTACGAATCCGGCGACCTGGTGGGCATTGCCGATTTCCCTAACGTACTGCGCGCATTGGACGGCTTTGTCGCACGTCCGGCGGTCATCCGTGGCCTGAGTATTCCGAGCTGAAGCATGTCGACTTTCGAGTTCCAACAACTGGATGTATTCAGCCGCGTACCGCTTAAAGGTAACCCGTTGGCCGTGGTGCTCGGCGCCGATAGCCTCACTGATCAGCAGATGGCCGACTTTGCCAACTGGACCAATCTCAGCGAAACCACGTTTTTGCTGAAACCCAGGGATCCACGGGCCGACTACCGCGTACGCATTTTCACCACCCTCACGGAACTGCCGTTTGCCGGCCACCCGACGTTGGGCAGTTGCCACGCCTGGTTGCAGGCCGGTGGTGTACCCCGAGGTGAGGAGATTGTTCAGGAGTGCGAAATCGGTCTGGTGCGCATCCGCCGCCAAGGTGATGAACTGGCGTTTATCGCGCCGCCGTTGTTGCGTGCAGGGGTCGTGGAGGCGCCGTTGCTGGAACGCGTGCGTCTGGCATTGAAGCTGGCGCCCGAGGCGATTGTGCGCAGCCAGTGGGTCGACAATGGTGCCGGGTGGCTGGCGGTGATGCTGGCTGATCGTGACGCGGTGCTCGCGTTGCAACCGGACTATGCGCAACTGCTGGGCCTGGCCGTGGGGGTGATCGCTCCCTGTGATCCGGTGCGTGACGCGGTAGACGCGCAATTTGAAGTGCGCGCCTTTATCGCTGGCGACGGCGCCCCTGAAGACCCGGCCACCGGCAGTTTGAACGCAGGTGTTGCCCAATGGCTGCTCGCCGAGGGCTTGGCGCCCAGCCGTTATGTGGTCAGCCAAGGCACGGCGATGGGGCGAGCAGGGCGTATTCACATCGAGCGCCAGGGCGATGAGGTGTGGGTCGGCGGCGCCGTAGCGCTGTGTATCCAAGGGCAGCTACAGCTCTAGATCAATAAATTGTTACGCGCCTGGCAATACACTATTGGCCCCTTGGCATTTGTGTTGCCGGGACTTGGGGGCATAAGCTTTGGCCCCAAAGATTTCAGCCATTTTTCAGGAAAGCCATGACCAGTCAGTTCCCCCAAGCCCGCCCACGCCGCCTGCGCCGCTCCCCGCAACTGCGTGGCTTGTTCCAGGAAAGCGAATTCACCCTTAACGACCTGGTGTTGCCGATCTTCGTTGAAGAAGAAATTGACGATTTCGTGCCGATTACCAGTATGCCGGGCGTGCTGCGTATCCCGGAGAAGAAACTGGCCGGCGAGATCGAGCGTTACGCCCGTGCCGGCATCAAGTCGGTAATGACCTTCGGCGTGTCCCACCACCTCGACGCCAACGGCAGCGATACCTGGAAAGAGCGCGGCCTGGTTTCGCGCATGTCCTCGATCATCAAGGACGCGGTGCCGGAAATGATTGTGATGTCTGACACCTGCTTCTGCGAATACACCGACCACGGCCATTGCGGCGTGATGCACGGTGCCCATGTCGACAACGACGCAACCCTGGTCAACCTCGGCAAACAAGCTGTGGCCGCTGCCCGCGCCGGCGCCGACGTGATCGCTCCGTCCGCCGCCATGGACGGCCAGGTCCAGGCCATCCGCCGCGCCCTCGACGACGCCGGTTTCACCCACATCCCGATCATGGCCTACTCGACCAAATTCGCCTCGGCCCTTTACGGCCCCTTCCGCGAAGCGGGCGGCAGCGCCCTCAAGGGCGACCGCAAAAGCTACCAGATGAACCCGATGAACCGCCGTGAAGCCGTGCGCGAATCGCTGCTGGACGAACAGGAAGGTGCCGATGCGCTGATGGTCAAGCCAGCCGGCGCTTACCTCGACATCATCCGCGACATCCGCGAGGCGTCACGCCTGCCCGTCGCGGCGTATCAGGTGAGCGGTGAGTACGCGATGATCAAGTTTGGCGCACAGGCGGGGGCGATTGATGAAGACCGGGTGGTGCGCGAGACATTGGGGTCGATCAAGCGGGCGGGGGCGGATTTGATTTTTACCTACTTTGCGATGGATTTGGCGTTGGCGGGGATCTAAAGGCGTCGCTGAACCTGTGGCGAGCGAGCTTGCTCGCGTGGGGCTGCCTAGCAGCCCCGTATCTCGGCCAGAAAATTATTTAATGGCGTTCTTTAATGCTAAGGCAACATGGTTTAACCACGTTTCCCCATCATTCCATTCATTAGGGTAATAGTAATAACAGCCGATATCAGAGAGTAAAAAGTCTTGAAGCTCTTGCTCTGTTTTTTTGGCTGATACCAGCTTTTCTAGCTCTAATAGCACTATTACTATCGTATCTTCAGACGATTCCGAGATAAAAAAATCAATTACGTCGTTTGCGCTTTTGTGATCATCAACCCAATCTTGATTGAAGTACCCAGCAAGAAATTGCTGTAGCTCGGGGTAGTCTTTGTTCATGGGTTTGGAAAGCCTGTGTGAATTCGATATCCAGTATGCATTTTTTGGTCTCTGCGAATAATTAAGTAAATTTCTTTTCCGGGTACAGATGTCGTAGTGTTCTTTCTGAAACTTGTGCCTATTGGCTCTTGGGATGGTTGAGTGATGACTATCTGCTGGTTGTTTCCTTGTAGGAAGTCTTTGATTTTGTCTTGATTGTTATCCAATACCTTTGAAATGGCGAGTTCAGCTGTTGCGCGATCATGAAAAGTAGAGGCTGCCGGGATATGTGGTTCCCGCCTCAAGCGGTCAAGCAATTGTTGATCCGTTCTACCGACATGCTTTTCCATAAGATGTCCTCCTGCCGCCTCATGTGCGGCTAAACCTCCTCCTGGAACGATTACGCTATAAGGCCCTTCAGGGCAGCTTGTTTTTTTACAGCTTAGTCCCAGCGGATCCACCCACCCTGTGGGATTGGGCACGTACTGGTACGCGTTGATCCCACCCGCCAACTTCACCGGATCCGGCGTCAGGTAACGACCAATATCCGGATTGTAGTAGCGATGGCGGTTGTAGTGCAGCCCGCTTTCCGGATCGAAATACTGACCCTGGAAACGCACCGGATTGTCGATTTTGCCTACGTCCAGGCGGGCGATCTGGCCGTAGGCGCGGTAGTGGGCGGACCAGACGATTTCGCCTTCGGTGTCGGTCAGTTCTTGCGGCGTGCCTAGGTGGTCGAGTTGGTAGTGGTAGGGCTTGGTCTCTTTTGGGCCGAAACCTTCCAATAGCGCCAGTGGGCGGAAGCTGTTCGGTTCGTAAATGTAGCTGCGGTGGCGTTCCGCATGGTGCTCGGCAATCAGCTTGTCGGCTTGCCAGAAAAACTCCGTGGTCTTGCCATCCACGGTTTTGCTGACACGCCGCCCAAACGGGTCATAGCGGTAACTGGCCGTTTGACCATCCGGCTTTGTGATGGTGATTAACCGATGCTGGCAGTCGTAGCGGTATTCGGTGACGAGTTGATGGCCCTTACCGCGCCGCTCGCGGATCAGGTTGCCGAAGGCGTCGTAGTCGTAATGGCGGTCGCCCTGGATCATCAGGCGGTTGCCGGCAACGATGTCCGGGCCGGGGCGGTCTTGCATCAGCAGGTTGCCCGCCGGGTCGTGGGC
>NZ_SPKN01000049.1:0-3122 GCF_023127765.1 Pseudomonas sp. W15Feb34
GAGATCAAAAGCAGATCAAGATCAAGAGCGGCTCGCTTCGCATCGTGGTTACCGTGGGGGCGGCAAGCTGCACAGTTGTGTAGAAGGGAGAAGCCTCAGCCCCTCGGCAACCACATCACCGCAGTCAACCCACCACCCGGCGTGTCCTCCAGGCTCAAGTGCCCGCCAAGCCGCTCGACGGCCTCTCTGGCAATGGTCATCCCCAAACCGACCCCTCCGGAATTGCGGTTGCGCGATCCCTCCAGCCGAAAGAACGGTTCGAACACCGCCTCGCGTTTATCGGCGGCGATTCCCGGGCCGTTATCGATCACTCTGATCACCAGTGCGCCACGGCTGTCGGCCAGTTCTACCCGGGCCATGCCGGCATAGCGCAGCGCGTTGTCGATCAGGTTGTTGAGGCATGAGCGCAGGGCCATGGGCTGCACTTGCAAGGGCGCGCAGGTGCCTGAAAATTGCACGTCGCAGCCCTGGTCCTGGGCGTTCTCGCTGAGGGACTCCACCAGCGCCTGCACGTCGAGCCAATGCCGCGTCTCGCTGGTGCGTTGTTCGTGCAGGTAGCTCAGGGTGGCGTCGAGCATATCGATCATGTCGTTCAGGTCCTGACGCATCTGGCCTTGCAGTTTGGTGTCTTCGATCTGTTCCAGGCGCAGTTTGAGGCGTGATAACGGGGTGCGCAGGTCGTGAGAGACCGCACCGAGCATACGTGCCCGCTGGCTGACTTGTTCGCGGATGCGCTTTTGCATCAGGTTGAAGGTCGAGGCCGCTTGCCTTGCCTCGCGCGGGCCGGATTCCACCAGCGGCGGGCTGTCGAGGTCGACGCTCAAGCGCTCGGCTGCGGCACTCAGGCGCTGGATCGGCCGGCTCAGCAGCTTGGCGCCGTACCAGGCGGCAATGATCAACGAGATAAATTGAAACGTCAGCGGTACCAGCGGGCCACCAAACCAAGGGCGAGGTTCCTTGCGCAGCGGTTTGAGGGTGCCGTCCGGTTGTTCGACGAACGCCTGGGGAGGCGGAGGCGGTGGCCGGCCGTAGTGGTGAAACCAGAAGAGAGCCAGCACGTGGGCCAGCACAATGGCCACCAGCAATAGGCCGAACAGTCGCCCGAACAGCGTATTGAAGGTGGCGCGCATCAACCGATATCCCGGGCGTCGAACAGGTAGCCTTCGCCGCGTACGGTCTTGATCAACTGCGGGGCCTTGGGGTCATCTCCCAGTTTCTGGCGCAGGCGTGATACCAGCAAGTCGATGCTGCGATCAAAGGCTTCGATGGAGCGACCACGGGCCGCATCCAGCAGTTGCTCGCGGCTCAATACGCGGCGCGGGCGTTCGATGAACACCCACAGCAAGCGAAACTCGGCGTTGGACAGCGGCACCACCAGGCCGTCATCGGCCACCAACTGGCGCAGTACGCTGTTGAGGCGCCAGGTGTCGAAGCGGATGTTGGCCCGTTGCTCGGTGCGGTCATCGCGCACCCGGCGCAGGATGGTCTGGATACGGGCCACCAGCTCCCGGGGCTCGAATGGTTTGGACATATAGTCATCAGCGCCCAGTTCCAGGCCGATGATGCGGTCGGTGGGTTCGCAGCGGGCCGTGAGCATCAGGATCGGAATGTCCGACTCGGCACGCAGCCAGCGGCACAGCGACAACCCGTCCTCGCCCGGCAGCATCAGGTCCAGTACTACCACATCGAAGGTTTCGGCTTGCATGGCTTGGCGCATGGCGGTGCCGTCGGTGACGCCCGAGGCCAGGATATTGAAGCGCGCCAGGTAGTCGATCAGCAGTTCGCGGATCGGCACGTCGTCGTCGACGATCAGCGCACGGGTGGTCCAGCGCTTGTCTTCGGCGATCGTCGTGCCTTTAGGCTCTTCGTTTACGGGGACGGAAGGGGTCTGCATAGTGCGATCATCTGCCTGAGTAGTGCTGTCAGCATAGGCGCCCAGCGCCGTGGCTGGAAATGCTGGGCGTGCGATAGTGTGCGAGGCTAGCCGGGCGGCGTGTTGAGGGCGTGTCGTGAATGTATCGACTTTGAAACAAGTGCTCGAAATCGCGTGTATCGGGCACTTGATCAGTATTTACCGATCATCGGATCCCGCAACGGCGCTGCTTGCGCTACAATCCGCGCCGATTTCGACTTGCCTGAGAGCCCATTCCAATGTCCGTCTGCCAGACTCCTATCATCGTCGCCCTGGATTACCCCACTCGTGACGCCGCACTGAAGCTGGCTGACCAGTTGGACCCCACGCTATGCCGGGTCAAGGTCGGCAAGGAACTGTTCACCAGTTGCGCGGCGGAAATTGTCGGCACCCTGCGGGACAAAGGCTTCGAAGTGTTCCTGGACCTGAAATTCCATGACATCCCCAACACCACGGCAATGGCCGTGAAGGCTGCGGCCGAAATGGGCGTGTGGATGGTCAATGTGCACTGCTCCGGCGGCTTGCGCATGATGAGCGCGTGCCGCGAAGTGCTGGAACAGCGCAGCGGCCCCAAACCGCTGCTGATCGGCGTGACCGTGCTGACCAGCATGGAACGCGAAGATCTGGCCGGTATTGGCCTGGATATCGAGCCTCAGACGCAGGTATTGCGCCTGGCGGCTCTGGCGCAGAAAGCCGGCCTCGATGGCTTGGTATGCTCGGCCCTGGAAGCCCAGGCCCTGAAGAACGCCCACCCGTCGTTGCAACTGGTGACGCCGGGTATTCGCCCGGCGGGCAGCGCGCAGGATGACCAGCGCCGTATCCTGACCCCGCGCCAGGCCCTGGATGCCGGTTCGGACTATCTGGTGATCGGCCGTCCGATCAGCCAGGCGGCGGATCCGGCCAAAGCACTGGCCGCGGTGGTTGCCGAAATCGCCTGATACTCAGGGGAACACGGTAAAAAATGTGTGAGGGGGCTTGCCCCCGTTAGCCATGGGTATCTATACAACTTCTGTACGCCGCCGGACCCTGTGGGAGGGGGCTTGCTCCCGATGGCGGCCTAGGGGCCGACCAGGATCTTGGATCAGACCGAGTACATATCTGTTATTTAGGTAACGGCCACTGTTGGTTCCGCTTTTACAGCGGGTCACTTTGGAAAAGAGAGCCCCAAAGTAACCAAAGGGCTCTTGCCCCACCACTCGGCACCTCGCCT
>NZ_SPKN01000050.1:0-90822 GCF_023127765.1 Pseudomonas sp. W15Feb34
GCGTCACGGTGCCTTGGCCTTTGTCGTCCAGAGTGACTGGTTTACCAATCGGCTTGCCGGTCTGGTCCTGCACCTGCACGGTCGCGCCCGGCTTGCCGGTGACCACTACATTGCCAGTGGCTGGATCGACAGTGCCCAACTGCGGTGCCAACAGCGGCACATCAACGTTGGTGGCAGGCGACTGCGTGTCACCGTCCTTGACCACCACACCGACCTGCTGGCCGCTGGTGTTGCCCGGCAGCGTTACGGTGCCTTGGCCTTTGTCGTCCAGAGTGACTGGTTTACCAATCGGATTGCCGGTCTGGTCCTGCACCTGCACGGTCGCACCTGGCTTGCCGGTGACTACTACGTTGCCAGTGGCTGGATCGACAGTGCCCAACTGTGGTGCCAGCAGCGGCACATCAACGTTGGTGGCAGGCGACTGCGTGTCACCGTCCTTGACCACCACACCGACCTGCTGGCCGCTGGTGTTGCCCGGCAGCGTCACGGTGCCCTGACCGTTGTCGTCCAAAGTGACTGGGTTGCCAATCGGGTTGCCGTTCTGGTCTTGCACCTGCACGGTCGCACCTGGCTTGCCGGTGACCGGCAATTCCCCAGTGTCGGGATTTAGCGTGCCCAGCGTAGGCTTCATCAGCGGCAGGGTGAGTGCTACGGAAGGATCAGACTGAAGGCCATTCTCCGTCTGAGTCGTGGTGATAGTTTGATGACTGGCGCTTGAAGGTAGCTCGACCTGCACACGGCCATCATTACCCAGCGTGCCGGAGGCAAGTACCTGACCACCCTCCCCCTTGACCTCAAATGTAGCGCCAGGGCGGCCCTGGATAGCGAGCTTGTTGGCCTGGGTATCGAAACTGATCACAGGCGCAGACGGTTTGGTAGCGCTGACAGCAGCGTCTGCGTTTGCGCCACCACCACCGCCCCCACTGCCGCCACTGTGAGTCGCCAACGCCACCACGCCGCCGAGCCCAAGTGCGCCAAGGAGCCACATGAAGGTGTTGTCACCGTCCTCCACAAGCAGCTCATCTACATTGGAAATCTCTTTTAAAGAAAGTGATGCCTGGCTTGGCTCATAAGTCGCGTGCCAGAATTTCCCTTCGTTTTCCAACACCAACTCATTGTGCAGACCGTCAGCCGCCACAACAAAAAAGCCCTTGAGCACGACCTGCTCACCGGACTTCAACACGATGACCAAATCGTCGCCAGCCCGCGAAGCAGACTTCAGCGTTTCAGGATTCAACGAAATCTTTACGATACTGGGGCTGCCAACGGTGGTGGAATTACCCGTTGCCTGCTCTACCAGTTTTCCAGATTTGATATCTATCAAACTAACCTGCGCCATACGTGCTTTCGCTCCAACTATGAGAAATCGGACTGAGCGCCCTTCAAACAACGTCGAGGGCTGGTCAGCCAAACCAATAACGTCCGGTCACACATGCGGTGATCGGACATTTACCGGTGCACATACTCGTGAGAAATTTCCTGCCAATATGTAGGACATTTCCCAGCAGCATCACGACTGACTCGAGCAGGCGTTTCAGAAAAAAGGAGAGAAAACTCATAGCGATCGTTGACGAGCCAGCCAACGCTGGCCCGTTTTTTTGACGTGACTATCGAGCGGAACTGATCAGTTGAGAGGGCTCCCAACCTCCGCCTAGCGCCTTGTATAGCTGGACTTGACTGTCCAGCTTAAGCAGTTGATCACTCAACAGCCTTTGCTCGGCCGTGAACAACAGTCGCTGGGCATCGAGGAGGGTCAAATGGCTGTCAACACCCGTTTCATAGCGCTGCTGCGCCAAATCGAAATAGGCGCGACTGTCCATCACCAGATCACGCTGGGCTTGCAACTGCTTGCCAAAGGTGCCCTGAGCTGCCAAGCCATCGGCTACCTCGCGAAACGCGGTCTGGATGCTCTTTTCGTACTGGGCAACGCTGATGTCTTTCTGGATTTCGGCGTAATCAAGGCTCGCACGCAACCGTCCTCCATTGAAAATCGGTACGCTGATCTGCGGGGCAAAGCTCCAACTGCCCTGGCCGCCATTGAGCAGGTCACCCAACTCACTGCTGGCCGACCCAGCCGTCGCAGTTAAGCGGATCGAGGGAAAGAATGCCGCCCGAGCTGCGCCGATGTTGGCATTCGCGGCCAATAACTGGTGCTCGGCCTGCAGGATATCCGGACGGTGGCGCAGCAGATCGGACGGCAGGCCCACGGGTATATCTGCCAGGACGGCGCCCTCCAGTGGCGTGCCATTGGGCAGATCATCCGGCAGGTTGGCGCCCAGCAGCAGCCGCAAGGCGTTGACGTCCTGGGCGACTTGCCGTGTGTATTGCAGCATTTGCGCCTTGGCCGTGTCGACTTGAGTGCGCGCTTGACGCACATCGAGCTCGGAAGACGTACCTGCCCGATGCGCCTGGCTGATCAGCTTCAGGCTGGCGCTGTAGCTATCAAAGGTTCTGGTGGTCAGCTCAAGCAACGCCTGGTCGGTACGCCACGTCAGATACGCGCTCGCCACATCGGCGATCAAGCCGATACGGATGCTGTTCTGTGCCTGTGCGGTGGCCAGGTAATTTTCCAGGGCCGCCGCGTTGAGGCTGCTGACGCGTCCAAATACATCCAGTTCATAAGAGGTGATGCCGACATTCAGCCCATATTGACTCTGAATACCGGCGCTCCCCGTACTCGACAGATCAGCCGGCAACCGCTGCCGGTTGCCGCTGCCATTCATATCCACAGAGGGAAACAGCGCCGAGCGCTGGATCCGGTATTGCGCACGATACGCCTGGACATTCAGGGCCGCGACACGCAGATCCCGGTTGTTCTCCAGAGCCACGGCGATCATCCGTCGCAGCCCATCGTCGCGGAAAAAGTCATTCCACAGCACACGAGGTGCATTGGCCTCGATCATGCCGGGCTGGGCATAGGCAGCCCCTTGCGGCCACGCATTTTCAGCAGGAACTTCAAGCCAGGACTTTTCCGGAATCAGGCTGCACCCCGACACGCCAAGTCCGATACAAACGCAGAGCGTCAATGCTTTAAGTCTCATGCTTGCTCTCCCGACGGGGCGTTATCCGGTGTTTTCTTTTTGTTCAAAAGGCCGGTGACGAACGTGTAGAACAGCGGCACGAAAAAGATCGCCAGGAAGGTCGCCGCCAGCGTACCGCCCACCACGCCGGTGCCGATGGAGTGCTGGCTGCCGCTGCTCGCGCCGACAGCCCGGGCCAAGGGCAACACGCCCATAATGAATGCAATCGAGGTCATGATGATCGGCCGCAAACGCAGGCGGGCAGCCTCCACGGCGGCTTCGACCAGCGTGCGTCCCTGGTGCTCATAAAGGTCTTTGGCAAACTCCACGATCAAGATCGCGTTCTTCGCTGCCAAGCCCATGGTGGTGAGCATCCCGACCTGAAAGAACACGTCGTTGGACAGCCCGCGCAGCAAGGTGGCGCACACAGCGCCAAGAATACCCAGTGGCACCACCAACAGCACCGACACCGGAATCGTCCAGCTCTCATACAGCGCGGCCAGGCACAGGAACACAATCAGCAATGACAGGACATACAGCATTGGCCCCTGCGCACCTGCGTGTCGCTCCTCATAGGACAAACCGGTGTAGGACATCCCGATGCCCGCAGGCATTTTTGCGGCAATACGTTCAACTGCCAGCATGGCATCGCCAGTGCTGTAGCCAGGTGCCGGCGTCCCCAGGAGTTCGATGGCAGAGATACCCCCGTAGCGTTCCAGCTTCGGCGAACCATACACCCACTTGCCCGTGGCAAACGCCGAAAACGGCACCATTTCGCCCTGTGCGTTGCGTACGTACCACTTGTCGAAGTCTTCAGGCGCGATGCGTGAATCCTGATCACCCTGCACATACACCCGCTTGACGCGGCCGCCGTCGATGAAGTCATTGACATAGGCCGAGCCCCAGGCGACCGACATCGTCTGGTTGATGTCGGCGATGGACACCTGCAGCGCCCGCGCCTGCTCATCATTGATGATGACCTGGTACTGCGCTTCATCATCCAGGCCGTTAGGCCGGGTCAACATCAACGTCGGATCTTGTGCCGCCAACCCCAGGAACTGATTACGGGCAGCCATCAGGCCGGCATGCCCGACATTGCCGTTGTCCTGCAGGAACACGTTGAACCCGGTCGAGTTACCCATCTCCAGGATCGCGGGTGGCACCAGGGCAATCACGTTGGCGTCTTTGATTGCGCCGAATTTCGCGTTCAAACGCTTGGCGATAGCAAATACCGATAGCTCAGGCGATGTACGCTCGGCAAACGGCCGCAAGGCCACGAACACGATCCCGCTGCTCTGGCCGCGACCGGCAAAGTTGAAACCATTCACGGTGAAGGCCGATGAAATACCAACGCCTTCGTCTTCCAACAGAAATTTACGCACCTGCCCCAGGACGTCTTCGGTCCGTTCTGCGCTGGCGTTCTGTGGCAGTTGCACCTGAACCGCCATGATGCCCTGGTCTTCGTCAGGCAAAAATGCCATTGGGATCTTGGTAAACAGCAACCCAGCTCCCACGGTCAATAACAGGTAAATACCCATGAAACGCCAGCGCCGCGTGAGGATGCCTTTGACGCCGCGCTCATAGCGCAGGGTGTTTTTTTCGAACGTGCGGTTGAACCAGCCAAAGAAGCCCTTTTTCTCGTGCGCGCCGGCTTTGTGCGGCTTGAGCAAGGTGGCACACAGCGCTGGGGTAAATATCAGGGCAACCAGCACCGAAAAGCTCATCGCGGCAATGATGGTGATCGAGAATTGCCGATAGATCACACCCGCAGAGCCACTGAAGAATGCCATCGGCATGAACACCGCCGAGATCACCAGGCCGATACCCACTAAGGCTCCGGAAATCTGGTCCATGGATTTGCGTGTCGCCTCTTTAGGCGACAACCCCTCCTCGGCCATGATCCGCTCGACGTTCTCCACCACCACGATGGCGTCGTCCACCAGCAGACCAATGGCCAGCACCATGGCAAACATGGTCATCACGTTGATGGTAAAACCAAAGGCGAACAACACGCCGAACGTGGCCAGCAGCACCACCGGTACCGCCAACGAAGGAATCAGCGTGGCCCGAACGTTCTGCAAGAACAGGAACATCACCAGAAACACCAGCACGATCGCTTCGAACAGGGTGTAGATCACCGACTTGATCGAGGCTGCCACCACGGGCGAGGTGTCGTAGGGGAATACAATCTCGACCCCTTCCGGCAGGTAAGGTTTGAGCTCATCCGCGGTTTTCTTGACCGCCGCGACCGCATCCAACAGGTTGGCACCGGTGGCAAGGCGCAACGCAAGCCCCGAGGCAGGCTTGCCATTGAATTGACTGGAAATGGAAAAGTTTTCTGCTTGAAGCCCCACTTCGGCCACATCTTTGATACGCACCTGCGAGCCGTCGGGATTGACCTTGAGCAGGATCTCGCGGAACTCGTCCACGGTGGTCATGCGCGTCTTGCCAATGATGGTGGCCGACAGCTCAATACCTTTACGTGCAGGCAAACCACCTAGCATCCCGGATGACACCTGGACGTTCTGCGCCGAGATCGCGCTCATGACGTCCTGGGGCACCAATTGATAGCTGTTGAGCTTGCCGGGGTCGAGCCAGATACGCATGGCGTTCTGTGAACCCAGGACTAAAAAGTCACCGACCCCCTTGGTCCGTGAAATAGGGTCCTGGAGATTGGCGACAATCAGGTTGCCCATGTCGAAGTCCGACATTCGGCCATCGGTCGAGACCAGCCCCAGAATCAACATGAAGTTGACCTGATACTTCACCACCCTAATGCCTTGGCGCTGGACCTCTTCGGGCAACATGGGGGTAGCCAGTTGCAGCTTGTTCTGCACCTGCACCTGGGCGATATCCGGGTCGGTGCCCTGATCGAAGGTGACGATGATCTGCATGCTGCCATCGGTGTTGCTGGATGAGGAGATATAACGCAACCCATCCAGGCCATTGAGCTGCTGCTCGATCACCTGCACCACCGTGTCCTGCACGGTCTGCGCTGACGCACCCGGGTAGGTCACGGTGATCTGCACGGCGGGTGGCGCAATATTCGGATACTGGTTGACGGGCAGCGAAATCACCGCCAACGCGCCCCCCAACATGAGCATCAAGGCGATAACCCAGGCAAAAATCGGCCTGTCGATAAAGAAACGGGACATGGGTATCAGCTCCCTTCGCCGGTCGTGGCGCTGAAGTCGCTGATCAACTCAACGTTAGTGGCCGGGCTGGCCTTGACCTTTGCTCCCGCGCGCAAGCGTTGCACCCCTTCGGTGACCACTTGCTCTCCAGCTTCGATCCCCTTGCCGACCAGCCAGGCATTACCCACGGTGCGCAAGGTTTGCAGTTCACGCAGCTCGACAGTCTCATCCGGCTTGATCACCCAAGCCGTGGCGACGCCCCGGCTGTCGCGAATGATGCCTTGCTGCGGCACCAGTTTGGCCGCCTCGCGCACGCCTTCCTTAAGTTGTGCATGGACGAACATCCCGGGCAGCAACTTACCGTTGGGGTTAGGAAACACCGCACGCAGAGTCACAGAGCCTGTGCCGGGATCAACGCTGACTTCAGAGAACTTCAACGTACCCGGCAATGGGTATGCACTGCCATCATCCAGGGTCAGGGTGACGTGTGCCTGCCCCGCACCCGTGCTCTGCAAGCTGCCAGACTCCAGCGCACGCTCCAGTGCCAACATGCGAGTAATGGGTTGGGTCACATCGACATAGATGGGGTCCAGCTGGTTGACCGTCGCCAGTTCCGTGCCCTGCCCGTTCGTCACCAGTGCACCTTCAGTGATGTTGGAGCGCCCGATCCGCCCGCTGATCGGCGACAGCACCTTGGTGTACTGGACGTTGATGCTGGCGACCTGAACATCGGCCTTGGCCTGCTTCCACGCCGCTTGCGCGTCGTCATGCTGCTGGCGGCTGATGGCTTTGGTTTCCAGCAGGCTCGCGTAGCGTTTGGCCAGGTTTTGCGCGGTGTCCAGGTTGGCCTGCGCGCGGGCCAGGGTGGCCTGATAGGTCGCCGGATCAATCTGGTAGAGCTGCTGCCCTTCCTTGACCTGAGCACCTTCTTCAAACAGACGCTTTTGCAGAATGCCACTGACTTGCGGGCGTACCTGCGCAACGCGATAAGCCGAGGTTCGCCCAGGCAGATCAGTGGTCATGACCAAGGACTCGGCCTTGACCGTATAGACCCCAACCTCCACCGGAGCACTGGCGGTCGAAACCTGTTCGGATTGATTACAGCCCACCAGTAACGCGGTGGTGAGCGGAAGAATATGTACAGCACGCGACGGCCATCTGAGCTTCACCAGAAGCACTCCCCAGGAAGATGAAAAAAAAGATACGTGAACCACGATAAGGTTCAGTGTATCACTATACGATTCACCAAAATCAATCTGTACTTTTCAAAAACCCTTGGCGAACGCTCAAACATCACGCAATCACGTGCGCCAAATGTGGTGATCACCAGGACCTGAGGGCGCTATCGGGTAAGATGGGCGCCCGGCAAAAAGGCGAGCGAATAAGACATGAGCGACGAGACACTCAAGCAGGAACAAAAAAACGGTGGCATTCAGGTCATTGCGCGGGCGGCCGCCATCATGCGTGCACTGGGAAACAACCCAAAGGGCTTGAGCCATGCGGCGATTGCACAAGCCGTCGACCTGCCTCGCTCGACGGTGCAACGGATCATTACCGCCCTGGAAGAAGAACGCCTGGTTGAATCCATCGGCCCACAGGGCGGCTTTCGGCTGGGGACCGCATTGGGCTTGCTGATCAACCAGACCCAGACCGACATCATTTCATCGGTTCAGCCCTTTCTGATCGAGCTTGGCCAGTTGTTGAACGAGTCGGTGACGTTGTCGTCCTTGATCGGCGACAAGGTGTATGTGATCGATCGAGTGGTGGCTGAACGGGAATTGCGCATTGTTTTTCCAATCGGCATCAACCCCCCATCGTTTGCAACGTCCAGCGGCAAGATACTCCTGGCCGACCTGTCATCTCAGGACCTCGAAGCAATCCTGCCAAAACAGCTGCCGGCGCTGACAAGCACCACGCTGAACAAAAAGGCCCTGCTGGCAGAATTGGAACAGATCCGTGTCAGCGGCATCGCCCAGGAAACGGAAGAGTACATCGAAGGTATTTGCTCCTACGCGACCATCATCCGCACCTACCTGGGCAATTTCTCCATCACGGTCGTGGCCCCGGCCTCGCGGGCAAAGGTTCATGCCGAACGTTTTCAGGCCGCGTTGCTCGAGACCAAAGACGCCATAGAACGTGTGATTGGCCGCCAACACAATTGAGCTACAACACCCAACTTGCCAGCCCTGGCTATCACGGCCGAGCGCTGAAAAAGGCGTTGCGATAAGCAATTGGCCTTTATTCTACTCGGTGGCTTTTTTGCGGCCCGGTTTCTATGGCGGCGCATTGACCAACTCCAACTTGAGCAAAGCCCTGGGAAATTTCCTACATAAGCTGGCTCATCCCCCCATGTATTTTTGGGGTTCCTCCTTTGAGTTATCTCATGGCCGCTCGCATCGATGTGCTCCACTTCGCGAAGCGGCTTTTTTACGCCTCTAACCTGCCTGCAGGAGATCATAGAAAGCCTGTCAGTTACACCGACGCAATAACCGCATCCCGGTATCGCCGAGAGTCGAATCCACGGCCGGCAAGAGTCCGAGACTCAACCTGACCCATTTCTCTCTCAGCGTTACAGCGTTTGCCCAGCCAGCGTTTCGAAGCAGCCTTACCGGGGGACTTGCAGCTGGCATGGGTGAACTCCTTTTCTAGTGAAGCATCGCCCCTCAACGCGAAGCAGCCAGATGCCGCTGGTTTGGCAGTGATGCGATCCGTGCGAGGACAGGAGACCGTGATGAGCACGCCACTTCCCTGCTACCACTGCACCCTTCCCGTGCCTGTCGGCAGCCCCTATACCGCAGTCATCCTGGGTACGACCCGCGAGTTCTGCTGCGCGAGTTGTCAGGCCGTGGCCCAAGCCATTGCTGCCAATAATCTGGAGGGTTACTACGGCCACCGCAGTGAAGCCTCGACCAACCCCGAAACGTTGGCAAAGCAGTTGCCGGATGAGCAAGTGCTATACGACCGGGCAGATGTACAGCAACACTTCGTCCAGCATGAGGGTGAGCTGGCCACAACTCTCCTGATGATCGAGGGCATCAACTGCGCGGCCTGCGGCTGGCTGATCGAAAAACACCTGCGCGCTCTGCCGGCGGTGGCTGAAGCGCGACTGAACTTGTCCAACCATCGCTTGAACGTGCGCTGGGATGACCAGCAGCTACCCCTGAGCCAGGTGCTTAACGAGATCAGACAGATCGGCTACGCCGCGTACCCCTATCAGGCCGATCATGCGTCCGAACAACTGGCCAGCGAAAACCGCCTGGCCCTGCGTCAGTTGGGTGTTGCCGGGCTGCTATGGTTCCAGGCGATGATGGCGACCATGGCGACCTGGCCGGAATTCAATTTGGATTTGAGCCCCGAGTTGCACACGATTTTGCGCTGGGTAGCGTTGTTTCTCACCACACCCATCGTCTTCTACAGCTGCGCGCCATTCTTCAAAGGCGCCCTGCGTGACCTGCGCACCCGCCACCTGACCATGGACGTCTCGGTGTCCCTGGCGATAGGGATCGCTTATATCGCCGGGATCTGGACCGCGATTACCGGAGTCGGCGAGTTGTACTTCGATGCCGTGGGTATGTTCGCCTTGTTCTTGCTCGCCGGACGCTACCTGGAACGCCGAGCCCGCGAGCGTACGGCGGCCGCCACCGCGCGCCTGGTGAATCTGCTGCCGGCCTCGTGCCTGCGCCTGGACGCCGACGGCCAGAGCCAACGCATCCTGCTCAGCGAACTGCGCCTGGGCGACAAGGTACTGGTGCATCCCGGCGCCATTCTGCCAGCGGACGGCAAGATCCTCGAAGGCCAGTCGAGCATCGACGAATCCCTGCTCACCGGCGAATACCTGCCGCAACCGCGCAGCCCGGGCGACGCGGTTACCGCCGGCACCCTCAACGTCGATGGCACGCTGACCTTGGAGGTCCTGGCCCTGGGCCAGGACACTCGCCTGTCCGCGATCGTCCATCTGCTGGAGCGAGCCCAGACCGAAAAACCACGCCTGGCCGAAATCGCCGACCGCGCCGCCCAATGGTTCCTGCTGTTCTCGCTGATCGCTGCAGCCGCCATTGGTTTGCTCTGGTGGCAACTGGACGCCTCACGGGCCTTCTGGATCGTCCTGGCAATGCTCGTCGCCACCTGCCCCTGCGCCCTGTCCCTGGCCACACCGACCGCATTGACTGCCGCCACCGGCACCCTGCACAAACTTGGCCTGCTGCTGACTCGCGGCCATGTACTCGAAGGCTTGAATCAGATCGATACGGTGATTTTCGACAAGACCGGCACGCTCACCGAGGGCCGCTTGACTTTGCGTGCGATTCACCCGCTGGGCGATCTCGACAGTCAGCAATGCCTGAGCCTGGCCGCCGCGCTGGAGAACCGCTCCGAACACCCGATAGCCCGAGCCTTCGGCCGTGCGTCGCTGGCTGCCGAACACGTGCTGAACATACCTGGGTTGGGTCTGGAGGGCCGAGTGGGCGAGCAACACCTGCGCATCGGCCAGCCAGCCTTCGTGTGTGACCTGAGCGCTTGTGCAGTTCCGCCGATGCCGAATGAAGCCGGCCAATGGCTGCTGCTGGGCGATAGCCAAGGGCCGCTGGCCTGGCTGGTCCTTGACGACCACCTGCGCAGCGACGCCCCCGCGCTGCTTGCCGCCTGCAAGGCGCGTGGCTGGACCACGCTGCTGCTGTCGGGCGACAGCTCGCCAATGGTTGCCAGCGTCGCCACCGAACTGGGCATTGACGAGGCCCGCGGCGGCCTGAGCCCGAATGACAAGCTGCAAATGCTGCAACAATTGCATCGCCAAGGCCGCAAAGTACTGATGCTCGGCGACGGGGTCAACGATGTACCGGTGCTGGCCGCTGCGGATATCAGCGTGGCCATGGGCTCGGCCACCGACCTGGCCAAGACCAGCGCCGATGCGGTGCTGCTGTCCAACCGCCTGGATGCGCTGGTGCAAGCCTTCCGCCTGGCACGGCGCACACGTCGGATAATCATTGAGAACCTGCTGTGGGGGGCGCTGTATAACGGCCTCATGCTGCCGTTCGCCGCCCTGGGTTGGATCACACCCATCTGGGCCGCAGTCGGCATGTCCATCAGCTCGTTGACGGTGGTACTCAACGCCTTGCGTCTGACACAGATGCCGCGCCAACGCTCCGGCCCAAACCCATGAAAAGGGCATGGAGCGAACCTCCCTGCCCTGGGTGCCGAGTCTCACTCAGCCTGTAGCGCGCCTGCCACCGTCGAGATATCAGCGATCAGCGCCATGGCGGATAATGCGGCTTGATGCACGTGCGGCGCTGCCGCCGCACAGGCATCGGCGGCCACCGTGATGGCATAGCCCAGGTCTGCTGCTTCACGTACGGTATTCTCGACCACCGAATGGGTAGCCACGCCCGCAACGATCAGGTGCTGGACGCCCAACATACGTAGCGTCTGCTCGACGGAGGTGCCCTTGAACGCGCTGATACGTGTGTGCGTCATCACGAACTCACGCTCGCTCGGCTGCGGCGCAAGCGACGCCAAGAACTGCGCGCCCCACTCTCCATTTCGCACCGCGCCCAATTCCACGGTCTTACGGAATATCGGCGTATTCCTCGGACAGTCAGCATAATCGGGGCGAAAAGCAATGCGCACATGCAATATCGGTAGCTCTTTCTCACGGGCGCCCGCAAGCAGTCGTCTGGCCGCCTCGATTACTTGGTCGCGCATCGGATCGTTCTCAGCCAACCCCACGCGAATGCGCCCCTTGGGGTGCAGCACTTCGTTCTGGTAATGCAAGGCAAGCACGGCAGTACGAACAGTCATGAGCTTCATTCCTTATCGGTATCATTGAGTCAGTCAGGAATGACTGCGATGGCTTCGATCTCAAACAACATACCGTCGAGTGCTAGACGCGGTACCGGGATCAACGTACAAGCAGGTTTTGTCGATGCGCCCCACACTTCGCTCAGCGCTTTGCCGAAAATCGCCAAGCGATCATGGTTGTGATCAACGATCAGCACGGTCAGTTTGGCTACCTGGTTGACCTGTGCGCCTGCCGAAGCCAAGGCGATTTGCAGGTTATCCAACGCTTGCCGTACTTGCATTACGTAATCGGCGGCCAGCTCCCCTTTGGCGTTTTCACCGCCCTGCCCTGAGATAAATACTAACCGCGCGCCCGAAGCAATTTGCGCCATGTGGGAGTACCCATTGCCACTCGGATCGTACAACCCCAATGGGTTTGTCAATGTCAGCAGAGGTGCGTGGGTGAAAAGGTCTTGCTCGTTGTGGTTCATGGTGTTCCCTCTGTACCACTTCATTGTGGTGTCTGAGATTGCTAATCACGAGTGGTGGTTATGGCTATCTGCACCTGCACACAAGCACGTTATTTGGCCGTCGATCTGTTGACTTTGCGAAGTACCATGAACACCCCCATAAAGGCGCTGATCAAACCACTGATAAGTCCGGTAATGCCATGTGCTATTGAATTATCCAGAGAGGAAAGAGGAAGAGGTAAGTTCTGATTGACCAAAAAAGACATGACGGCTGACATGGTTGCGCCGATCAGGCCTGCAATCAGCGATTCTTTCAAAATAACGTTCATAGCGGCGTCCCCTTTACGGTTTTCAAAAAGGCAAAAGCTCACAAGTACCCTGAAGGCACATCGTGATAGTTCCCTGGACTCACCAGGCGTGATCAGGCGAGGCGGGCCCTGCCTCAGTCGAGAGGTTCCGGCCTTTCAGAACTACTCCTGGCGAGACGTGGCAAACCAGGCGCGTGGCGAGCGCCCCTGGTCGGGCCCCAGACAACTGAAGCCACCATCGACGGGTATGTCCGCTCCGGTAACCCAGGAAGCCGTGTCAGAACAGGCAAATGCGACCACCGCGCCAACTTCCTCTCCCCTGCCGACCCGGCCGAGCGGGTGAAGCGCGGCACCAACCTCATCGGCCCGATCAATCGATCCCGCGCTGTGTTCGGCCAGCGTCGGCGACCATGTCCAGGCCGGGGAAACACTGAGACAACGTATGCCCCGTGGGGCAAGTGTGACGGCGATGTTCTTCGTAATCTGCAATAAGCCCGCCTTGGAGGCTGGATATACCGCCCGGCCCGAAGCACCGAACTTCCCCCCGGTACTGCCCAGATTGACAATGACGGAGCCCGGTCCCATGACGACAGCTGCCCGCTGGGCAAAAATCGCGGCGGAAACCAGGTTCACCCCTAACGTGCGGTGCCAGTCCTGCCTCGATGAATCAAGCCCCTGATCGAGATAGATACCTGCACAGTTAACCAGTACATCCACCGCACCAAAACGCTCAAGTGTGCGTGCGATACAGGTATCGATCTGCTCATCACTCTGCACGTCGGTCGCAACGAACAGGCAGGTTTTACCCAGCAGCCTAAGCACGTCGTCGCTCAGGCGAATGTCGGCCAACACGACCTTCGCGCCCTGACCAAGCAGCACTCTGGAGATATCCAGTCCCACCCCCTGCGCAGCGCCGGTGACAATCGCCACCTTGCCCGCCAGAGGACCTTTTGCGCTGGCGCCACCAACGCTCAAGGGAACACCTCGATGTTGGTGAAGACACTGTCGCAATTGACCAGGTCAACCCGTTTGAGTGCGATCTTGAAACCTTCGGGCGACTCAACCAGCTTGTGCACCACACGACCGGATAGATACCTCAGGTCGAGCCGGTATTCGCTGACATGCAGCCGGGAACTCACGATCAGCCGCCCTTCAACATCACGTCCCAGCACGCAGACATTGCTCACCACGCGACTGGTTCTTGTCGGCGGCTGTTGTGACCAGTTGCGCTCGTTGAGCAGACGCCGCACGCGCGTCTCACGCAGCATGGCGTTTTCCCAAAAAATTGAAATGTGCTCGTGAGGACTCGCCTGGTCGGGGGCTCGCGGCACCCAGTAGCGACCGTTTTCGACCCAGAGCGCCAGCCAGCCATCGAACGCTCGTTCATCAAGCAACGACGCTTCGCGAAACAGAAATTGCTCCACCTGGAAGGTCAGTTGTGCGTCCGGCAACATCGGTTGTATGGGTTCGATCGAGATATCGAGAAAGCCATCATTCAACACAATGCACCTCCAGCTGCTGTTGTTCTTTATGTGGTGTCAACAGCTCACTTTCCATGTACTGCAGCCAGGCAGCGAACTGATTGCGCATCGGCAGCTCGCTGGTGCCATTGATCGAGACGGCGCCATCGGGCAAGACCACATCCGTACCCGCATAACGGTGCTGGCTGATCCAATCGCCACCTGCCGTCGTATTACCGACCTGGCAGCGGCGATACACCTCGACATCGTCCGGCATGACGTTCGAAGACGGCGAGTTCACCACGTTGGCGTACGTGAGTGCCCGGTCGAACACTTCCGGCGGTGCGCCCACACAGCGGAAAACCTGGATCTCGACCAAAGTCCTGTCCACCGATACCGGGCGAATGACGCGAAACTGCTGGAACACATTGTGAGGAGAGCCACTCCCGTAAATGATCGTGTTATGCCGGCTCATTCCGAGGATTTCATGCGCCCGTTCTTCACCATAGGCCTCGCTCAAGCACGCGAAATGCCGACGTGAAACGTCATCGCGCGTAGCTGCGGCGGGATCGAAAATACCTTCCATGTAGCCATGGCCATAGTGATAGGCACGCAGCTCCAGTTTTTCCCAAAAGCTGTACGGCTCGCCGTTACCATCCTGAATCAACAACTCGAATGGCATCTCGCCGATTTCCTCGGCCTGCTCGCGCGCGGCGATCACCGAGGACTCATGGGTAACCGGCCCATGCATCGTGTCATGCAGGTTTTCGTAGAACATCTTCCAGTTCGACAGCTGCATTACCCGGAATACGCCGCCTGCCACCTCGACCTTGCCAATAGGCGAACGGTCGCAAAGGTTGTCGATCGAACTCGCCGCGCCTCCCAGAAACTCAACCAAGCCTGGGCCGCCCAGGCTCTGTTTGGCAAAGACAAACCCTCGGTAGCTATCGACCTGAGCCACCGGCACCATGGAAACCTCGGGGCTGGTCGGGTCGAAGGTCGTGCCCTCGAAGCCTGCACGCATGGGAGTGCTCAGCAATGAGCCATCCAGCTTGAAAGTCCAGGCATGATAGGAACAACGGAAGAACTTACCGACGCAACCCTCACCATCGGCCACCAGGTTGGCCCCGCGATGTGGGCAGCGGTTATAAAGCACGCTGATCTTCTGGTCATTGACCCGCACCATGATGACTTTCTGATCGCCAAGCTGGGTGGTGTGATAGTCACCAGTCTTCGGCACCTGGCTTTCATGACCCACATAAATCCAGGCCTGTCCGTAGACTCTCTGCATTTCCAGGGAAAAGATCTCGGGGTCGGTATAGACACGCTTGTGAACGCCATCTGGACGTACAAGCTGCCTCAATTCATCCGTGCTGATCATGGAGGGAACCTCTTGTGACTGGCTGATCGAAAGGCCGCTTAAAGCACACTGCGGGCTACGATTTTGCCGCCTCCTCTAACGATCAAATAGCCGAGAATCGCAAGGCACTATCCGTATTTCGCTCGACGAGAGAGGTAATGGCCAACTTCCTCCAGACATAAGGTTAAGTTTTTCGTCGGCCTGAGCCAGCACCAGTCCCGGGATCAATCACCGCAAGTAACCCTCACACAGGTTATGCGAAAGGGGCCGCCACCCAACGGCAACAGCCCCTCATGCAGTCAAAACGACAGCGATGCAGAGATCAAGAAGCTGCCAGGACAGCCTCTTCGATAGCCGCGACAGTCACCTCATGCCGATCGGCAATGCGGTTCAACCCATCTTGAGAAATGGACTCGACAGCTTGCTTCGACACAATTTTTGCACCGCAACTCACGCGAGGGTGCACGTTCAAGGTGAAGATATCTGATCGGGAATAATGTCCGACAGTATCGATGATCGCCTTGGCGACCTTGATGTTGTGCGCCTCACAGGTGGCATAGACAATGGTGTCGCCATAGGTCGGCGGGGTAATCGGAACCCCAATCGGTGAATAGATCGCGCTACCGCCTTGCGCATAGTCGATATTCAAGGTGTCACGCAGCGCGAAGTCCTCGGGGAAATCGCTTTGCGTGATGTAACCGCAGGAACCCAATACAAAAGCGCCAGATTCAGAAGCATGGTTGCGACAACTGGAGTAGCCCCAGAAACTTTGCCCATCGGCATCCAACTCTTCGAGTCTTGGCCCTGTGTGCAACGTAAACGCCCCCGGAAATACCGACACATGAAAATCTTCGCCTTGTGAAATCAGGTGGGCACGGGCCAGTGTTATCAGGTTTTCTCCACAGATCAGACCACTGATACGACCGTAGTCCGTCTCAAAGCTTTGCAGATCGCTTCCATCGCCACGACCCCAGACGGTGCGTTCTGCGAAGGTCGGCATGATCTTGCGGTGCCGCCCAAGAATCCGACCGTGGTTATCAATGTACAGCAGGGTGTTGTAAATGGTGTGGATCGCTGGATGGGGGTCCATTTCGTTACAACCGATCACGACTACCGCATTCGCTCGCGCAGCAGCAGCACATAGCTGGGCGCACTCTTCCTGGCTGATGACCAAAGCATTGTCGAAAAACTTGCCGCGTACATCTACCCAATCACCAATGCGTGACTCCCAGCCTTCCCCCCAATAAGGATATCCGGCAATCCAAGCCTCGCTGAACACAACGATCTGAGCGCCTTGAGCGGCCGCCTCAGCGATTTTCAGACAGGCTTTTTCGATGGTGCGGTCACGATCGAGGAAGACCGGAGCCGTCTGCACGATAGCGACTTTTACTTCAGCGTGACCATTTAGAACTTTTTTTGTAGGCCTCATATAATTTCCTCGCTTTGCACGGTTGTAGGTCGCTGCACATCTGAATTACCGATTATCGGCCCCCTGTTTTTAAGACTTTCGTTCCAAACCATTGTTATGGCTAAAGAGCAATACATAACCGTACTTTCAAGTACGGAGGGCAAGATTGGTCAGAGTCTAGGTAGCGGCAAACAGGACGGATAGCCGGAAATCGCAATCGTGCATTGCGAAATTATCCGTTTCTGGCACTGGCAGAAAGCTGTCGAGCGTGACGTTGAATTTCTTTATTGCCGCTGAACGTAATTCGAACTGTACCTCACGTTTTCTGGCTCATTGATCAGCATTGGAGACAACAGGGCGTTGCGTTCGCCGTCGTATGCTCCAAAGCCGCGTCCTGGACTACTGGAGTGGATCTAGCTGTTGATGATGGTTTCGGTTGCCTGGAACCAGACCAGAGGCACTTGCCACACGCGAGAATTTTCGCGCACTGATAGCAAGCCCCCTCACCAACGGGTTTATCCCATCGGCCAGGTGCAGCCAAATCACGACGGCATGGGACTCTTGTGCAATATCACCGTGTCGCTTGGAAGCTCACCAAACCGATCCTTGTAGTACGCGGAAAACCGGCCCAGATGGCCGAAGCCGACCGCCAGTGCGATGTCCGTAATGCTGTACTGTGACCGGGCCTGGATTTTCCGGCGGGCCTCGTCCAAACGGATATCGCGCAACCACGTCATTGGGCCTACCCCAAACGCTTTCTTGCAGTAGGTATGCAGTGACCGCGAGCTGATTCCTGCCGCCCGAGCCAGATCCTCCAGCGATATCGGCGCCCATAGATGAGACAGGCTGTACTGCCGAGCCGCCTCGAGTGGCGAAAGCGTGTGGGCCTGGGCGAGCGCCGTATTGCAGACTACGCTATCGGGTTGCCTTCGCGCCTGGGTCAGAAGCAGCAACGCGAGGCCGATCTCCAAATACTCCAACCAGGCGGGATGACAGTGACCGAAGCCATCGCCCTGCCCCGGCCCTATCTGATTGATCAGCGATTGAAGGAGATTGCACCACTGCGCCGCCACATCGCTGTCAAGCACAGAAATAGGGGCGAAACCCTCCCATTCATTCACGCTGCTGAGCGGGGTACCAAGGCGCGCCGCCGCATCCTTGGCAAAGGCGTTGGGCACCCGAAGAATGAGCTGCTCGCAATGCTCGCTCCAGCGAAAGCAGATCTCGCGTCGTGGAGCGAGAACCGCAACCTGGCCGGGACCGATGGACGAGGTCTGGCCATCACTTTTGATGACCGAGCGCCCTCGCAGAGGTACCTGCACCAAGATGAACCCATCAAACACTTCAGGCCGGACTTCAACTGCAGGCCCGTAGCGCAGAATCATCAGCCTGAGGTGCCGGGTATCGACGCTGTACAGGGCCGAGTCCACCTCACCTGCGCTCCAGCTCATCATATGGTCATTGAGTGCAAAGCTAAGATGCTTTTGAAACTCCACCGCACAGTGGGACTGAAAGACAAGATTTTTGTATATCCGTGACAAGTCGAGTGTTTGAAAAAATGCGTTCATCATGGCTCTCACGGCAGCAAGAGAAGGTTTAACTTGCGCGCTCAAGCACCGCGCGCATCATCAAAGGTTTTCACTCGAGGCCCAGCGCCGCATCAGCGTGTTCGATGGCAGCGATTCATCGATCAGCTTCTTGGCTGTCTCGATACCTGCGACGGGCAGGCCAACCGGATCCAGCAAGCCGATTTGCACCAGCACCGACGCTTGATCCCAGTAAAGGTGTTCGTGGCAGAGCTTGTCGCCTCTGAAATTGATGACCCCAAGCATGGGGATTTCCACATACTTTCCAGTAGGGGCCACCCCTGGCAGCATCCAGTCGATCTCGGTGGTGTGGGTAAAGCACATGATGAACTCATCGACGACCTGAAACGCACCGACGGTGCGTGAGATAGGGATCGAACGAATGTCCGGTGGATTTGCGTGAACAAAATGATGCTCATAGAAACGTGAGAGCTGTTTACTGCCAACCCCACCTGTCAGAGTCGGGATGTGATTGACGTAGGGCTCCTTTACCATGGTGGCCATGGTCGCCGGTACGTCACGCGTGACGAACTCGTGATGAACGTGCTGATCCCAAAGATGCGAAAGGTTGTATTCAGGGCCGATGTATTTTTTCAACGCTCCAATTGTCCGCCCGTGAGCCATATGGGCAGACGATTTGTGATAGTGCTCGCTGCCCAAACGCGCGAAGGCATGGTCAGCCTCTGGGTATGTATAAAGCTCCACCCCTTTGCGTCCAGCCAAACCTGCAGCAATTCGGGTTCTGGCCTCGACGTCACAATAACTGTCCAGCTCTGCGTGGTGGAGTACCAACCCTCCCTGCAAGGCGTCCGCTTCGTCAAGAAAACCTTCGATGCCCATACCGTAATAACCGATCGATACCGCAAGATCGGTACGGGTTGCTGCCAGAAAAGCCAGCTTCCCTCCCAGGCAATACCCCACGTAGCCAATACTTGGCTGGTCGACTTCGTTGAGTTCACGAAGGGCGTCGATTGAAGCTGCAATGTCATCTACAGCCTTGTCCAGATCCAACGAACCATTCAGCCCCAACGCCTTATCGAAGTCTTTAGGGGTATAGCCCAGTTCTACGCCAGGCTCCAAGCGCCAGAACAAATCCGGGACGAGCACCACATACCCCTCTTCGGCGTACATATCCGCGGTCTCACGCATGTTGGCGTTAACACCAAATATTTCCTGCCCCAACACGAGGCCAGGGCCGTTACCGCAGGCCGGCACGGACAAATACGCCTTGAAAGCCCCTTCGCCATGACGAGCCTGAATATTAATATAGTGCCCCATCAACAAAGTCCTCATACAAGCATGCAATGATAGTTTTTATATGCACAGCGCTCTGAGTTGCGCTGCTTTCGGGTAGACGTTCGTTTGCAATTTGAATACGTTGATCAGGTCAGGCGAGTCCCTGCTGTTTTCGCTCAAGCACACGCTGAATGGCAAAACCGGTATCCCTGTAGTGTTTGGCCAAGAGTGCGCAGGCAAGGTCTGTTTCTCTCGCCAGGGATGCCTCGAGCAAAGCCAAATGCTCTTTGTCTACCCCCCTGACATGTTCATCTTTCATAGAGGCTAAACTGGGCCTTCTATACCGCTCAGTTTGAGCATATAGCTGCGTGGAGTATGTGAGCAGCCAGTCAGAACCACACGAGGAGATCATGCTGTAGTGAAAATCCTTGTGTCGCTGCTCAAGAAGTTCAGCATGCTGAACCATGTCCAGTTCATCAGGACTCGGCCTCTGCCGTGCCAGGCACAGCGCAGCGTATGCCTGAGTCAAGCGCCCCTCCCACGCTGCATCTTTACGCTCAATCGATTTACGTAACGCCTCACAGTCAATGAGGATTCGGGTATTGATTGCATCCCACATCTCGGGGATAGAAATCGCGAGCACCCTGAATCCCTTCGAGGGCGCCAGGAACACTAATTTTTCGGCTTGTAACCTAGTGAGTGCTTCTCGGATAGGCGAAAAACTTATGCCGTATCGTTCTCTTAAAGCTTCCAGCCTCAGAGCCTGACCCGGCTCGAACACTCCGCAGATAATGTCTTTTCTCAGTCTGTTGTAGGCCTGCTCCCCCAGCGTCCCCTCATTGACGCCAGCGCTTTTACCTTCCGGGACGAGAGACAGCTGAGGTTCTTCATCTAATGAGTTCATGCTAGTTCCATTCGGTTACCGGCTCCGCTCATACTGAACGGTGCCGTGTTCACATCCATCGGCCCATCACGTTATCAGTATCTGCCAGATAAAAGAGAGCCACAGCCAGGCGCAGATGTTTTTAGGCCGAGCTGTTTCAATATCATGTAGGTCGTTGCAATCGAGGAGGAAATGACAGGTAACCCTGTACGGTCCTCAATCAACTGGATGGAAGGGAGTGACGGCATTTGCACGCAAGCAGAGCCGACGATGGCATCGACGCCATCGACTTTAAGTTTTTTGGTGATTTCAGCCGGCGCATAGGGATTTAGCAGGCCTACTTCAAGGTTATCGGAGATCTCCAGGGAAATACTGTCGACAACCTCAATCCCTTCATGTTCAAGATAGTCGATCACCAAGCTAGTCAGCGGCTTCATATAGGGTGTCAGAATGGACACTTTTTTAGCGTTCAACGCTTTTAGCCCTTGCACCAATGCGCCTGCACTTGTGACGACGGGGGCCGGGCCACCATTTTCAACAGTTCGTTGATGAAGACGCGCCTCGGAAACACGGTGGTAACCAACCCCCATACTCATGATTGCAACCAGGCAAGCATATCCCAGCACATCCACGCGCGCGTCGGACAACTCCAACGCACATCTTTCGCTGTCCGAGTCCATCGCCGCCAGTTCTTCTTTAGTGACACGCATCATCCGCATGCGGCTGGAGTGAAAGGTAAATCGCTCTAACTCCACTCGCTCACGAGCCTGGAGAATCGCAGGGATTTCAGTCTCCATAGTGGTATTCGAGGAGGGGACTATTTGACCAATACGGTAGATACGTTTGTCCATTACTCTGTCCCCTCTTTACGATTGTCAGTTAGAACATCTTCTTCGCGCTTGACTGCATGCGCTGTCAAATTGTCGAAAAACGTAGCGGCATTCAATGCGCGGCGATTCACTTTCAGGTCAAAGATATCGAAGCGATTATAGTGCCCGGTAATATCATGCATTTGCCGAGGCTGAATGCAGCGTGACAAATCAATATCGGCATACACAATACCCTCCTTGTCGATAAGCGGGTCGCCGATGACTCGGCCGTCCGGACCTAGAATGCCGCTAAAAGCACTATTTTTTCGGGCGAGTAATTGACGCGCTTGCGGGTGCGTCTCGGCCATCGCTTCGATTATTTCTTCCGACACCGTAGAGCACGAAACGATGGTGAATACCTTGCCTTCAAAGGAGTGAGCAGCTGCGCGCAACTTGATAGCTTCGGCCATATCGTAATCCGAGGGGGCTACAGGCAGGGCGATATAGCTTGCTACATGCACTAGCTCGCCTTGAGCAAGGAGACTGAACCTCGCCAACGTATTGGTGTTCTCACCACACGCCAGCGCCCCCAGTGGCCCGATACTCGTTTGGTGGACCTTAAGAGACGAAGCATCACCATTTGACCACGTGAGTTTCTCCGCCCACGTTGGAACCAGTTTCCGATGCCGCCCCAGAATCTCCCCTTCGTCAGAGATCGTGACGACCGTGTTGTATAGAGTGCCAATTCCAACTGGACTACGCTCGTTCACACCGATGACAACATTTATGGAGTTCGCGCGCGCGGCACGTTGGATTCGTTGAATTTCCGGTCCAGGGATTTCAATAGCTGATTTGCAAAGTTTTTCAAACCAAGGACTTCCTTCCACTGGATTCATCAACCAATTCCAGTAGGGATAGCCGGGAATGAACACCTCGGGAAACGCTACTAATTTTGCCTCTTCGCGAGCGGCTTCGGCGATTAAGTCACATGCTTTCTCTACCGTGGCGAGAGTGTCCAGGAACACCGGAGATGCTTGAACCGCTGCTGCTTTAAAAGCATTTAATTTGAGCATCATGCACCTCGACTTGTTTTATACGGCGACCACGGGATTGCGCAGATATCCAATTTTTTCGATTTCAGCCTCGATGGTATCTCCGGGCCATACCCACTCTTGCGGCGTCCTGCCCGCCCCAACGCCTTCTGGTGTCCCCGTGGCAATGATGTCGCCAGGCTCCAGGGTGATTGCAGCGCTGATATCGGTGATCAACTGTGGGATTTTGAACAGCATGTGGCGGGTATTCGAACGCTGCTTGACTACGCCGTTGACCCGCAGACTGAGATCGAGTGTGTGGGGGTCAGGGATTTCATCAGCCGTGACGATGCACGGCCCGAAAGGAGCATAGGTATCCTGCCCTTTGGAGTAGATCCATTGCCCTGCCCGCCGGCAATCACGGGCACTCATGTCGATCATCAGGCTATAACCGAACACATAGGTCAGCGCTTGATCATGGGTGATTTTTTTTGCCGTACTCCCGATGATGACTGCAAGTTCCACCTCCCAATCAAGCTGCTGCGTGATCGCCTTGTTGTGTTCAACGGCATCACCCGGACCAATGACGGCGGTCGGGGGTTTTGAAAAAATCACCGGCTCCGTGGGCAGCTCCCGCGATGTATCCAATGCCTTGCTGGACTCGGCGACATGCTCGACATAGTTGAGGCCGATACCAAAAATATTCTTCTTGGGTCTGGGAATTGGGGCCAGTAACTTTACGTTTTCGAGTGGTATCGAAACGCCCATTGGAAAGTTTCCTTCGAAAACGCTTAACAAAGCCGTAGTAGTTTTTATTGCAGAAGGCCCCATCTCAATAAAATCGAGCATATTATCCGGGATAGGGTGGCCGTGGATGTTTCCTAACTTACACAGATCTACAACGTTGCTACCCACCAATGCCCCTAAGCGGGACGCAGCATTAACAGTTGGACGAAACGTGACTAAACGCATACAAAACCCCTTGAATTTAAATGATAGGTGCGCCCCCGGAAGACTCAGCGCTGATAGCCGTCGTTATCCATAAATGCCTGTTCTCGGTAAAAGTCGAACGACTCCATAACGGGAAGGTCATTGAAACAAAATAGGCAGGCATCTTCGTCGTTTGAACTATTGCTGTGTTCATGAAACGCCCAGGAAGGCACGCAAAATATATCTCGCTCTTTCCAGTCGAAACGCTCTCCATTAATGATGGAGTAGCCATGCCCCTTGGCAACTTGATAGATAAAGCTGCCTGTATGCCTGTGTGCCTTGCCTCGAAAGCCCGGTGCGAGGCGCTGCATACTCGCACCTATGGTCGACATCACATGCCCCCCGGTAACCGGGTTTGTGTAATGCATGAGATGGCCATCGAAGGCATTGGCCGGCGCCGCTTTCGCGTAACGCAAAAGCGAGTTGTAGGTATCTGCCCAACTGTATTTAAACAATGGTGAATACGGTTTGTCCCACATTACGTTTTGCGGGCGCAAGCCAGCCCCACCCCATAGACCAATGGAGTCATCCACAGGCGCGGTAACCGCTTGTGCCAAATCCGGGTGCACCTTGTAAAAACCGGCCTCCAGTGCGTTGGTCAATGGAATATCCAGACCATCTTGCCAAATGCACGTAGTCCCGGTGGCCTCAACACCATGTTCATGCCAGGAGCCATTTGGAGTGAGCACGACGTCATTGGTACCGAGTGTCATCTTGTGACCGTCAACAATGGTGTAGGCCCCTTCTCCTTCCATGATAAAGCGCAGTGCGGACGCGGAGTGTGCATGAGCCGAGGCCGCCTCCCCAGGACGCATGACCTGCAACCCGGAGTACAACATCCCTACGGCCGCCGATACATCCTGCCTGCCGGGGTTATTGAGAAAGACCACCCGGCGGCCTGCCTTCTCAGGCGTTACAAGCTCGACTGAACGCAGCACATGAGACTTGAGATCGCTATAGCGCCATAAAACCGGAACCGAAACAGACTTGGGCTCCCACGGCTCTATCTTGTTAGCTATCGTCCAAAGCGCCCCCGCCTTGAGTCGCTCCAACTCACTGTAATACGCCACTAACTCAGGGGTGTCCTCCACATCAGCACGCCCTGCAACCGTCTCGCGATGCGCATCATATTTCTGGTCAGCCATAGCTACATCCTTATTAGTCCCGACGGAAAAACTTTATAAAATGAAATAAATTTAATCAACTTCAACGTCACACAAAAAATTGAAAAAAATACAAAACTTATATATATCAATGACTTAATATACAAAAATAAATTCGAAAGGGTCGCCACATCATTCATAGACATGATTTTTTATAAAATATTCAAATTTTTACAGACGACACCACGGCCAGCGCCGCCCCTGATCCACGCTGCCTCTTAATTTACATGCCGCGCCCCAGAGCATTGATCCGCGCCATAAACGGATAAGCACACCGCAAAAATTGCGATTTCCGGATATACCCCACCTTCAGTGCTACCTAGACTTCTTTCGCATGCCCATGACGCTCTCCGTCGCCATAAGGTGGTACTGGCAGTCATACAGAGGGTGGGAATTACGCGAGTGAGCACGCCTTTCGTTGCCCCTTCACGGATGAGCACACGTTCGGCATTTAGAAACAGGACTTGATGACTATGCAGCCAATGAAGAATGAGCAGACTTTGTACGTGCAGGTATCCGAGGCGACGATCCTTGCGACGGGTGTACGCATGCTTCGGCTGCGCGCCTGTGCACCTACTCAGCAACTGCCGGACTTTACGCCGGGGGCGCATATTGGCGTTTCAGTACAACTGCAAGACTCGCAAAAGGAGTGGCGACAGTATTCGTTGATCGAGCTCGAACACAGGGACCGCCTGACTACCCCACCCGAGTCCTACCTGATTGCCATTCGTCTCGACGCGAAGGGCCGTGGTGGCTCGCGCTACCTGCACGAGGGCTTGAATGTCGGTGACATCATCGACATCACCGCACCACGAAACGACTTTCCCATGCGTAGCACCGGTAAACGCGTATACCTGATCGCAGGCGGAATAGGCGTAACACCGCTGACAAGCATGGCGGCAGCCTGCAAGTTTCACGGACGTGATGTCAAAATGCTTTATGCCGGACGCGAGCGGGCCTCCATGGCTCTCATCAATGAATTGCAAACCCTGCTGGGCGAGCATTTGCACGTGCACGCCGATAGCGAGGCTGGAGCCCCGGTTGACCTGAGGGCCTTGTTCGACGAATTCACCAATGACGACGACATTCATATCTGCGGCCCTGGCGCCCTAATCGACGGCATGATCGTAGAAGCCGAGCGGCGCGGCTGGGCTCACGGGCGACTGAACTTCGAACTTTTTTCTCCCCCTGCTGCTACCGAGGGCGATAGCGCCTTTGACGTAGTATTGGCCGCCAGTGATCGCACGCTCCACATCCCGGCGGATAAGAGCATTCTCGAGGTACTCATTGAGCAAGGCTGCGACCCTATGTTCGATTGCAAGCGCGGAGAGTGCGGCGTGTGTTCTACAGCAGTCATCTCTGGTGAAATCGATCATCGCGACTACGTGCTGTCGGAGCGTGAACGTGCGACCCACAGCGTCATATATCCCTGCGTTTCACGCAGCAAGTCTGCCGTTCTTGTGCTCGATTTATAACGTACACATCTGTCTATAAGAGCTGCTACCGATCGGAGACGTCTGGGACTAAAGTCCGAAGGGGTGGCGAGGAGTCGATGCGCAGCGCGAAAGTCCTGCCCGGCAGCGCAGCACGGGCAACGCCCAGGCTCTGGCAATTCACACTTAGGGCAAAGTGCCTTTGAAGCTGGATATTTCCAATGGTTTGCAAGTTTTTTGGCCTTCAGACGCATTTCCGAAAGCCCCTTCAACTGCTTGGCGACCTCCTCAGGCTATCCTCCCTGATCTGCACGACATGATGTCCGCCCTTCTTGAGCGGACGCGATTGCCTTTAAATGCGCCAACGAATCTCAGGCATTGTAATTTAGCGGCGTCTGCCCCCTCGACCGCATTCACAAAGGCCTGGAACTCTGAGCTGTTTGTGGTATCCCGCGTGCTGGTTACTTCCAGTCACCCGCGATGAGCAGTACAGCGCCGTTGAACGCAAGAAAATTTCATACATGATCTCCCATTACATTTCATATTTTTTAAATCTGCGTCACACACCCACTGAAAGAGTTGAAAAATACGATTCTTCAGCGATGGAACGTAACGCTGTCGGTGATTGGCGCGCGATCACTAGCTGCCTGATTGCCGGGTGTACTCTCATCCGGGTAACCAAACGACATTCCAAACAGCATTTTCATTTCGTCAGAAATACCGAGCACCTCCCTGATCGCCTTTGCGAAAAAACCGAGGGAGGTTTGCGGGATACCGCCTAAGCCCCGAGCGGCAAGCGATAAGAGAAAGGTTTGACCATACATACCAATATCTCCGGCCGTCCGGACACTGTCACCAAAAACCGGCATAAATAAAAAGACCGCCTGGGGTGCGTTGAAAAAGGAAAAATTCAAGGCTGTTGCTTGACGGCGCCCCGCCTCATCCTCGCGCGTGATGTTCATCGCCTCGTAATAGACTTTGCCCTGCGCGTTCTTACGATCCGCATAAATGCCGTAGAAAGCGTCCATATCGAATGAAAAGTCAGGAGTGAATTCGCCAACTGCATTTTTCGCATGAAGAACCTGCGACAGCTCTACTAATTTCTGGCCACTGACTATATGCACGTTCCACGGCTGGGTATTGCAGTTGGAAGGCGCACACTGGGCGTCTTTCAGAACTTCTTGAAGGATGTGATCAGGTACAGGGGTGTTTAAAAAACCACGGAAAGACCGTCGGCTCCGTGCTGTTTTTTGAAACGACAAAGTGTCATCCATCGGCGTTTCGTCATTCAAACCAGCCATTGCAAGTGTCATAATTTTCTCTTGATCAAGTATAAGAATTTCAGGCGCCCAGTAGTAAATTGAGCAATGAGCCATTGCGACCACATCCTATCAACGCATAAAGCTCCAACGGACGCAGAGGTGTTTGCAGTACCCCTCGAAGGGGAATGTCATGAGCTTTCGCCCAGAGAACCAGGTTTTGACGCTGTTGAGAATTTACGTCGGCAATCGCAACAACCGATAAGATCGCGCGGTATCGGGTAAACAATTTTAAGTTCTCTGCATCGTTAGGCAGGTCAAATGCGTCATACACCAAGTATTCGAAGTGCTTGCCCCCTTCCAGAGCATCGACCACCTCACTGACGTTGTTGCACAAGCAGAGTAAGAAATACCCCAGATCATTGAGCGTGCGGGCATAGGCAAAAAGCGTGCTGGGATTCTTGCTGATGATAAGAATTCGCCCCGATCCGGTATGCACGGCTTGCTCCTCGAAAAGCGCCAAATTACCCCTTTGTCGTCGATGGGCCTACGGGATAAATCTCGGCATTTTCTTGGTTTTTCTTGGAATTCAAAAACCGTACTACTCACAAAGAAAGCAAGATTTTTCTCGATTTCCGGCAAGAAATTTCGCCCCGTTGTAGAGCGCAAAACTTGGAGCTGAGCACATACCGGGTCTGCAATAATGGCTCACTACGATAAACAGACTGTTGACGTAAAAAATTCAACCATACTCAACCAGGTCAGTACCGAGTCGCATGGAAACAGCGCGGCGAACTCCTGAATCCCCTTCTGCATTCCATAAGGCTAAACAACTGAAAAATGAGAAAAAAAGTACTGATCGTCGATGATCACCCAATGGTTCGTCACGGTATTCGCGTAGCCCTTGAGTCCATCGGATTCCAGATAATAGGCGAGACCTCCGATGGAGCCGACGCCGTCCAATTGATCGAGTCGTTGAAGCCAAACGTGGTAATTCTCGACATTGGCCTCGAAAAAGTGGACGGCCTGACGGTGTTGAAACGTATCGTGCGGGAAAAACTTGAAACCCGAGTGCTCGTCTACACATCACAGACCAAAGATACCTTTGCCAGCCGGTGCTTTCAGGCCGGTGCCAGCGGGTTTGTCAGCAAGAGCGAGCCCATGGTCCAACTGCTCAAGGCGATCGAAACGGTCGCTGACGGCTATGTGCTCTTTCCAAGGGATGTCATGCCTTTTTTTTCAGGGACCTCTGTAGCAGGGGAAACTGACGCCTTGGAAAATCTTACAAATCGCGAAATGCATGTGATGCGGTTGCTGGCTGAAGGTTTTTCCAACCGTGACATTGCACAGAAACTCAACCTCAGCACCAAAACGATCAGCGGCCATAAAATCAACATTCTCATGAAGCTAAACGTCACCTCGGTAGTGGAGCTGGCTAACATCGCCAAACAACATAACCTCATCTGAGCCTGCGTTCGTGAAGACGATATTTCCCCAAATTAGTGCCCTCCTCTTTGTGCTGATGTTCGGGACTTGCAGTCAGGTTTTTGCCGAAACCGGTGATCTTCAGCCTAAGGCGCGACAAGCGCTTAACGCCGTGAAAATCCAGCTCGACGAGCAAGAACGGGCCTGGCTCAAGCGCAAGCATGCATTAATCGTCGGCGTGAGCATTGAATCCTTGCCGCCCTACCGGATCATCAACGACCACTCGACTTTTGAAGGACTTACAGCGGATTATCTCGTGGCACTGCAGCGTGAGTTGGGAGTGCCTATCAAGGTCAGGCCGTTCGACTCGAGTGAGGAGGTCTTTTGTGCGCTGCGCGAGGGGAAAATCGATCTGGTTGCGTACGCGACAATCCTGAATACCAGGCGTACCGATGCACTTTTGACGCCCCCCTATGCAGTGACACACCTGACCCTGTTTACCGAAAGTGGCGACCGTAGCGAAAACAACGCGCTGGGTTCCGACCTAAAGATCGCTGTGGCCAATGATATTGCCCTTGCACTGTACAAAAGCAACGGAGGTCAAGGCACATTCACTTCATACCCTTCATCGTTGGCGGCAATGACGTCAGTGTTGAGGGGCACTAATGACGCCTACCTTGGCGATCCTGCCTCCACCTACTCTCTATCCAGCCAGTTGTTCAGCACGAGAGTAGGCGTCAGCCAGCGCACACCGCAGCCAGAGATCAAAATCGGCTTTGCGATTGCCCCCGATAACCCGGTGCTGGCTGGCCTGTTCGAACGCGCACTAGGCGGGTTAACGCGCTGCCAACTGGCTGACGCCCAATATTTCTGGGGTGATAACCAGCGATGTGATGGGTACGGTTTTCGCGACCGTCTTACCGATTCCGAGCGCACTTGGCTGGACACCACCCAGACTGTGAAATTGGCAATAAGCGAGGATTTGGCACCCTACGCCTTTTTCGACAGCGATGGTCGCTTGAACGGAATTGCCTCTGACTTGCTGGAAATTATTCGCCGCAAGTCAGGCATTCAGTTCCAGATCATCCGTGTGAGCTCATTGGGTGAGGTTGATACCCTACTGGCGAATGGCAAGGCAGACCTCGGCATTCTCACAGAGGCCAGTCACGCACCTTTACGGTACCTGCGCAGCCGCCCGGTGGGGGCTAATGCTTACCTTTTTGCCACGCGCAAGGACCACCAGACAGTCCTGAATGACCAAAGCACGGCAACAGTGGCAGTGGCGAAAGGCTATCTTTTGTCCCCGATCCTCGCCCGACAATACCCCCATGTACGTATCCAGGAAACCGACACATTGGGTGAAGCCTTCAAGCTTGCTCGTGATGGCGACGTGGATATCGTCCTCGCTCCCGCGAGCGTCATACGCTACTACCTTTCGTACAAATTCGAGAGCAGTCTGAAAGTTGGAGGCCTTGTTAATATCCCCAACGCCAGCGTTGTGTTTGCTACTTCCAAGCATCATCCACAGCTGATCTCTATAGTCGATAGAGTGATGGCTGAAATCCCCCCGCGGGAGTTCGTGCAGATTCACGGTCGCTGGCGTGCCAACTCGGCAACCGATGAAAAATACTGGGAGGGGATAGCCGCTTACATCTGGCGATCGTTTGAAATTCTGGGCGCACTACTAGTGATCGCCGGGTTGTGGATCGTGACGCAGCGCCGCCGCATTCTGCACAAACGCCAGAACTTGAAGCAACGGCAGATATTGCTGGATGAACTGCAGGTAGCCAAGGAAGCGGCTGAGACGGCCAGCCGAAGCAAATCAGTGTTCCTGGCCACGATGAGCCATGAAATTCGCACGCCGCTCAATGCGATCATCGGCATGCTGGAACTGGTGCTTACTCGCAAAAACAAAGCCGAGTTAAACACACAGTCGGTACACATCGCGTACGAGTCAGCAACCGGTTTGCTGGCCCTCATTGGTGACATTCTCGACATATCGCGGATTGAATCTGGAAAAATCAGCTTAGTTCCAGAGCCCAACCGGATCAATACGCTTCTGGAGTCGACAAGCCATGTGTTCTCAGGCTTGGCGCGGCAGAAGCAGTTAGATCTGCGGCTCGATATCGCCCCGCTGTCGGCGGAATGGGTTTGGGTCGACGGGCTAAAAATCAAACAAATCTTGTCCAATCTTTTAAGCAACGCAATCAAATTCACTGAGCGTGGAAGTATCGAGGTTCGCTGCCAGGTAAAACCGACGAGCGATACACGCCTGCACTTTCAGATCAGCGTTACCGATACCGGCGCAGGCATTCCCGCCGAGCAAATCGATCAAATTTTCAAACCATTCTTCGTGACGAACGCTGCCGTCAGCGACCCTAATGCCGGCGCAGGTCTGGGCCTGGCAATTTGCAAGGAAATCAGCGAATTAATGGGCGCAAGCCTGGACGCTCAAAGTACCCCGGGGGCCGGGACCCGCATAACGCTCAGTGTCGAACTCGAGCGCGTCAGCTCAGAGCGCGCAGTCTGTGAAGACAACGCCTGCAAGCCCGTGAAAGCCGACAGTGATGAGCCCCTGACCGTGTTGATAATCGAAGATCATCTACCTAGCCAGTATTTGCTCTACCAGCAGATCTCCTATCTTGGGCACCACGCGCTGACCGCCAGTAACGGCCTGGAAGGCTTGGCTATGTGGCAAGAGCACGCTGTTGATGTCGTGATCACCGACAGTAACATGCCGGAGCTGAGCGGCCACGAGATGACCAGAAACATCCGTGCAATGGAGCAAGCTCAAGGTATCCGCCCATGTTTGATCATTGGGCTGACGGCCGATGCCCAGCCCGAAGCGCATGAGCGCGCTCTGGCCTCGGGTATGGATCACTCACTGGCCAAGCCGATCACGCTGGCCGTGCTGAACCGCTGGATTCCCATGCTCGACATCGACGCCGAGAACCTCAACCAAGCCTCCTCAGCGATGAACAACATCCGACAAGACTTGGTCGAGCAGGTAGCCGCGAGTAATACCGATGAATCCTTGGCCTTGAAGCAGGCCCTTGATACAGGGGACCTGGCTCAAATCAAACGCATCTCACACAAGCTCAAGGGCACGGCTTACATGCTCAATCACGCAAGGCTGCTCGACCACTGCAATGAGGTCGAAGACATGTGCGCTGAAGGCGTGATATCCGATGAAACCGTCGAGGCTGTGACGGAGCTGATCCAGCTACTGGAAACAATCAGTCAGTCGCTACGACCGGAATGACCACCCATCAGCCACCAAGAAAAATCTCGGTAAAACTCAGGAAAAAGCGCGCCCGAACGACAGATGCTTCTTTAGCAATGCCAAAGAGGATTCCCATAAGCTTTGCGAGTACTAACACCAGGCTTGGCCCTCATGCACTACAGCGCTTCAAGCTCGTTTCTATCGAGCTTGCTTCCCCGAACAAAGGAGATTTTACCCAGGCAATCGGACTGCCCTGACGAATTAGCACCCCCCGCTCAACTGTCCAGCGCGAAAGATGTGCAACTGGGCCTTTGGCTGCGAGAGTTTCGTGCATATCTACAACCCAAATTCGACCTTCACACCGGAGAGGTCAATGCCGCGGAAGTGCTCGCGCGCTGGCACCATCCACTGCACGGCGTACTTGGCCCTGCACACTTCCTCCCGCTCATTAAGCAGGAGCGCTGGCTCGACGACTTGTTATTTGCACTCCTGGAGCAAGGGCTGGCTTACCAGCTCCAGCTTCACCGCATGGGGCGGTCTCTCAAACTTGCGTTTAACCTGTCACTCAGCCAATTAAACAGCAGCAAGCTTGTCGAGCGATTGGAAACACGGTTACTCGAGCATCCCGTAAGACGTTCGTCACTGACTTTTGAGATTACCGAAGACGGCCCTGCCGACCTTTCCGATGCGCACATTGAGCAACTCAACCGCCTGAGCCGCCTGGGCATTCGCCTGTCAATCGATGACTTCGGGACGGGTTATTCATCACTGCTGAGACTGTGCAAGGTGGTGTTCCATGAAATCAAACTGCCCAGAGACTTCATTGGGTCGGTTGACAGTTCAGAGCGCCATCGGGCGGTTGTTCGCAATGCGCTGGCATTAGCTAATGCGTTAGGTATGGAGGCAGTGGTGGAAGGTATCGAGACACTCTCACAACGCAATCTCCTGGTCGACATGGGCGCTCGGGTGGGCCAGGGTTACTTGTGTGCCAAGCCTATGTCGCTTGAAGAATTTGATAGCTGGAAGATAAAGCTGTATCAGCGCTTCCAGACGCTGATCTGCAACTTGAAGTGATAAATACGAGGGGAGCAGGCAAGTAATCTTCTTTAAACGCCTCTTTCCTCCCATCATGATCCAACGCCTCCACCACAGCTACGCGAACACACGCAAACTTCCTATTGATCTCACCAATGACTTGGCTGGACTCGTCAGCACAAGAGTAGACCCGGCTGACTTTAATATAATGATCCTGACTGAGCGCTCGACCCAAGATCCCTCCAGCCAAAAAACAAGAAATTTCCGGTCGAAACGCAAGAATAGCGCTCTCCCCTCCGCTTTTTAATAAGAAGTATAGTTTGTCCGTGAACTCAACTCATGCGTCACTGCAGATGAGTCACCAACAGTTACTTTTTTAAAATATAGAAGAGCCAAAGATGAAATTCAGTAAACTCGTCCTCGCCATTGGCATTGCAACCTCACTCATCAGCGCCGCCCATGCTGCCGCCCCTAAGGATTCAGTATCCAAGAAGATCACGCTGACTGCGCAGATCAATGATGCGATTTTCGTGTCCAAGCCTGATGGTTCGACATGGTATAGCACAGAAGAACTGGACGCAGATGATTACCAGCAGAAGAAATTCAGCAAAACTCTACCAGTACGTGTATGGAGCAAGAACTCCGAATTCAATGTTTCTTTGGCTCAACCATTAAAAATGAGCAACGGAAACTATGAGATGACTAATCCAGAAGTCACCATCGGTAGTGGCCAAGGTGAAGTCCCCGTTTCCTTCGGGAACTCGCAAAAAATCACTCAAATCACTGCCGGCAACGGCGGCTTTGATGAAATTCACGACCTTAACATAAAAGTCGACGCCCCCGTCCAAAATGGCCAGTTGAGCACCAACGGTAGTTACAGTGGTGATCTGGTCATGGTATTCGAACCCGTTGCAGCTACAGGCCCATAATCCCCTAATTATAACTTACCGCTAGAAAGCCTTGAGATACTCGAGGCTTTCCTTTCCTTGGTGCTCTATTAAGAAATGAAAGGCCTCTCTGCTTGTAGGCGCCAGCATTTGGTCACAACATTATTGCTAAGTGCGCTATTTTTAAAATCCGGCTCATCGAGTGCCGAAGTTAAATTCTCCTATGGCATACCTGAAGGCTTCAGCGAAGTGGAAATGGACACTAGCGCAAGCTATGTTGCGACTTACAATGGTCGAACGCTTCCCGGAGTGATGGCCTTTGAACCTTCAGAAAAGACATTAATATTTGACGCGGAAAAATATCATGAGAACGGCATTTCTCTACAAGACATCTCTACTATACGACAAGTATTGAGCAAACTTAACTACAGTCAATGCAAAAGTGGCTGCGACCTAAAACTCATGGACCATTACATCACCGTAGACAAAATCAAGCGTACCGTAGCCATCCGAGATACCCAAGAGGACGTTATTGTTCCAAATACTGCGTGGGGATTAGTAAACAACCAATCCGTCGACTTGCGAGCCTCTACCGAAGGCTACCGCGCCATGAATATAAATGGCAATACCTTTTTGGGCATGCCCGGTCAGAGTTTCGGTTATATGAGTTGGTATGCTGGCCGCCAAAGCACCCGAAACTACAGTCGTAGCAACCAGGACATTTCATCCTTTTATTTTCAGAAAAACTTATCAAATACTTATTTGCGTGCTGGCAAACAGAACAGCCTCGACTACACGTCGGGGTCAGTCAATACTTTATTATCTCCAAGTTTTGATAAATTCATAACCCTGGGTAGCCAAAACCATCTACAAGCGAATCGAAATATTAATACGCTGTTGCTTTACTCGACGACAGAGGGCAACTATGAATTCTACCGAAACGGGCGTCTGATCCTCAAACGACCCGCGACTTTAGGACGAAATCAGATAAACCTGGCTGACTTGCCGGGCGGGTACTATTCAGTACAGCTAAAACTGGTGGACCGGAACGGGAATCAGATCAGTGAGGTTACTCAAGAGATAAACAACCTGGATTTTGTCGGTAGTGGTGGAAATGCCTGGCATCTGACGGTCGGAGAAGACATGACTGAAGGTGGTAGCTTACTCGAAGGTGGCGTGAGCCGAAACTTGCGTCAGTTTTTTTTGAATGCCTCTGTGATAAGCGGAAACCGACACCGCAATGCCGGCGAAATTAATATCACTCGGCCAAGCCAAGTCGGGGAAACTCAGTTCACGCCAACGGTGGGCCTGCTCAGCGGTGAGCGCGCAACAGGCGGTTACGCCAGTGTTTTGGTCAGTCATGAGAAACTAGGTAATCTTATGGTAAGCCGATACCAGAACAACAACATTTCTCAATTCTATCAAGGGTCCCCAAGTTCGAGTATTAGTTACAGCAATATCCTGGGAGGCATCACGCTGGCTTACAATTACCAGAAATACCTGAGCGGCGAGTCACAACAGCTTGAAGCGCGGTGGAACTACCGCCCCAATGGCTTATGGTCGACCTTTTCAGTGGGGCTACAAAAAGGCGGTTACCAGCAAAGTGGCAATGACTTCGGCATATACATTAATACGACTTGGACCCTGGACAACTCCCAATCTTCCGTCAGCTCGACATATTCTGGAGGAAAAACTCAGTTAAGTGGAGACTATCGCAAGGACTTTCAAGACACCTATGGCATTACAACTGCAGGCGTGACAGCCAACCACATCAACGATCGCAACAGTATCAATATGTATGGCAGCCGTTCTGGTACCCGTGGCGAAGCCTCTGTCAATATTGGACACGACAACGACAATAGCAACATTGATGCTAACTACAGGGGTATGTTTGCTGCCAATTCTCAAGGGCTCGCTTTTGGCCGTTATAGCAACAGCGGGGCTTCCATGCTGCTTAAAACCCCGGAAGTAAACAATACCGACTATGGCTTTCAAGTTGAGGGTTACCCCGTGGCTGGAAATAGCCTGTATGCGATCCCTCTTAGCAGCTACAGCGACCTTCCGTTTGCCCGAGTCATCAGCGAAAGCCTCGATATGGACATGAACATCGAAGTGCCGGCGAATATTACTCGCTCACATCCAGGCCAAGTCTACAGTTCAGAGGCGAATGTAAAAATCAGCATGATCTATAGTGGTTTTCTGATTGATGCTGGAGGGAAGCCAATTAGCGGCACAATATTAGAGACCGGCGATACCGTCTACCAGAATGGTTTATTTTCCATTTTCAGCAAGTCGTTATTGACCAAAATCAGTGTGACGCAGATGGGGCGTCGCTATACCTGCGACCTCACTAAAACCACCGGCAGCTACTACCACTGCCTTTAAATGCAAACTTTTACTCACAGGTCTTCCCTTGAAAATTCGAACATTACTGACACCATTTTTTGTATTTTTTTATTTCACCTCAAACCTTGCCTTGGCTGAAGGAGAGTTAATGGTTATGCCTGCCAGCACCAAGGTCTTCAACAGCCACGAGCAGAAAGTCAAACTACGCAACATGGGTGACAGCACGCTGTATCTATCCATCAATCTCCAAAAAGTCATAAACCCCGGATTGGCTCCTGAAAAAAAAGTGGCGTTAGCAGAGCTGGCTCATCCTGAACTGATTTCCAGCCCGGACAAATTATCCTTAGGCCCAAATCAAACTCGCGTGGTCACACTGAAATCTCTTGTCGAACCCGATCAAGAGTCGCTCTATCGACTTTACATAGTGCCAGTACGCTCATTGCGAGTTGAAGACGCGCCACAGGACAAGATTACCGCACCGATGTCAGTCTCTATCGGTTACGGGGTGCTTATTCGACATATGCCCTCCCCCAAAAATCAACACGTGGCCTGGACATACCGTTGCGAAAAGGGTGGCCTTACGCTGGTTAATAACGGAAATGTACGGCAATTATTCACCCGCGTTGTTGTAGGAGAGAGCGTATCGGAGCAAACCATAGCGGTATTTCCTGGTGTACCACGACACTTCAAAAGTTCTCGAATAAATCTGAGCGTTGAAGATCAGCCACAATCGCTGGTATGCCCATGAAAAAACGTTCACACCTGCAGATGCTTGGATTTTTTGCAGCCATATATTCGGCCTCAAGCACGGCCACCGGAATACTTAAACTATCAAGCAACGAACTGTCTCTGCTGCCCGGACATCCCGCCGGAGAGTTGTTTGCAGAAAACGTTGGGGACACACCATTATATTTACAGGTGGATCAAGCTTTGCTGACTAACCCTGGTGAATTACCCGAGCGCTTAGTGCCTATTTCACAGGTTAAAAAACCGAGTTTATTGGTGACTCCGAACCGCATAACCATTGCTCCGGGACAAAGATATAAATTAAATATAAAAATTATCCAGCAGGTTGAGCAAGACCATATCTGGCGCATTACCTTTCGACCAAGCGAGCATCTGATTGTAGAAGGCGAGCCCACTAAAAATGCCACTCCAATATTTTTTAAAGTTGGATACGGAGCAGTCATTTACCAAAAAAAACGACCGAAGGAATTAGTTACCACCAGACAAAACATAGAGGCTACAGATTAAAACTCCGCAGACACATGCCAACACTTCCGTGTAGAAAATACATTATATTACGCACCAGGAAATGCTAACCATTGAATACCACCCCCTACAAAGCAATGAAATCAAAGTTGCCAATGACTTTATACATAGCTGCTATCTTTTTTTCTTGCCCAATCGTAAGCGCGATGGATCAGCCGACCGGAAATATCTCAGGTGAATACCGCAATTGTCGGTTTCAAGACACTGGCGATGGTCAATTGAATTTTTACGTCACCGTTCCATTCAACCAAGTCAAACCTGGTGAAAATTCGTCCTCGCGTCATAGCTTTTATAGCCGGGCAATAGCTGTATATACTTATGGCAAAGATGGAACCCCCTCAAACACATACGATGCCACTGTCTATATTAACGACATCAGTGCTGCCTTTCACTATCCATCATTCAATACCCAAATATATATTTCGGGCCACTACACCTGGACTAATCACGATGCATTTGATGCTGAAATCAGAGTACGCCTTCCCAAATACAGCGTCTCTGATTGGCCAGGTATCGCAATTAGGACAGCAAACTATGCAAGCACACCCCAAGTGAATCAAGAAACTTATTTTGATGCAAAAGGCGCAGTTTACATTCCCCAAACCGATGGCCCCGCCGGTTCCTGCAGGATAATTAACCCAGAAACCCCACCCCCTCAGGATATCACCCTGAACGTCAGTGTACCATCATGGAACTTTGGCGAATTACAACCTGGCATTGCCGAAAAAACACTTGGCAACACTAAAGACCAACTTTGCTTTACTTATAATAGCGCTGAGACCATAGGGCAAAAATTTGTTATAAATGCTTCCAACACCCACGGACTTATCGACAATAACTACCGATTAAGACATCTTACGAATTTAAGTAGCTTCCCTTACAGCTTGATTCTCAACGACGGAAAAAACAAACCACTAAAGATCCCTAACAATACGAGAAATACTATTACTCTCGACTCCAGCGGGCGTACCTGCTTCTCACCGACTATCAGAACAAATATTTCAAAGTCTCAGCTAGAGGGTAGCTACTTTGACATCCTTAACTTTAACGTAACCACCAAACCATAACGACCATGAAAAAAAAATTTATCGCCAGCATCACATTGTTAACTACCCTAGCGTCCAGCCATACATTTGCTGAGGTGGTACTAAAGGGCAATACAAGGACCTGGATTAGTGCTAGCGTCACTCATCCTGACTTATTAATTGTTACAGATGATAAAGGCTCCTGGTTCGACCAAGGCCTGGAGCTACAACAAATGGGGGACAGGGATGCTCCATATCAAGTCGAGGCACGCATACGCGTGTTGTCCAGCAGTGGCGAATTCCAGGTTCGTCTAGATGACCCCGTGCGCATTCAGCATACAAAAAACCCAATGCTCGCTTTTCGAAATCCTACCGTAACATTGGGTAACGAAGGTGGAGTCAACAAGCGGTTGATGATTGAGCAAAGCACAGTGTTTCATAACCCTGCTTCGACTGGACAGGGAGAAGACTCTCTCGGCTACTATAATTTGTCTGTTTCAGCCTACCCGCCCGAAGGCGCGCTCACAGGCACTATCGGAGTATATACAGGAGTGCTCTCCCTGACCTTCGAACCCGTGGTCAAAGTTCCGTGAATCGCTTACCACACTCGCGTTTTATTCCGGCGCTGGTTCTTTGCGTGGCCGGTTCATTTGCCTCCCAACGCGCTGATGCCACAATCGATATTTTCCCCAAGGAAGTTCAGATACGCAATGTTCCTTTGAGTGTCCATATTATTAATAGTGGGGACCGCGCTGAATACGTGTCCATTTCCTTACGTCTGCTAAAGAACCCTGGCGTGCGCATAGAGGAAGAAACACTTGAGGCGGTTGCTGACATAGCGCAACCTGCACTCTACGCATTCCCCTTCCAGGTTACGTTGGCCCCAGGGCAGAGTAAAAAAATCGTACTCAAACCTGTCAGAGCAGTTGAAGCAGAAACAGTATATCGGTTGGACATCAAACCAGTCATACGACCTCGGGAAGAGAACGGGCCAGAAAAATTCAAAGGTGTAATCATTAACCTTAGCTTCAGTGCGCTCGTTCGCCAGTTACCAACCACTGAAACTGACACCCTGAAGGTAGTCTGTGTCTCAGACGGAGCTGAACTGATTGCAAGCGGGACGGTGCGCCATTCAATAAATAGCTTGCACGTCGATGGAAAATCGGAGCCCGGTTTTAATATTTATCCTGGCGTTCCTCACAAAGTGACCGGCCATTTAGTTGAGGTTCCTGGCCATCCTCCGTGCAAATCTGGCCGTTGATAAAGCTGATGATACTGCCGCAGTTAGCATGTAGGGGATCGAATCGGCCCTAAGCCTGCGAGCGGAAATAACTTGAACTATCGTTTATTGGCGGCCGGGTGTGGTGGCGGCCTACTTGAGTCCGGGCCGCAGCCAATCATTTCATAACTCCTGCGGCCATCAGCTAACCGCAGTGCCCTGTGGCCTGATTGTTCCTAGAACGTCCATGAAGCTATGGCAGAGGTGCTCTCGTCGTGAAAGCGCTTACCTATTTCGCCTGTGTACCTCAGCCCCACGGAAAAGGCCGGCGTCAAATCCAACGTAGCGCTGAACGCCAACTGAGCCGTGTCCTGCTGCACGGGCAAGCCGGAAATATTCACGAAGTCTCCTTGGGACTGCAACTTCAAACGAGTGTGCGTGGTTTTCTCCGTGAATGCGTGTTGCAGCCCGGCGCTACCGTTCAGACGCACGGCCATGCCATTGGCCAGAGGATGAACAGCGCTCACGCGTGCACCGAGTCGGGCCGAGGTCACGTCCATGCGGCTTTTTTTGCCACTGAGGGCGAAGAGGTTTTCCTTCTCTGAAAATGCTTTGGTTTCAACGTGGACGTAGTTGAGCCCGATAAAGGGTTCCAGCGTCACTGTGTTGAAGTGAAAAACCACTGGCGAGAACCTTGCTGAAACTTGTCGAGTTCTATTGGCAGAACAAACGGCGCCAATGCCATTCCGCACTTCGGCAGCGCTCCGTCCGGGCGGTTTCACTGAGATACCCAATCAATCGCAGCGCAGGAAATTTCCTACATGAATTTCGGACAATGCATGGAATTAATGGCCCGAACATTCACCCCAATTTGAAAGGTGCTGCCATTGCTACTTATCACTAGGAGGACCGGCGAACGCTTACGTATCGACGACGAAATTCAGATCAAGGTGATTGACGTTATAGGCAGTCATGTCTCTTTAGGCATCCAGGCACCCAAGCACATCTCGATCGCTCGATCCGAACTGCATGAAAGGGCTATAGATGCCGAGGACAAAGACAAAAAGCCAGACTCGCCATCCGCACCTGAATCACCATTGCCAAAAAATCGGTCATGACAGACCGTCCCGCGATTGATAAGCGCAGTCACGCTGCGAACTTATTATTTTGCGTCGCTCTGAATCATATCGAGTACGCAAATGATCGAGGCATACGACATGGCTCTACATTTTCCCTCCCGCAACATCTGTCGGTTTGATACTGCGGGCGAGCGCCGTCTGGCTGAACGCCTGGAAAAGAAACTGTCGGACGATTGGCTGTGCTGGTTCAATGCACCTGTGGGCCCTAAAGGCTTGCGGCCAGACTTCGTGCTGATGCATCCGCAACGAGGATTTTTGGTGCTGGAGGTAAAGGACTGGAAAGTTGAAACCATCGAAAGCATGACCGCTGAGCACGCCAGGATCCATGTCGAAGGTCAATTGAAAACCGAGGCCAACCCGTTAGCGCAGGCTCGGATCAACACCCTTGAGGCCGTGAAGTTGCTGCAAAATGATCCTGCATTGCAACAGCCGACAGGTTCTATCCGCGAGCGTAACTTACTGATGCCCTACAGCTGGGGCGTGGTCCTGACAGAGATCACCCGTAAGCAGTTCGAGAGCGCCGGGCTTGCCAATGTGCTGGCTGAACAGCGAGTCATCTGCCGAGATGAAATGACTGAGGCGGTAGAAAGCGAGGGCTTTGAGGCGCGCCTGATCAGGATGTTTGCTCAGGTGTTCGCCTGCCACCTCACAGATGAGCAAATCGACCGCGTGCGCTACCACTTGTTTCCGGAGGTACGAGTAAACCTCTCACCGGGTCAGTTTGGTCTGTTCAACGCTCACGAAGAGCCGGTGCCGAGCTTGATCAAGGTGATGGACTTACAACAGGAGCAGTTGGCGCGGTCCATCGGCGAAGGCCATCGCGTGATCCATGACAACGCAAGGGGCGCATCCTGGACGATATGGCCGTTATTTAACGACATTGGGCTCAAGCCGAGCACATTGAAAAAATCTTGAAGGACGCTGGCATTCCGTTTGTCTCCACGCGCCTCACCCAAGACCGCAGCAAACTCTACAATGATGCAGATACAGTCAAAATCGTCAGCATGCATTCCAGCAAGGGCCTGGAGTTCGGCTTGGTTATCCTCCCCTATCTGCACGACATGCCCATCAACGGCGCAGATGACGAAGATGAAACACGCGTGCTATACGTGGCCATGACCAGGGCCATTGATCGTTTGGTGATGATGCACCGTGATCACTCCAGCTTTACCCGGCGGGCCCAGGAGGCGATCGGGGCGGTCAGCGAGCATTTGGCGGGGAACGATGCGCAGAACATTGAACTATAAAAAGACCTCGAACTGAGCAGCAGTGAGGTCAATCATTGGAGGTCACGTCGCGCGGACGTCTCATTGCTCCTAGGCTTCAGGCATCGCCGAAGAATGGTGATTGAGAATCTTCCAATGGCCGTCCACCTGTTCATAGACAAAGGTATAGCGCGCCTGCACCTGACGCGTCTTGCCGGTCGCCTCGGTCAGGGTGAAGGTGTAGACGCCGCTGTCCACGGCCACGTTGCTGCCCAGCAGGCTGATGTCGCGGTAGTTGATTTGGCCTACAGGCTTGAGCGCTATGAAGTGATCGAAGTAGTCCTTGATCTGAGCCGACGTGGTGCGCAGCTGATTGGACATGGTTGGCTGCAGCACCGCGTCCGGCGCGTACAGGTCGACCACCGATTGAGCGTTACCGGTCTGCAACATGCTGTTCCAACGGTCAAACAAACCGGCAATCTCACGGTCCTTCACGCCGTCAGGCACTTGGGCCACAGTGTTGTAGACATACGGAGACGTCTGCGCTGCTTGAACAAACGGTGCGCTCAAGGCAAAAAGCAAGGCAATGGTCGGGGTTTTGAATTTCATTGCGATATTCCAGTGGTGGTCGTTGCGCACACTTTGCCAACCCGCCAGCCACCCGACATCGGCCAACCGGAATCATTTAGCTATGCCATTTGGCAGATGGCACACCGTACCGTTAACAAGGTTTAATGACCCTCCCTGCGCCCGTGGCGCTTGCCCCAACGCCGGAGCCCAAGCATGCAAACCCTGCCACACGACCCCGGTAGTGCCTTGGCCATCCGCACCCAATATCGGCAATCGGAGAGTCGCGCGGCGCGCCTGCGGCTGTTGGTACATACCGGGCAGGAGTTGACCCGGCTGGCCCCGGACGCCATGCGCGAGCAAGTATTGGCACGGGCTTGCGCCTTCCTCGCGATGGACCACGGGATGCTGCTGGAGTGGGACGCTGACGGACGCGTTAGCACCACCGCCCGGCATGGCTGCCGTGATCGACTGAACAGTCTGGAGATCGCCGCCGACCGTACAATGCGCACGCCGAACTGGCAGGATCGTCCGGGGGAATCCTTGCCCAATGTGCTGCGGGTGCCGTTACGCGGTGGCGACGGGAATGCCTTTGGCGCCCTGGTGCTGGCCAACAGCGTGAGCCTGCGGGCGCCGGACAACGAAGACAGCGAATCCATGCAACTGCTCGCTACCCTGCTGGCTGCGCACCTTGAAAATGACCGATTACTGACGACGCTCAAAGCCCGGGATCGCACTCTGTCGGATCTGGTCAGCCGATTGTTTTGTGCGCAAGAAGACGAACGTAAGCACGTAGCTTATGACCTGCACGACGGCCTGGCGCAAACCCTCGCGGGCTTGCACCAGCGGCTGCAAGGTTTTGCCGGCCGCTGCCCGACACTGCCGGACACCCTCGGGGCAGACTTGCAGGCAATTCTGGCACTGGCCCAGCATTGCGTGGTTGAAGGCCGGCAACTGATCAGCGGCCTGCGCCCGACGGTGCTCGACGATTTCGGATTGCTCAAGGCGGTCGATAAAGAAGCTGATCGGCTGCGCGAAGCCGGAATCAGCGTGCATTGGTTAACGCGTTGCGAGGTGCGCTTTCCCAGTCAGGTGGAGATCGGTTTGTTCAGGATCGCCCAGGAAGCGATCAACAATATCCTCAAACATGCGCACGCCAAACAGGTGCAACTGGCGTTGGAACTGCACGACGGTCAGGCCTGGCTGCGGGTAAAAGATAACGGCAAAGGCTTTGCTGCCCCCGAACTCCAACTCGATACCGACAAAACTCGACATCTGGGCCTGGCCACCATGCAGGAACGCGCCAGCCTGTTGGGTGGACGCCTCACCTGCACCAGCGCAATCAACGGCGGCACCCAACTGCACGTCGGCGTGCCCGTGAACCTGGATGGAACACCCCAATGACCCACCTCCTACGCCTCGTGCTCGCTGATGATCATGAAGTCACGCGCACCGGTTTTGTCGCCTTGCTGGCCGGTCATCCGCAATTCGAAGTGGTCGGTCAGGCCCGCGATGGTCAGGAGGCCGTCGAGCTGTGCGAACGGTTGCTGCCGGATATAGTGATCCTCGACATCCGCATGCCGTTGCTCAACGGCCTGGGCGCTGCACGTCTGCTTCAGCAACGCCTGCCGACCCTGAAAGTGGTGATTTTCACCATGGACGACAGCCCCGACCATCTGGAGGCGGCCATGAGTGCCGGCGCCGTCGGTTACCTGCTCAAAGACGCCAGCCGCGACGAAGTGATCGACGCCCTGCAGCGCGTCGCTGCCGGTGAAGAAGCCCTCAATCGTTCCGTCAGCGCCCGCCTGCTACGCCGCATGACCGAACGTAATACGAGTGGCGGTACACCCACCGAAAACCTCACTGCACGAGAACGCCAGGTACTTGGGCTGGTGGCCAACGGCATGAGCAATCGCCTGATCGGTGAGAAACTGGGGATTACCACCGGTACGGCAAAAGCCCACGTCGAACGGGTCATCGGCAAACTCGGGGCGGCTGACCGAACCCAGGCTGCGGTGCGTGGCATTGCTCTGGGCCTGGTGACCCCACCATGAAGGTGTTTTATGCCGGACGCTGGGCCGACCTGCCGCTACGGGGCAAGGCCCTGGTGGTGATTTCCCTGCCATTGGTGATCCTGTTGCTGTCACTGGTGTTGATCTACATCACCGAGCGCCAGACTGCCCGTGCCGAAGAAGACGTGCGCCGGGTATTGCTGGTGCAAGGCGATATCCAGACTGTGCACACCTTGCTCGCCGAAGCGGCCGCCAGCGTGCGCGGTTATCTGCTTACACATCGAGAAGATTTCCTGCCGGGCTATCTGAAAGCCAAGCCCCTGATCGAATCGGCCCTGCGCCGCCTCGACAGCCATGTGCGTGATGAACGGGTGCGTGCACAACTTACCGCCATCGCACCGCTGATCAACAGCAAAATCGATGGGCTGGAGCAAATGCTTCGCGATCGAGAGGCTAAACCGGAGTCGCTCACCACCATCCTGGTCAATAACAAATACATCCTCGATGAATTGCGCGAGCATATCGGCACCATGCTCACCCTTGAGGACACGTTGCTGGCCGAGCGGACTGCGGCGGCATACGCGACCCGTCAGCGGCTGTTGTTCTCAACCTTACTGGCCGCCCTCTGCGGACTATTTGGTGCCATCGTGGCGGTACTGTTTTTGTCCAAAGGGATCGTAGCCAGGGTGCAGCAGGTCCAGGGCAATGCCCAACGCCTGGCCCTGGGGCAACCTTTGCAGCCACAACCGCCGGAGAACGATGAGATTGGCCAGTTGGGCACTCGTCTGGTGGAAGCCGGCCTACTGCTGGCTGAACGTGAACGCGCGTTGCGCGACAACGAAGAACGCTTGCGGCTGATCATAGACGGCGTGAAGGACTACGGGATCTTCGCCCTCGACACCCAGGGTTATGTCACCAGTTGGAACGCCGGCGCCGAGCGAATCAAGGGCTATACCGAGCAGGAAATCATTGGCCAACACTTCTCAATGTTTTACCTGCCGCAAGAGTGCCCCCAGCATCCCGCAATGGCCTTGCGTGAGGCCACTCGCGACGGGCATTACATGGAGGAAGCCTGGCGTTGCCGCAAGAATGGCAGCCGCTTCTGGGCCAGCGTGGTAATCACTGCGCAATACGACAGCAGCGGCACGTTGCGTGGGTTCTCTAAAATCACCCGGGACATTACCGATCGCCGCGCGGCCGAGATTGCGTTGCGCACTGCCCGCGAAGAGGCCGAGCGCGCCAGCCTGGCTAAAAGTGAATTCCTGTCGCGCATGAGCCACGAACTGCGCACCCCGCTCAACTCGATCCTGGGCTTTGCGCAACTGCTGGACATGGACGCGCCCCCTGGGCAAAAGGCGCAGATCGGTCACATACTGCGTGCCGGCCAGCACCTGCTGATCCTGATCAATGAAGTGCTGGACATTGCCAAGATCGAAGCCGGACGCCTGCCGCTGAACATCGAATCCGTGCCCTTGGAAATCGCCTTGCAAGAAGCCTTGACGCTGGTCTCGCCAATGGCCGCCGATGCCGGCATCCAGCTGGCACCGCTGCCAATCCTGGCCGCTGACAGTGGGATCGTCGCCGATCGACAACGCCTGACTCAGGTGTTGCTGAACCTGCTGTCAAACGCCATCAAATATAACCGGCCTGAGGGTCAGGTCAGCATCGAGGTCAAGATTGATCAGCAACGAATCGCTGTGTCGATCAGCGATACCGGCAAAGGCATTGCGGCTGATCGCCTGGTTCGCCTGTTCAAGCCGTTTGAACGCCTGGAGACCGACCCGAATGTGGAAGGCAGCGGCCTTGGTCTGGCACTGAGCAAGAGCCTGCTGGAAATGATGAACGGAAGCCTGACCGTGCAAAGTCAACCCGGCGTCGGTTCCCGATTTACCCTGGAGCTGGCGTTTGTACACTTGCAGGACCCCGTCGGGGCAGCCGCTGCCGCGCTCGATAATCGACCGCTGACCCCTGCACTTGCAGACCCCGAAGTTCAGGGCAAGGTGTTGTGCATCGAAGACAACCTCTCCAGCCTGGCGCTCATCGAAACCGTGCTGCAACGGCGACCCGGGATAAAACTGCTCTCGAGCATGCAAGGTCAATTGGGGCTGGACCTGGCTGCCCAACATGCGCCACAGCTTATCCTGCTGGATGTCTCGCTGCCGGACATCGACGGGCTGAACGTTCTGCAGCGCTTGCGCCGGTGCGCAATCACCCGAACCACCCCGGTGCTAATGATCACCGCCGATGCCACCGACCTCACCCGCCAGGCCTTGAGTGACGCGGGCGCGACCGCCGTGCTGACCAAACCGATTCACATTCCTTCGTTCCTTGCCCACCTCGACCAGTACTTTCCGGAGCCCGTGTGAACCCCGACCTGCGCATTCTGATCATCGACGACAAACGCCCCAACCTCGATCTAGTGGAGCAATTGCTGGTACGTGAAGGGCTGACCAATGTGCTGAGCAGCACCCAACCGTTGCGGACTCTGGAGCTGTTCAACAGCTTCGAGCCGGACCTGGTGATTCTCGACCTGCACATGCCCGAGTTCGACGGCTTCGCCGTGCTGGAACAACTCAACCGGCGTATCCCAAGCAGCGAATACTTGCCGATTCTGGTGCTCACCGCCGACGCCACCCGCGACACACGCTTGCGCGCCCTGGCCCTGGGAGCCAAGGATTTCATCAGCAAACCACTGGATGCGCTGGAAACCATGTTGCGCGTCTGGAACCTGCTGGAAACCCGCGTGCTTTACAAGACCTTGCGCACCTTGGTGCCAGCGGATCAAATCAATTTGCTGCAAAGGCGCGGTTCAAAGTCATCAGACTGAATAGCTCGATCACGCAACGCCCAAAGAACGCGCCGAAGCGTCTATTCCCCAAATCGCAGGCAAAAAAAAGCCACTCGTTAGAGTGGCTTTTTCTTTAATGCTTGGAGCGGGAAACGAGACTCGAACTCGCGACCCCGACCTTGGCAAGGTCGTGCTCTACCAACTGAGCTATTCCCGCTTGGTGATGCGCATTCTATAGAATCCTCAGCACCCGTCAACCCCTTGATTCAAAAAAGTTTTATTTCTTTTCAACCGTGGTTCGCAGATGAGGCCAGGCGGCGCGCAGGTATTGCAGCATGGACCACAGGGTCAGGCCGGCGGCGATGAGCAGCAAGGCGTAGCCGGTGAGTACCCAGAATGTGAAGTCCGACGGGTTGGCCAGCAGGATGACCAGCGCGAGCATCTGCGCGGCGGTTTTCCATTTGCCCATGTTGGAGACGGCGACGTGGGCGCGGGCGCCGATTTCGGCCATCCACTCGCGCAAGGCCGAGACGACGATCTCGCGGCCGATGATCACGGCGGCTGGCAGGGTCAGCCACAGGTTGCCGTGTTCCTGTACCAGCAGGACCAGGGCAACGGCCACCATGAGTTTATCGGCCACAGGATCGAGGAACGCGCCGAAGGGCGTGCTCTGCTCCAGGCGGCGTGCCAGGTAGCCGTCGAGCCAGTCGGTGGCGGCTGCGAAGGCGAATACCGAGCTGGAGGCGACGTAGCTCCATTCATACGGCAAATAGAACAACAGAATGAAAATCGGGATAAGCAGGACGCGTAGAACGGTAATCAGATTAGGGATATTCATCGGCACAACTGGCTACGAGGTGAGAAGGCATTCTATTCGCTGTGCAGGTTTGCATAAATCAGCTCAGCGAGCTTTTTACTGATACCGGGTGCTTTGGCTATCTCGTCAATGCTGGCACGGGACAGCTCCTGCAAGCCACCAAAATGTTTAAGCAAGTCGCGACGGCGGGTCGGGCCTACCCCCGCAACCCCTTCCAGGGTTGAGGTTCGCCGGGTTTTGCCACGGCGGGCGCGGTGGCCGGTAATGGCAAAACGGTGCGCTTCGTCGCGGATTTGTTGAATCAAGTGCAGTGCGGGTGAGTCGCCCTTCAAAGTGAACTCATGGGCGGCATCATTCAAGTACAACGTTTCAAAACCAGCCTTGCGCGTGGTGCCCTTGGCGACGCCGAGCAGGATCAGGTCGGGCACCGCCAGTTCGTTGAGCACGTCACGGGCCATGGACAACTGGCCCTTGCCGCCGTCTACCAGCAGGATATCGGGCAACTTGCCCTCCCCGTCCTTCAACTTGCTGAAACGCCGCGTGAGCGCCTGGTGCATGGCGGCGTAGTCATCGCCTGCGGTGACGCCTTCGATGTTGTAGCGCCGGTAGTCGGCCTTGATCGGCCCTTCCGGCCCGAATACCACGCAGGAGGCCACGGTGGCCTCGCCGCTGGAGTGGCTGATGTCGTAGCACTCCAGGCGCTGGGGCGGCTCGTCCAGGTTGAGGACTTCGGCCAGGGCGTCGAAGCGTGCGGCAACGTGCTGTCGATTGGCCAGGCGCGCGCTCAGGGCCTGTTCGGCGTTGGTCACGGCCAGTTGCTGCCAGCGGGCACGGGTGCCGCGTACGCGGTGGCTGATGTCCAACTCGCGACCGCGCAGCTCGTGGATCGCTTCGATCAAGGTTGGGAAGTCTTCATGCACCACGTTGACGATCAGCTCCGACGGCAGGTCGCGCTCTGGGCTGCTCACGTAGTACTGACCAAGGAATGCGGCCATCACCTCGGCAACGTCTTCATCGATACCGGTCTGCGGGAAGAAGTTCTTGCTGCCCAGCACCCGCCCGCCACGCACGCTGATCAGGTGCACACAGGCGCCGCCCGGATTGACGAACGCGGCGATCACGTCGACGTCACCGGTGCCGCCTTCCATGCTTTGCTGGTCCTGGACGCGACGCAGCAGAGAGATCTGGTCACGTAGCTCGGCAGCCTTTTCGAAATCCAGGGTGCTGGCCGCCTGCTCCATGGCCCCGGACAGCTCATCGGTGAGCGCGTTGCTGCGCCCTTCGAGGAACATCACCGAGTGGCGCACATCCTCGGCGTACTCTGCCGGCTCAACCAGGCCCACACAGGGCGCCTTGCAGCGCTTGATCTGGTATTGCAGGCACGGCCGCGTGCGGTTCTTGTAGAAGCTGTCTTCGCACTGGCGTACAAAAAAGGTTTTTTGCAGCAGGCTCAGGCTTTCACGGATCGCACCTGCGCTGGGATAAGGCCCGAAATACTTGCCCTTTTGCTTTTTCGCCCCACGGTGAATGCTCAGGCGCGGGAAGTTGCCATCCGATAAAAACACGTAAGGATAGGATTTATCGTCACGCAGCAGGATGTTGTAGGGCGGCCGCCATTCCTTGATCAGCGTCTGCTCAAGCAGCAGCGCCTCGGTTTCATTGGCGGTGATGGTGGTTTCGACCTGGGCGATACGCGCCACCAGGGCGGCGGTTTTCGGCGCAAGGCCGGACTTGCGAAAATAACTCGCCAGCCGGTTCTTGAGGTTCTTGGCTTTGCCCACATACAGCAGGCGTGCCTCGCTGTCGAACATGCGATACACGCCGGGGCGGCCACTGCAGGTCGAGAGAAAGGCACTTGGATCAAACGGCGTAGTCATGTCAGGCGCTGGCGTCCACCATGCCGTGGCGCACCGCGAGCAGGGTCAATTCAACATCACTGCTGATGGCGAGCTTCTCGAAGATGCGATAGCGGTAGGTATTGACGGTCTTGGGCGACAGGCACAGCTTGTCGGAGATCGACTGCACTTTCTGGCAACCGACGATCATCAAGGCGATCTGGATTTCCCGCTCCGACAGCGTATCAAACGGCGAATCGCTGGTGGGCTGGAAGGATTTGATCGCCAACTGTTGGGCGATCTGCGGGCTGATGTAACGCTGGCCGGCAAAGACCAGGCGAATGGCCTGCACCATCTCCGCCAAGCCCGCGCCTTTGGTCAGGTAGCCCGCAGCACCGGCCTGCAGGAGCCGCGTCGGAAACGGGTCTTCCTCGCACACCGTCACCACCACGACCTTGATGTCCGGGTGGCTGCGCAACAGCTTGGTCGTGGCACCAAGACCGCCGATCCCGGGCATCTTGACGTCCATCAACACCACATCGGGTTTCAATTCCCGAGCCTTGATCAGAGACTCCTCCCCTGACTCAGCCTGGCCGACTACTTGCAGGCCGTCGATGTCAGCCAGCATTCGTGTAATGCCTGTACGAACGAGATCATGATCATCGACTACTAGCACCCTAATCAAGCAGACACCTCGCGATATGGTCTTATAGATTGCTGAACACCTTAGCAAAAAAGCTGGGCGCAGACCTAGCCGCAAGCGTCATATATATGGAGTTTGCCTGCTCGGTAGTCGTCCACCGGCTGGCGGACGACCGGATTTATTGGGCAAAAGGTCAGGAATCCTGGGGCGCACGCCCGCCGTTTTCATATTTGCCTTGAGCGTTGGCTTCAACGCCTCCGATTTCACCAAAAACTTTCTGCGACAGGCCGAGTCGCTCTCTTTCTTGCCTTAAACGCGAACCGATTCCACTCATTTGGATGCATGATCCCATTTTGCACACATCAAGAGGTGACACACTCATCTCTTCGTTGAACGAACTTGAGCGGTTTTGAACCATGCCCGGAATCCGCACCGCTGCACAAGCCAAGGCCTGGCTGGAACATCAAGGGAAGTCGGTTCCTGAATCAGTATGCGCTTATTAGGATTTTGTACAGGGTTTAGCGTACGCGACAGACACGCTCCATCCGCCAGAAACCATCCTCCTCGCCAACAATGCTGAACCCCATGCGTTGATAGAGCCTTCTGGCCGGATTGGTCTTGAACACGGTCAACCGCAACAGCCCAAGCGCCTGCGCCTTCAGCGCTATTTGCTCCAGCACCCAGGTGCCTGCGCCCTGCCCGCGATACGCCTGGAGCAAATGCAACTCGCGGATGTATAGAGCGCCACCGTCACGGCTCAGGCTGATAAACCCCAACGTGTCGTCATCTCGGCAAATCAGCCAGTTTTCCCGACCGGCCCAGGCCGTGTCGAAGCCGGCATTGGACCAAATCAGCTGGTTTTGCACGTAGTAGCGGTTCATCGCCTGGTGGGTCAGGGCTCGCGCAAACGACAGGTCCTGTTCTGTGGCGGCACGCAGGTGAAAAGCCATTTACACGGCCACCACTTGGCCCACCCAATGCTCGTCGTCGCGGCGGGCAATCACCAGCGCTTCGCCGACACCGGGCACCGCTGCAAGCAAACGGCCATCCGCGGCCCAGATCGCACTGCGACCTGCACAGGCCCAGCCACCCGAGGGGCCACCGTGGTTAGCCATCAGCACCAGCAGACGATGCTCCGCGGCATAGCCCTGCAGCAGCGCGCTGTCTTTTGCGTAGCCGCCTTCGCTGATCAGTACGCCTGCTGCGTACACATTGGCACCCGCTTGCGCCGCATGACGTGGATGACTGGCGTGGGAGAAGTCGGCGCAAACCGCCAGGGCAATACGGTCATTGCCCCATTCGAGTGCCTCACCACCCTGCCCGGCCGCAAACGCCACGTCTTCGCCTGGATGCAGATGCTGCTTGGTGTACACCGCCAGTGAGCCGTCGGCCCCCAGCACCAGGGCGCCAATCAAAACATCCGCTTGCGGGGCCAGTCGGATCGGCATACCCACCACTGCCGTCAGCTGCAACTCGCGCGCCATCTCGCGCAGGGGCGCCAACACTGGCGCATCGGGAGCGATGGCCAAGTCAGCGGCCAGCGCAGGTTCATAACCGGTCAAAGACAGCTCCGGAAACACCAGCAATTGCACACCCTGCTCTGCCGCAGCCTGCATGAACACCCGGTGCCGTGCGATATTGGCTTCAACGTCGCCAGCAATGGAAAGGGTTTGCGCCGCAGCAAGGGTCAAGGCAGTCATGGTCGCGTCCTGGCAATCATCGTTTATGAGCCACCAGCATAGCGACACTCACCCCATAGCCGTAAGTACCCTCAAGCAATAGAAATTACTGATTGAATCCACCCGTGCGCCTCTAGTAAGCTCCCCCCATCATTTGGAGAGCCACCATGTTGCAACTCACCCATACTCAGGTTTGCCCTGCTGCCAGCGCCTTGCGCTCGGTGTCGGCTACCCGCGTGAACGGTTCGAGCGCACTGGCCGGCTTTTATTTTGGGTATTGGTTTAGCCACTGGCGCGCCTGATACCTGAAATCGGCGCCCACTACTCAAGGGGTCGCCTACCAGAGAAATCTAAACCCCCGGTCGGCTCCCCGACCGGGGGTTTTGTTTTTCAGCCGCTAACCATTTTGTTTGTTCAAGAACACTTAAAGGAATCACGCCATGAACTACGCCACTTATTACCGCTTCGACACTTGCACTGCATGGCGATTTAGCCAGCTCCGTTCGGGACAGCCTGCCGCCTCCGATCGGTCACCTATTGGTGGCAAACCAACACACCTCGCCAGTACGGCCAATTGTCGAACACCCCAGTAGGCCAAGCGCGCGGGAACAACCCGCCGCTTGCCCAGGAAGCCTTGAATATGAACTCCTCCGTCGCCGCTTTGCCCGTCTGCACCCTCAACAGCGCCAATGAAGCCCTGACCCAGCGCCTGCCCAGCTCCCTTGAGCTGAAACACCAGCTGCCCCTCAGCCCGTTCCTCCATGAACAGATCCACGCCCATCGCCAGGCCGTGCGTGCCATCCTCAATGGCGAAGACTCGCGCTTACTGGTGATTGTCGGCCCGTGCTCGATCCACGATCCGCAATCGGCCATGGAATACGCACGCAACCTGAAGCAACTCGCGCTTGAAGTCAGCGACCAGATGCTGCTGGTGATCCGCGCCTACGTCGAAAAACCGCGTACCACCATCGGCTGGAAAGGCCTGGCCTACGACCCGCACCTGGACGGCAGCGATGACATGGCCGCCGGCCTGACCCTGTCCCGCGAACTGATGCGTGAAATGCTGCGCCTGGGCCTGCCGGTCGCCACCGAGCTGTTGCAACCCATGGCTGCCGGCTACTTCGATGACCTGCTCAGTTGGGTCGCCATCGGCGCACGCACCACCGAGTCGCAGATCCACCGCGAGATGGCCAGCGGCCTGGGCATGCCCGTAGGGTTCAAGAACGGCACCGACGGCGGCGTCGCGATTGCCTGTGATGCAATGCGCTCAGCGTCCCACCCGCATCGCCATTTCGGTGTCGACAGCCAAGGCCATCCCGCCATCATCCAGACGCCAGGCAACCCCGACACACACCTGGTACTGCGCGGCGGTCACCGTGGGCCAAACTACGATGCACAGAGCGTGGTCCAGGTGAAACATGACCTGGCCAAGGCCAAAGTGGCGGCGCGGATCATGGTCGATTGCAGCCACGCCAACAGCGGCAAGGACCCACTGCGCCAACCGGCAGTGTTCAATGACGTAGTGGAGCAGCGCTTGCAGGGTGATACGTCGCTGATCGGCATGATGCTTGAGAGCCACTTGTTCGAAGGCTGTCAGCCGCTGAGCGCGTCAATGCAATACGGCGTGTCAGTAACCGATGGTTGCCTGGGTTGGGACGGAACCGAGCAGTTGCTGCGCAGTGCGGCCGAACGCCTGCGCGCCTCTCACAAAACCAACTGACGGGTGTGGATCAACATGCGGCAGCAGCGTTGAAGCGAAGCTAGGCCCGGGCCACCCGCGCCCGGGACAACTCCCGTAGCCACGGCAGTACCCGCAGGCCATGGGCAGCCTCGGATGGGTCGACGATGTCCATGAAGTGTTCGAGGCTGACGTTGTCCGGCACGCCCGGCAGACGCACCCGCACCGTCGCCCATGAACTGGCAGGCTCGCCCAGGTCGATGTGCTCGTATACCAACACGTGGTGCACTGACTGCTGGAGCCCAATGGCATGGTCCAGCAACCCGGCATTGATGATGAGCGCATCGAAGGGTTCGGCTGGAATGGAGGTCAGAATCTGGACTTCTTCGAGCGTTTGCACCGGCACGATCCGGTAATACCCCAACTGGTTGAGCATTTTCTCGATGTACAGGCGTTGCAGATGCTGTTCATCGGCAATCAGGATGGTCAGTGCTTTGTTTGGCATGGCAAACCCCTGGGGCAGGCAGTGCTCGGCAGTGAGCGTCGCCCATTTTCCAGACATATGCCGACGACAAAATCAGGCATTTTCCCCGTTTACGTAAGAGTTTTCCCAAATCGCCTGAATGGTGATCAACCGCGGTCAAGGCCGATTGCAATACGCGTTCAAGCCTTGCTGCAAAATACCAATCGCTTCACTGACGCCATCAACCGCAGGGCCCAATGCCAGGCGGTCCCGCTGTTCACACACCGCCTCCAATGTTTCACAACACGCGACCAACCCCTGCGCCTTTACCATCCGTGCGCCACCCTTGGCGCGATGGGCCAGGTCGTGCAGCTTGGCAAAGTCGGCCTGGCTTGACAGCTGTGAGAGCAAGGCACGGTCCGTTTCCAGGCTGTCGAGCAACGGCACCAGCAACTCGATAAGCGCGGGGCGATCATCCCCCGTCAATGCGACCAGGGTGCTCAAGTCAAACGCCTGCATTTGTGGCGGGCCCAACTCGGCGGAACGCGAAGCCAATGCCGAGCGCAAGTCGTCCAGCCCGGTGGGTTTGAACAGGCAGCCGTCCATACCGGCTTGCCGACAGCGCTCGGTTTCCTCCGGCTGGGCGTTGGCGGTGAACCCCAACAGCAAGCAAGGTGCCTGACCCCGTTCACGTTCTTGCGCACGAATCTCGCGCGCCAACTGGTAGCCATTCTTGAACGGCATATTGCAATCGGTGATCACGCCGTCGAATTGTCCCGTCCGCCACTGCTCAAACCCTTGTACGCCATCTTCGGCCGTAGTGATCTGGTGGCCCAGGAAGGTCAACTGGCGCGCCAGCAGCAAGCGGTTGGCCGGGTAGTCATCCACCACCAGGATGCGCAGTGCGCGGCCATCTGGCACGGCATCAGCAGTGTGTGCGGCGTGGGTCGGCAAGCTGTCCGTCAGGGCCAGCGCCAGTGTCACATCCACCCGGGTGCCCTGCCCCAACACGCTGCTCAAGTGCAACTGGCCGCCCATCATTTCGCACAAGCTGCGGCTGATCACCAACCCCAGGCCAGAACCGCTGCGGGCCGACTGCTGGTTATTGCTGCCCTGGATAAACAGGCTGAACAATCGCTGCTGATCTTTGACGCTGATCCCAATGCCGGTGTCTTGCACCCATAGCTGCACATTCAACCGGTCGCCCTCGACTACCGCCCGCGCCCCGAGGCTTACCTGGCCGCTGGCGGTAAACTTGATGGCATTGCTCAACAGGTTCGACACCACCTGTTTGAAGCGTAGCGGGTCGACCAGCACCGTCCGCTCAACCAAGGACTCCAGCTGGACTTGCAGCGCCACCCCCTTGGCTCGCGCCAATCCCTCGAACACGCGCGCCACCGATGCCAGCAGCTCACGCAGATTGGCCGGCTCCAGGGTCAGCGACAAATGCCCGGACTCGATCCGCGCGATATCGAGAATGTCGCCAATCAACTCCAGCATGCCGCGCGATGCCACGGATGCCACTTCCAAGGCATCACGGTCGGCCCGCCCCTGTTCGGCATTTTTCAAGGCCAACTCGATCATGCCGATCACGGCGTTCATTGGCGTGCGGATTTCGTGGCTCATGGTCGCCAGGAAGGTAGTCTTGGCGCGGTTAGCGGCGTCGGCATCGTCCTTGGCTTCCTGCAATTGGCCCAGCAAGCGATGACGCTCGCTGACATCCACCCAACCGGCAATCATGCCCACCACCTTCTCGTCGCCGTCGCGATACGGCAGCATCCATTGGTAAATGGTCAGCACGTCGCCGTTGGGTACCTTGAGTATCCGGTCATGAATCTGCGGCTCGCCGGCGGCCATCAAGCGCAGGTAATCCTCATGAAACGACTGGGCCTGTGGAGGATTGTTGACGTCGGTTTCCATCACCGTCTTGCCGATCACGTCTTCAAGCTTGTAACCAAACACATCGAGGTACGCATTGTTACAGGCCATCAACCGACCCTGGCGGTCGCGTACATAAATCGGATGCGGGGTGCCGTCGATCAATACGCTCATGAACCGCATCTGATCGCTGAGCGCCCGCTCGGCCTGCACGCGCTTACGAATCAGGCTGCGCAAGTAGATGATCCAACCCAGCGTGACCACCAACAACAGTGCGGCCAACCCGAAGCCCTGAATGATCACGTTGCGATAACGCAGCCAGTAGCTGTCCTCGATGATGACTTCGCTGCGCCATTGGCCAATCAATTCATCCATTTCCTGCGGTGTGATGCTCAGCAGTGCCTTGTCCAGGATCGAATACAGCTCCAACTGACTGCGGTTGACCCCGAAGGTCACGCGCGCCGGTTCAGTGCCGACCGTACTGGTGATACGCAAGCGGTCTCGGTAATGCCGGGTGATCAGATAGCGCGCACTGATCAGCGAGTTCACGGCGCCCTCGGCGTCGCCATTGGCCACCAGCGCCATGGCTTGCAGCGGGTTTTCAACGTCGATAAACGCAACCCCTGGAAAGTTTTGCGCTATCTCATCATGCAGGCCATTGCCGGTCACCATGGCCAGGCGTTTACCAACCATACCCTCCAGCGTGAGCGGGCTATCAGGGCTGTCGCGGGTCACCAGCACAAACGGGCTGGTCAGGTAGGGCCGGGTAAAGCGCACTTTGTCGGCACGTTCCGTACTGGGGGTAACCACCGCCAGCATATCCGCCGTGCCCGCACTGACAATATTGACCTGGCGCGGCAACGAACTGCCCGGGACCACATCGAACTTCAAACCGGTGCGCAAGCTGATGCGCGACAGCACCTCCGCACTCAACCCTTCGAATTGCCCCTTGTCACCGATAAAAGACAATGGCAGAAAGTCGTTTAGCACCGCGACTCTGACCCGTGGATTTTTCTGCACCCAGCGTTGTTCATTGGCACTCAAGTGCAGCCGGTCGATGCCCACGATGCCCAGGTTGCCACCGCTCCAGCGGCGCAGGATTTCCATGTGCTCACTGGCGGGAATGGCCTCCAGCGCCGCATTGATGATCTGCAGCAGCCGCGTATTGTCCCGGGTGACGGCAAACGCAAACGGGTTGACCTCCAGGGTGGAAAAATCAGCCATGCGTACATTGTTCAGGTGGTTGCGATTGATCAGGTAATTGCTGCTGATGGCATCGCCCAGGTATACATCGGCGCGACCAAACGCCACGGCGCCAATGGCCTCGAAGGTCGAGGCAAAAAGCTCCAACTGTGCACGGGGGTAAAATGCCCGGACAGCGTCGGGCTGCATATAGTGATACAGCATTGCCACCCGCTTGCCTGCCAGGTCGTCACTCAACGCTTGGCTGTCACCGCTGCGAGTCACCAGGGTCGGTTGATCGTTGGCGTAGGAACGAGACAACTGCAATTGCTTGTCGGCAGCCTCATAGCCATTGGCGGAACCGAGAAAATCCACGTCACCCTGCTTCAGGGCCTGGACCACATCATCACGGGTTTCGTAACGCCGAACCTCGATGGAGATATGCAGGGCCTGGCCAATCAGCGCGGCAAAGTCGGCCGTGATACCTTCGAGTTCGTCGTTGTTATTGGTCAGGTCAAAAGGCACGTAATCGGGGGCAGAAATCCCCATGACCAATGTGCGCCGCTCGCGTAGCCAGCGCCAATCAGCCTCGGTCATCTCTACTTTGGGGATTTCGAGGTGGGAGTGCCCCAACAGTTGCAAAGCCTGGGGCTCTTCAAAGGCCACCGCGATCAGGGGTAATAGGCTCATCCAAAGGATCGCGACGAACCTGGTCAACGCGGTGGTGATCATTTGCAGCTCAGATCAGATGGTTGCGCTGGGCAAACTTGGACAAATGCACCACCGAGGACATACGTAACTTCTCCTTGAGTCGAGTCTTGTAGGTGCTGATGGTCTTGTGGCTCAGCAGCATTTTCGCGGCCACTTCCTTATTGCCCAGCCCCAGGGCCAGCATCTGCAATACGGTCAATTCACGGTCCGACAATGACTCGATCATTTGTCGTTCCGTTTCCTGCAGGTCATCACGGCGTACCGAACTGGTCGGCAAACTGGGGAAGCAGCTGTAGCCCGACCTGATCGCCCTGATGGCTTTGATCAACTCGTCCAACTCCCCGGTCTTGGCCACGAACCCCATCGCTCCGGCACGCATACAGCGGGTAGAAAAGAACACCGCCATGTAAGAGGTGAGCACCAGAATCTTGCACGGCAGGGCCAGTGCCTTGACCCGGCTGATAACCTCCAACCCACCCAGTTTCGGCAGCGCAAGGTCGAGAATGATCAGCTCGGGACGTTGCTCCCTGGCCAACTGCATTGCATCTGCCCCATCCCCTGCTTGGTAGATTTCAGTAAACCCTTCCGATTTCAGAAGGTGTTTGACCGTCGCGCAGATAAATGGATGGTCATCCACAATTAATGCTTTGCTCATAAAACTTCCCTATGTGGACAAAATACCCTTACACATAACACCGGGACTGGATACCTGTGAGAAATGACAGTTCCGACGAGCGGCACTGCATACCCTCATGGCGATAACCAGGCGATGTCTGGCCCCTTCAATTAACTCAGCATAACCACGGACGCCGGACCACAACGACCCAACAGCCGCAAGTGCCCAACCTTACCAACGCCAAGATGTTTCAATTGAAGGGATATTCCTGACTATATGTAGGATTTTTCCACAACTAAGCTTAGCCAATCCTGGCGTGCCCAGAGGGATCAGTCGGTGGTACTCGGGCTCCAGAAGGCCTGTACCACCAGGGTTGACGTGGAGATGCGCGTCACCAGTGCATCCAGCTCATCGCCATCGACCGACGTTGCGGCCAGAGTGGCCTCGATTTCCACTTCTTCACTGCCGAATGGTCGCACGTCGACATCGCTGGCCGGGTAGTTACAGCGCGCCAGCTCGGCTTCCAACAGGACCATCACTGCCTGTTGCTGGCTGCGCCGCGCAATCACGTAAAGGATGTTGGTGACCTCTGCCGATACCACGTCCAGTGGCTGACGGTTGATGTTGTTGACGATCGGTCGCAGCAAGGTATTGGCCGCCAGCACAAACAGCGTGCCCAGCAATGCCTCAAGGATCAGGTCGGCACCGGCACAGGCGCCCACCGCCGCCGAAGCCCACAGGGTGGCCGCCGTATTGAGGCCGCGCACGTTGCCTTCTTCACGCATGATCACACCGGCCCCCAGGAAGCCGATGCCCGACACCACGTAAGCGACTACACGCACAGCGCCTTCCGCACCACCGAGGCGGTTGGCCATGTCGACAAAAATCGCCGCGCCCACCGCCACCAGCACATTGGTACGCAAGCCCGCGGTGCGCTGGCGGTACTGGCGCTCGAAGCCGATCAAACCACCCAAAATAAACGCCGCGCTGAGGCTGACCACGGTATCGATCAGGGAGTTGAGGTTGATGTTGTTGATTGCCTGCATAAAAAAATCTCCATGAATGCAGTGGCAAATTGGAAGCACCGCAGGTCCCTGTGGGAGCTGGCTTGCCTGCGATAGCGGCGCGTCAGCCAATGAATCAGGCGACTGATACACCGTCATCGCGGGCAAGCCCGGCTCCCACAGTTTTTGCGGTGTTGCATAAAACGTATTACTGCCAGCCAAACTTGCGGATGTAGTAGCCCTTCACCGCTTGGATCAGCGCCATGTACGCCAGCAAAATCGCGGGCAAAAATACGAAGTACAGCGACGCCAGCGCCTGCAATGTGAAGTAGTGCGCCAGGCTGGGCGGTACTTCGCGGCTGACACTGGCGTCAGTCACAGTCTCAAGCATCTCCAGGCGGAGAAAATGGCCCGCCGGCCGTAAAAGGCAGGCGCGTCCGTAGCATCCAGGCGTTACCCCGGTGCTGGTCAGCGTCGATGAGAGGGATTCAGGCAGGCGCCAGGACGGGCCACTGCCGGGATACCGCTTCTCGCTTTGTGAGGCGAGACAACGGCATCTGGAAAATGCGCGTTACCTTGCCAAGTAGATGCCGGTTACCGAAACCGGCCGACGACTGTCACTCGAACAAGTACCCACTGAGGGTCTCCGCTATTAATGAAAACGCGCGAAGCTTACGCCCCGATGGTGGCCGAGTAAACCGTAGGAAGGTGCCCACATGGAGAACACGAAAATTCTTCAGGATGGGTTCAGGAATGCCTTTCTCAACCCCATCTGCCAGCAAATGTGGGAGGGGGCTTGCTCCCGAAGAGGTGTGTCAGCTACGCATTCACTGCCTGACACACTGAATTCGCAGATACGCCCCAGCTATGGGCCAGGTGCTGTGCTTTCATTCATGAGCTTGCCTGCTATCGGCCGGCGCTTGGACACGATCTTCGAGACTGTAATCGCGCACTACCTGAGCAATACGCAGGTGGTAGTCAGCAAAAACCTGCCGACGGCCTGCTGATTGAGCTGCTCGATGTAGCTCAAGGCTGCGCCACTGCTGGATTGCTTCCTCGTCACGCCAGAATGATAGCGACAGCAGTTTTCCAGGTTCACTCAGGCTCTGGAAACGCTCAACTGAAATGAAACCATCGATTTGAGCCAGCAGGGGCTTGAGTTCGGCAGCGAGGTCGAGATAACGCTGGTAGTGCTCCTCGTGCGGCCAGGCTTCAAAAATAACAGCGATCATTGTTGAGTCTCCTCATCACGGCAGAACTGTGGGATACGGCCATTCAGGGAAGGCAAATAACGCCAGCGATAATCACGGGCAGAAGCGTTGGGCTGTCGATGCAAGAATGCCGAAATCACTTCTGAGGCAATAGCCAATGCCAAGGGTTGGCCTGGACATTGATGTCTGCCTGAGCCGAAGCTGAAGGTTCGTCGTCGCGCCCGCTTGAGCAAGAAGCTGTCGGGGTCTGGGTTGGCGCAGGGGTCTCGGTTGGCAGCAGCGAGCAATAATAAAATGGTATCGCCCGCCTCTAAAACGCTGTCGCCAATCTTGCATCGCCTGGCAACAAACCGCCGAGTGTTTTGTACCGGTGAATCGTGGCGCGCGACCTCTGCCACCCACTCAGCGACAAGCGTCGGTGTGGCTTGCATGCCTTCAAACAGCTCAGGCTTACGTTGGAGCGCTATAAGGGTGTTGCCGATCAGCCCGGCGGTGGCTTCGCAGGTCTGTGACAATAGCCCGATCAGATTCGCGATCAATGCATCATCGTCTTCCCAGGCTGAAGCGTCGTAATCGCTATAAAGACGGCCCAACGCACCACTACCTTTATCATCGTTACTCAGCAGCGTTTGGAACATTTGGCTCAGCCGTGCCGCCGCGCAATGGGCTTTACCGAGTTGAGCCTCGTCACTTAACGGCGACAGACAGGCAACAAAATCCCGTGTCAGCGGCACGACTTCCTTTAGCTGGCTGGATGTGAAACCTATCAAGGATGCAATGACCGAAACCGGCAACGTGAACATCCACTCATTCGGGTTATCGCCCGAGATATCAAATGTCTCGACGACCTGCGCCACGAGGCCTGCGATGTTTTGCGTGCCCATCGAGGCCAGGATGGGCTCGATAACCCTGCGCGGGCACTGATGTTGCGTCCCCTCGTTCATGCGCATCAAACGACCGAAAACATGGCCTGCGGCGCCTTGCGCAAGGGCAGTTGGAATCGGCTCGTGCAGTGGACGTACAAGGCAGTCGGGATGTTCCAGAATGGCCTCGACAACGCCGGCGCCACTGGCAATCCATACACCAAGATCTGCATCGAACAACAGTTCCCTTTGCTGCCTGAGGCATGAGTAATAAACGTAGGGATCGACATGAGTAGCGGCTTCAAACGGCGTCATTTTGGCAGTCCTTTTCACAAAGAACGGCTACTATCGAGCAATCGTCCCCCCCACAATTCGCTCAGGAACGAAATATGGATTCCCAAAGCAATGACACTGCTATTTCCCGTGTCGCAGGCGCCATTGCGGAGCCCGCGAGGACGAAAATGCTTTGTTCGCTGATGGACGGTCACGCCCGTACCAGCACCGAATTGGCAGTCATCGCCGATGTCAGTGCATCCACGGCGAGCGCGCACTTGGCAAGGCTCAAAGAGGACGGTTTGATAAAACTGCACACGCAGGGCAGGCACCGCTACTTCAGCCTGGCAGACGCGCACGTGGCCCAAGCTATTGAAGCTCTCATGGTGATCAGCCGAAACGCGCAGACCCAGTTCGTTTCGACGGCCCCCGGTCGATTGCAGTTGGCGCGGACCTGTTATGACCACATGGCAGGATCCCTGGCTGTACAACTGCACGACTATTTCATCGACGCCGGCTGGTTGAGCATGCCAGTCGCTGGTGACGGTACGTATCAGCTCAGCGTGGAGGGCGAAAAAGCGATGACAGGGCTCGGTGTCGAGATAGAAACCGTAAGGGCACAGCGACGTCGTTTCGCTTGCTCATGCCTGGATTGGAGCATGCGCCGCCCTCACCTCGCCGGCGCACTCGGGGCCGCTGTTCTACAAGCCGTTATAAGCCGCAAATGGGTGATCCAGGACCTTGATAGTCGAGCATTGGCCTTGACGCCCAAGGGGCGAAAGGAGCTGTACGGCAGATTTGGGATCACGGTTGAAAGCAAGGAGCTGGAGAAATCAGGCGCCGCCTCCATATGAGGCCATATTCAATCTCTTCAATCATCCCGCGTCAGCACTTCCAGCAATTCAATCTCGAAACGCAGGTTGCTGTTTGGCTTGATATGCACGCCCATCGAGCGTTCGCCATAGGCCAGGTGCGCCGGTACGTACAAGGTGCGCAGGCCGCCAACCTGCATGCCCATCAAGCCCTGGTCCCAACCCTTGATCACGCGACCGGTACCGATAACACACTGGAACGGTTTGCCCCGCTCCCAAGACGAATCGAACACCGTGCCATCTTCCAGGGTGCCGGTGTATTGGGTGGTGATCAGCGCGCCCTTGACCACGGTTTTGCCGGTGCCCAGGCGGATGTCAGTGACTTGCAGTTCGTCGTTGCTCATGGGGGGCTCATTGAAGGGTGAAAGGCTGGGGTTTTCCCAGATTCGGCTGGGTTTGGCAAGCGTAGGAACAGTCGGAACAATGACATTTCCCTTTAACTTGCAGGACGCTTCCGAGAGAATCCCAACCGCTTGCGCCGTTCGAATCACGTGGCTAGTCTTCGTCGGTCACTGCCAATTAGATAGCCGTCCGCTGTCAGGCTGCCAACAGCCTCGCCACAGAACCAGCGCCGTACCGCAATCTACTGTGGGAGGGGGCTTGCCCCCGATGGCGGCGCATCAGCCCCTGCATCATTGACTGACACCCTGCTATCGGGAGCAAGCCCCCTCCCACATATTGATTTGCGTGCAGCCCCGGTTTCTACAACCAATGCCAGAACCGGCTCCAGAAGCCTCGCCCCAACTCATCCTTGCACCCGGCATATTGCCGCGCATACATCTGCGAACGCGCCTGCACCTTGCTCGCCACCGGTAGCAACCAGGCTTTGCTGGCGTAGGTGCGCTGGCGGTAGCCGCCCCAACCTTCGTGGTAGTTCAGGTATTGACCATAGGCGTCGTATTTGTAGACGCCATTGATGGTGTAAGTCTTGTCCATGTACCAGCCGATAAAATCGATGGCGTCGTCGAAGTCTTCGCGATCAGCGCCGCTGCGGCCGGTGGCTTTGCGGTAGTCGTTCCACACTTCATCCTTGGCTTGGGCGTAGCCCGCAGCGGTGGACACTCGGCCCCAGGGGATGATCCACAACAGGTATTTACGCGGGGTCTTGGCGTCGTAGCGAAAGCCCGACTCCTGATACATGATCGCAAACGGCACCTGGATCGGCACGCCCCAGCGCTTTTGCGTGACCTTGGCGGCGTCGTACCAGTCATCTTTTTCGCGAAAGATGCCGCACAGGTCATTGGGCGTGCGTGGCGGCGAGGTGCCACACGCCGCCAACAGAGAAGTGAGTAATAACAGTCCAACGGCTTTGCCTGCGCTCAAGGGGCACCTTTGCGGGATACGGGTAAAAGGCCAGCATTTTACCCGTTCCCACAGACGGCGTCCTTGCCGCAGACAGTTTTACGCCAAAGGTACGCGACGGGTAGTCAACGCGATACGACCAATAAAGAAGCTCAAAGCCGCGCCCAACAGCAGCATGGCCAAGGTGCTCCATGCAGCGCGGGACAATTGCTTGGCGGCCACTTCACCGGCTTCACGGGCTTTTTGTTCAGCCTGTTTTTTCAGCTCATCGACCTTCTGCATGGCTTGCTGATATGCCTGGGCATAGTTGTCGACAATCTGGGTGGCTTCTTCTTTGCTCTTGCCGGTACGGGCCGCAACGATGTTGACCAGGGCCTCTTTATCCGCTGCATTCAAGGCTGGCTCGCCGGACGCTTTCACGCGTTCAAACCACTGCTTGAGCTCGTCACCGGCCTGGGCAGGGTTGGTCGCTGCATCGGTGGCCGATTGTTTGCCATCGGCAGCCGCCTGGTCGGCTTTTTGCTCAACGTTGGCCGGGTCCAATTCCGCCTTGCCGCTTTGCTTGAGCAAGGTATCGAGCTGGCCTTGCAGGCTGTTCCAGTCCAGCTCGATCCCCTGCTCGTTCAACTGCTGCTTGATGCTGTTGCCGATCCCCGGCGCTGCGGCCGCAATGCCACTGCCGGCAGCAGACAAGCCTTTACCCACGACGTTGCCGGCGGTGCCGACGACGCTGGAAGCCAAGCCTGCCAACAGCCAGGTGGTCAGCAAGGTGGTCAGGGTCCAGGTCAGCACCCCGTGCAGGCCGCCACGATCCGGCGCCGTGCGTCCAGCCACAAACGCACCCAACGCAATGGCGACCAAGGTCGAGACAAACAACCAGATACCCGCACCCGTGCCGAAGCCGCTCAACGGGTTACCTGCTTCCATCGGGTCAACGGCGCTGGCGCCGATAGCCGTACCCAACACACTCAACACCAGGTAGGTCACCAGTGCGATTGCACTACCGGCCAATACCGAGCTCCATGACACACGAAATAGCGATCGATTGGTTTCATAGACAGTGGTCATACAAAGGTCCTTTTCAAATTTAGAAGCAAGGCAATGCGCCTTGTTGAGTGTGAGTGTGGCGAAACGACATACGTTCAGTCCTGGCTCATATGCACCAGGCCGGGTGGTGCATTCGCACTCCTCCCAAGGCAAATTCTCTGCACTATCCTGAAGCCGGGATGTCGTATTCGAATGCACTCAAGCCTCGCCCCTTCGGAGACGTTATGACCCACGATGTTCTCGCCAAAGAAACCAATCGCCGCCAGTTGCAGCAGATCATTTCCGGGTTGTCCGACGGTGTGATTCTGGCCGAGGTCGACCAGACCATCCTCTGGGCCAATGACGCTGCCTTGACCATGCACGGGGTCAGCGCCGTCGAAGACCTGGGCGCCAATACCGAGGCCTACGCCGAGCGTTTCGCCTTGCGCTATCGCAATAACCATCCGTTACAGCTGGACAGCTACCCGTTAAGCCGCGTGGCCGCTGGTGAAGAGTTCAGCGATGTGGTGGTGGAAGTCACCCCTGCCGCCGACGAGAGTCGCTACTGGGTGCACCGCTTGCGTAGCCTGGTGCTGACCGACGCGCAGGGTGAGCCGGAGTTGCTGGTGCTGATCCTCAGCGACGCCACCGAATGGGCGAGCGCCGAGCAACGCTTTGAAAAAACCTTCAACGCCAACCCCGCACCCGCCGTGATCTGCCGCCTCAGCGACCTGCGCTACATCAAGGTCAACCAGGGTTTTCTGGAGATGACCGGCTACAACCGTGACCAGGTCATCGGCAAATCCGTGTATGAACTGGACGTGCTGGAACAGGCCGAGCGCAAGGACCTGGCGATCCAGCGCCTGGGCGAAGGCGCAACTATTCCGCAGATGCAGGCCGAACTGAGATTGCCCGAAGGTGGCAGCAAACTGGTGATCGTCGCCGGCCAACCGTTGGACATGAACGAGGAAGACTGCATGTTGTTTTCCTTCACTGACCTTGAGCCGCGACGCAAAGCGGAAATTGCCTTGCGACAGAGTGAAGAGCGCTTCGCCAAATCCTTCCGCCTGACGCCGGTGCCGACCCTGGTGTGCAGCGCCGACAACCGCCAGGTGGTGGATGTCAACGAAGCCTTCATGACCATCACCGGCTACATCAGCGAGGAGTTGATCGGCAAATCCATCGAAGACATCAACTTTATCGACAGCCCCCAGGCCGGCGCGCAGTTGTTCGCCACCCTGGAAAAAGCCGGCAACCTGGACGGCCAGGACCTCAAGGTGCGCAAGAAAGGCAACGAGGTGATCGACTGCGTGGTGTCAGCCGACACGGTGATCATCCAGGACGTGCCCTGCTACCTGATGGTGCTGATGAACATCACCGAACGCAAACGTTCGGAGCTGGAACTGGTGGCGGCCATCGAGGAAGTCATGCAGGACGCGTCCTGGTTCAGCCAGACCCTGATCGAGAAACTGGCCAACGCCAAGAGCGTCAACAGCCCCAACCTGCCGAATGTCTCATTCACCGACCTGACCGCCCGTGAGCGTGATGTGCTGGGCCTGATCTGCGAGGGCCTGGCAGACAAGGAAATCGCCTCGCGCCTGAAACTGGCGCCCAATACCGTACGCAACCACGTGGCCACGGTGTATTCCAAGCTGGGGGTGCACAGCCGCAGCGCGGCCATCGTGTGGGCCCGTGAACGCGGGCTGTTCGCCGGTGAATTGCGCCTTAAAAACAAACCCTGACCCTTGCAAATGCACTAGTGCACCTAGTGCGAATTCGCCTTATGGCGCGAGGGTGCACGCCATAACCTTCAAGGGATCGTATTTATGCCTTGAAGGAACCTGCATGTTTACCCTCTCTCAACTGCGCAACTGCATCGAAGAAGGCCTGTCACCGCTGACGTGCGAATTCACCCTGTGCCGGGATGCGTCCTTGACCCTCAAGGTCTACGACGCAGAAACCGGCCGTGTCGACCTGGTGGTTACCGGCATCAGCACCAACCGCCTGCAAACCCCGCAGGAAGTGGCGAAGATGGTGGATGAGTTGCGCTACGAACTGCAAAGCAACAACGTCGGCAAGCTCACGCTGGATGATTTGCCTTCATCGCCGCTCCCATGAAATAGAACACCCCGCCGCCAATGATAAACGCCCCCAGCATATAGAACATGTAGTGGGCCGGCAGGCTGGCCAGCACCAGCCCACAAAGCACCGGCCCCAGCGCGGCACCGAGATTGGACAGGTTCTGCGCCCCGTAATACATGCCCCGCAGGTGGTCCGGGGCGATTCGGTCGATAAACATGTACTCGGCCGGGAACACGATGATTTCCCCGACGGTAAACACCGCCATTGCCAATACCCACCACAACACGCTGGTGGACAGCGCGAAACCGATCAACCCCAGCATGAACATGCTCAAGCCCGCGATCAGCCATTGGCTGAGATAGCGATGCGAAATGCGCCGACCAATCAGGTACTGCAAGGCAATCACCAGCACGGCGTTGGTGGTCAGCACTGCGCTGATCACGGTGTAGGTGTATTCGGCGGTGGTGGTGGTTACCAGGTATTGAGACAGGTAGGCCGTGAACTGGCCGAACACCACCGCACTGAGCAAACCGCCGAGGGTGAAACACACCAGGCGACGATCTTGCAGCAGCACACGGGCGACGGCCAGAAACGGCACCGGTTTTTGCGTGGCATCCACAGTGGCCAAGGTGCGGTCGCCCCACCGCCAATACAGCAGGAAAAAACCGAGCCCCAACAGCGCCGACAGAATAAACGGCAGGCTGATATCCAGCTTGGCCACCATCGCCCCGAAGGCCGGCCCCACGGCATAACCGATATTGGTGAGGGTATATTTGATTGAAAACACTTCACTGCGTGCGTCTTCGGGCAACAGGCTGGCGAAGCCGGCTTTCACCGCAATGTCGATGACCGCGTAGGCCAGGTTGATCAGGATCAGGCAGCCATAGAACGCCCAGATATCCTGCGCCAACAGCGTGCCGATAAACCCCAGTACAAACACCAGGCTCAATGCGAGCAACAGCCGATAGCTGTTGATGCGGTCGACCAGGAAGCCGCCGTACACGCTGAGCAGCGAGCCGACGATCAGCGAACTGCCGATCACCAGGCCAACCTGGGTAATGTCCAGGGCGAAGTGGCTGGTGAGGTAGATCACCAGGTAGGGAAAGGTGATGGCCTTGGCCAACGTCAGCAGCAAGGTGGCGCACAGCAGCAGGTTCACCGTGCGGGGGTAGGTTCTTATTGTGGCAAGCATCCTGCTTCTTTCCTGTGAAGGTAACGCGACCATTGCGGTCGGTTACCTTAACGCATGAACCACGAAACGAGCAGGTGGCCCGGCAGAATTATTTCTTGACCGGCGTAATTTCAAGGATGGTGCCGTTGGTGGTTTTGAGCAGGACGTACTTGTCGCCTACACGCGCCCATTGGCTCTCATCCTCAGGCTGTTTGAGGCCGCGCTTTTTCCAGTCTTTAATCGCTGATTCCTCGCGCATCAACATGTCCGGGGCGCGATCACCTTCTTTCAAATCACGGGCGTTGATGTTTGAAGGTTGCACGGTTTCCTGAGGGGTATCGCCGGCCTGCACTACAGCGCTGGCGGTGGAAAAGCTGGCAGCGACCAGCAGGCAAGCGGCTAAGGTTTTCGACTTCATGGGTGCTCCTTCAATTAATGGTGCGTACCCAGGTTCCGACCGCGGCGGCGCAGAATCATTCAGCCCGCTCAGTTTCCCCTGTGGCCAGCTCGGCCTTGCTGACCCATACAGTCCGGCCAACAATTGTCCCACCCGATCCGCATCCGATCGCGTGCTACACCCCTGCAGCTCCTGTTCCAGCAAGAATAAATACGCTTCAAACTCCCTCCCGATTGCCTCCATGAAATTAATCATGTAATTTTTCATGAAATTATTCGAACTAAATTTCATGAACCAGCAACAAGAACTCGCCACTCTCGCGACCCTGATCCACGACCTGCGCAAGCACAAGAAACTCACCCTGGCGCAATTGGCGCAAAAGATCGAGCGCTCGGTGGGGTTTGTGTCCCAAGTGGAACGCGGGTTGTCGCAACCCACCGTCGCCGACCTGACCGCCATCAGCCACGCCCTCGATGTGCCCACCACCTATTTCTACAGCCTGCCCAAACCCAAGGCGGTGGACTGGGTGACACGCCCCAACGAGCGGCGCACGGTGTATTACGCCAATGGCATCACCGACATCCTGGTGTCGCCGAGCATGAACGGTGCTTTCTCGATGCTCGACAGCTTGTTGGCCCCCGGTGCCAACAGCGGCGAGCAAAGCATGAGCGATCGCGCCGAGCAGGCTGGCTTTGTGCTGGAGGGCGAGCTGACCCTGTGGGTTGAGGGTGAGTCCGATGCAGTCACCCTCTACGAAGGCGACAGTTTCCACCTGGCCAGTTTCGCCCACTGCCGCTACGCCAACCTGACCGACCTGCCCGCCCGCGTCCTGTGGGTTTACAACTAGGAGCTGCACCCGTGAAAAGCCCATCTGCAACGTTGCTGGCCGAAGTACGGACCTTTCGCCAGAACCACCCCGACGTGCGTTATGTCGACCTGATCGCCCTGGACATTCCCGGGCATTTCTACGGCAAGCGCTACCCGGTGGAGATGCTTGAAAAAGTCGCCGCCGGCAGCCCGTTGAAGTTGCCGCAGAACGCGGTATTGCTGGGGGCTCAGGGCGGGTTGTTCAAGATTGGCGACTACTGCTTCAACGACGGTGACCCGGATGCCAATCGCCGCCTGGTGCCGGGCACATTGAAGCCGGTTAGCTGGGAATCGCAGCCCTTGGGGCAAATGCTCATCACCTCGGACGGCACCGCAGCGCCGATCGAGTTCGAGCCCCGCGAAGTATTGGCCAAGGTGCTGGAACGCTTGCAGCACAAGGGCATCCACCCGGTGGTAGCGTTTGAGCTGGAGTTCTATCTGTTCGATAAGAAGCTCGACAACGGCCTGCCGCAATTTGCCCGGGACCCGCTCAGTGGTGACGCCGACGACCAGCCCAACCTGCATATCGAGCGGCTCTCGCGCTTCAGCGAAGTGCTCGACGACATGGCGCAAACCGCCCAGGAACAGGGTATCGACATCACCGTGATCACGGCCGAGATTGGTCCCGGCCAGTTCGAGATCAACTTTGGCCACTGCGACGACGGCTTGCGCGCCGCCGACTGGGCCGCGCTGTTCTGCCGCAGCACCCGGGGCGTGGCACTCAAGCACGGTTACCGCGCCAGTTTCATGGCCAAGCCCTACCTGCAATTTCCCGGCAGCGGCATGCATGTGCATGTCAGCCTCTACGACGCGGCGGGCAATAACCTGCTTGCCGCCCATCAACAGCAACCGCTGCGCCACGCCGTGGCCGGTTGCCTGGAGCTGCTGCCGCATTGCATGCCGATCTTCGCGCCCAACCACAATGCCTTGCGCCGCCTGGGTGGCACCGTCAACGCCGCCACCCGTGCCAGTTGGGGCTTTGAAGACCGTGACGCGTGCGTGCGCATCCCCGAGTCCGACCCGCGCAACCTGCGGATCGAGCACCGCCTGGCCAGCGCCGACGCCAACCCCTACCTGGTGCTGGCGGCGATCCTGATGGGCCTGGAGCATGGGCTTGAGGCCAAGCGCGAGCCGATCACATCGCTGAACGAAGACCGTAACAGCGGTACCGATTTCCCGGTGGAGATGCTCGACGCCGTGCGCGCCATGCAGCAGCAACCGGTAGTGCGCGACAAGCTGGGCGCGGAATTTGTCGATGTATATTGCGAGAACAAGCGCCAGGATCACTTGGCTTTCCAGCAAGAGATTCATGCGCGGGAATATCGCTGGTTTCTTTAAAAACTACCGAAACTGACTTGCCCAAAACCTGACTTAAATCAAAGAAAGGCTCTAGCACGGGCCTTTCAGACGGATAAATTGTCGAACAATCCTGGCTTTTGCCGTTGAGACCCATTATCATCCGGCGCCTTCTCGCTACCCGCCGGGTAGCTGTTTCAATGTGTCACCCGAGGCGCCCATGTACCGTTTTTCGTTTCACCGCCCTTTGATTGCCATCAGTCTGGGGCTTGTTTCCCATTCCGTCAGCGCTGCCCTGCAACCTATTGCCGAAGCGCCGTTGGCCAACGACACCGAATTGCACTGCCACTTCAACCGCGACGCCAGTACCGACTGCACCACCACTTACCGCTACACGATCCTCAAGCCCAACGGCCGCGAAATGCTTTCGCGCATCGACTTCGATTACTCCGAAGGCGATACCTTTGAGGTGATCAGCGCACAGTCCACCCAGCCTAGCGCCAAGCCGGTCCCCCTGGCGGCCACTCAAATCGACACGCGCAGCGCGCCCAACCCGGACCAGGGCTTCAGCCGCGACAAACAAACCTCCCTGGCCTTCCCCAACTTGCGCGTGGGCACAAAGATCCGCTACACCGTACGCCAGCACTACCCGGCCAAACCGCTGATGACCCAGTTCCATTACGTGCTCAAGTTCGGCCCCGGCGCGGCCCGCCGTGATCGCTTCAAGGCGCGCTTTACCGCCGAACGCCCGATCCAGTGGCGCAGTGAAATGTTCGACGCGTTCAACGTGACCCCTTCGAGCAACGGCAAGACCCTGGACGTGGCGCTTAAAGCCCCGATCTACCTCAACTACATCAATGAATCCTCCGCTGCCGCCCTGCTGCGCATCCCACGCCTGGAAGTCGGTAGCGCCGTGGAACGCCAGGCTTACTTCGGTGATTTCGCCCAGCGTTACAACCAGATTCTCGGCGCCAACCTGCCGGCGCAAGCCGCCGCCGCCGTGGCCGCCGCACGCAGCCTGGCACCGGCCGAGCAAGTGGCTGCGCTGATGCAGCACATCAATGATCACTACCGCTACCTGGGTGACTGGCGGGCCAGCGAGCGTGGTTATGTGCCATTCAGCCTGGCGGAAATCGAGCAGCATGGCTACGGCGACTGCAAGGACCTGGCGACGCTGCTGACGGCCATGCTCAAGGCCAGTGGCATCAAGGCCGAGACCGCGTGGGTGAGCCGTGGCGATGTGGTCGACTCCTTGCTGATTCCGGGTACCCAGGCGCCTAACCACGCCATCGTGCGTGCCGAAGTGAATGACCAGGTGTGGTGGCTTGACCCGACCAATCCGGTCTTCGCCCCGGGCCAGATCATGCCCGACATTCAGGACCGCTGGGTGCTGGTCAACGACGCCCAGGGCCAGGTGCGCGAAGAGCGCATCCCGCTGGAGCGGCCCGAAGTTTCGATCCGCCTGGACAAACAAGTGCAGTACGGCAAAGAGGGAGATGGCGCGGTGAAGGCGACTATCACCTTCAGCCGCCTGCCACTGATGCAAATGAGCGTCGCCGACCGCCAGCAAGGCACCACCGCCACCGACCAGAATATCTGCGCCAACTTCGGCAACGACATCAGCGACTGCCAGATCACCCGTGAACCTACCGGCTTTGTGGTGCATGACGGTTATAGCGTCACCGCGCGCATGAATGATCAGCGCGCCCTGGAAAAACTGGCCAATGACTATGTCTACACCGACCCGTCGTTGAAAGACCGGTGGGAGGGCTACATCAACTATCGCCGCCAGGGGCAACAGGCCGACCTTTACCTGGGCAACCCGGAAACCTACGACTACACCTACACCCTGACAGGCGGGAAGATGGAAAAAGCCATCCCCGGCTGCACAGTGCGCTCGCCCTGGTACGACCTGGACCTGGACGGAAAACTGCAGGATGGCTCGCTGCGCTACCACTATCGCCTGAGCCAGAAGAAACGCTGGCTGACCCATGCTGAAGTGGCCAGTGATGCGTTCGGCAAGATGATTGACGAGGCTCGGGCGTGTGCCGAGCAGGTGCATCAGGTAGTTAAGCTCTAAAATCAAACTCAGATCAAATGTGGGAGCTGGCTTGCCTGCGATAGCGGCGGGTCAGCTTGCACATGAGTGACTGATACACCGCCATCGCAGGCAAGCCAGCTCGCACCTTTTAGTCCGTGTGTGTCAGCGGGATTCGCCGAGTAGTAAATGCTGCTCCCGTGCACACAACTCCACCACATAATCCCACAACACCCGCAACCGCACAGACTTGTGCAGCTCTCGGCGCGAGCTGATCCAGTAGCTGCGCTGGATGCTCTCTGCCGGCAGCAACGGCACCAAATCCTTGTCGCCCGCCGCCATAAAGCATGGCAACACGGCAATGCCCAACCCCGAACGCGCCGCCTGGTGCTGGGCGATCACGCTGGTGCTGTGGAACACCACCTTGGGGTTGCGACAGAAGCTGTTGAGGAACTTCAGTTCCTGGCTGAACAGCAGGTCATCGACGTAATCGATCCAGGCATGGGCGGCGAGGTCTTCGCGCTTTTCGATCGGCGGGTTGCGCGCAAGATAAGCGCGGCTGGCATACAGCGCCAGACGGTAGTCGGTGAGTTTGCGTGTCACCAATTGATCGACGCTGGGGCGTTCCAGGTGGATGCTGATCTCCGCTTCGCGATTGAGGATGCTGACAAAACGCGGTACGGCCACCAGCTCCACTTCCAGACCTGGGTAACGCTCGAACAACCCGCCCATGCGCCCGGCGAGGAACATCACGCCCAGACCTTCGGCCACCCCCAGACGTATCTTGCCCAAGGGCGCGGCTGAGTGGGTGAGTTCGTCTTCGGCCAGCAGCGCCACGTTCTCCATGACTTCGGCATGTTTGAGCAGCGCCTCGCCCGCGGGTGTCAGTTCGTAGCCTTGGGCGTGTTGCACAAACAGCGCGGTGCCGAGGCTTTTCTCGATGGCCTCGATATGCCGGGCCACGGTGGCATGCGTGGTTTTCAAGCGTTGCGCGGCGGTGAGCAGGCGGCCACTGCGCTGCAACTCGAGAAAAAACCGCAGGTCATTCCAGTCGAACATATCGCCTCCATTGCCTGAGCCCGGACCGCGCTGTTTAAAAACGCACAGCAGCTGGGTAAAAACTAACATTTTTAAGACGAAAACTAACAACTAGGATGGGGCCAACAAGAAAAACAAGCGAGCCCCCAGATGCCCATTGCAACTGCTGAATACGATTACATCGTGGTCGGCGCCGGCCCCGCCGGTTGCCTGCTGGCCAATCGTTTGTCCGCCAACCCGGCCCACCGCGTCCTGCTGCTCGAAGCCGGTGGCCGCGACAATTACCCCTGGATCCACATCCCCGTCGGCTACCTGTTCTGCATCGGCAACCCGCGCACCGACTGGTGCTTCAAAACCGAGGCGCAGGCCGGCCTGCAAGGTCGCGCCCTGAGTTACCCACGGGGCAAAGTGCTCGGCGGCTGCTCGTCCATCAACGGCATGATCTACATGCGCGGCCAAGCCCAGGACTACGACGGCTGGGCGGCAGCAGGCAACCCGGGCTGGGCCTGGAACGATGTGTTGCCGCTGTTCAAACACAGCGAAAACCACTTTGCCGGTGGATCGGAATTCCACAGCGATAGTGGCGAGTGGCGCGTCGAGCAGCAGCGCCTGTCGTGGCCGATCCTCGATGCGTTTCGTGAGGCGGCAGCCCAGAGCGGCATCGCCAACATCAACGATTTCAACCAGGGCGACAACGAAGGCTGCGGCTACTTCCAGGTCAACCAGAAGGCCGGGGTGCGCTGGAACGCGGCGAAGGCGTTCCTCAAGCCGATCCGCCAACGCCCCAACCTGACTGTGTTGACGGAGGTGGAGGTCGACCGTGTGCTGCTGGAAAACGGCCGAGCCTCCCAGGTTGTCGGGCGCCAACACGGCCGACAGCTCAGCTGGAAAGCGCGCAAGGAGATCATATTGTGCGCCGGTGCCGTGGGCTCACCGGGCATTCTGCAGCGTTCCGGGATCGGCCCCACCAACGTGCTCAAACCGTTGGGCATTGATGTGGTGCATGAACTGCCGGGCGTGGGCGGCAACCTGCAAGATCACCTGCAACTGCGTCTGATCTACAAACTGGAAAATGCGCGCACCCTGAACCAGATCGCCGGCACGCTGTGGGGCAAGATGGGCATGGGCCTGCGCTACCTGTACGACCGCAGCGGTCCGCTGTCGATGGCGCCCAGCCAGCTTGGCGCATTTGCCCGCTCCGGGCCGGAGCAGACGTCGGCCAACCTTGAATACCATGTGCAGCCGCTGTCCCTGGAGCGCTTTGGCGAACCGTTGCACGGCTTCCCGGCGTTTACCGCATCGGTCTGCGACCTGCGCCCGCAAAGCCGCGGCCGCGTGGATATTCGCTCGGCCAACCCGGCGGATGCCCCGCTGATACAACCCAACTACCTCAGCCACCCCGAGGACTTGCGCGTGGCCGCCGACGCCATCCGCCTGACCCGGCGCATCGTCGCCGCGCCCGCCTTGAGCCAGTTCAAGCCGGTGGAATACCTGCCTGGCGATGCGCTGCAAACCGAAGCACAACTGCACGAAGCCGCGGCACGCATCGGCACCACCATTTTCCACCCGGTGGGCACCTGCCGCATGGGCGATGACAAGGACGCCGTGGTCGACAGCCAACTGCGTGTGCATGGCATCCCCGGGCTGCGCATTGCCGATGCGTCGATCATGCCGCGCATCACCTCCGGCAATACCTGCTCACCGACGCTGATGATCGCCGAGAAGGCCGCGCAGTTGATCCTTTCACCGAACACTGTAGGCGCGAGCTTGCTCGCGAAAAACCCACCCGCACCGCGCACCGCAGGGCACCCCGCGTGATCGTTGACGATATATGAAGAAAAACAGCGGCGCCGAAGTTGGCGCCGACAGTGGGACAACAATAAATAATCACTGTGAGGGACACCCAATGTCAGAACATGCTCAACCCCTAGGCTCGGCGGCCAGTGCAAGCACTGCCAGCGAATCAAGAAAAGTCATCTTCGCCTCGTCCCTGGGGACGGTGTTCGAGTGGTATGACTTTTTCCTCTACGGCGCCCTGGCGGCGGTGATCAGCAAGCAGTTCTTTGCCGGGGTCAACGACACCACTGCGTTTATCTTTGCCTTGATGGCCTTCGCCGCAGGCTTCGTGGTGCGCCCGTTCGGAGCATTGGTGTTCGGCCGCCTGGGCGACATGATCGGGCGCAAGTACACCTTCCTGGTCACCATCATTTTGATGGGCGTGGCAACCTTCTGCGTCGGGCTGCTGCCGACCTACGCCAGCATCGGCATCGCCGCACCGATCATCCTGATCGTACTGCGTATGTTGCAGGGCCTGGCGCTGGGCGGCGAGTACGGCGGCGCGGCCACCTATGTGGCCGAACATGCGCCACCCGGCAAGCGCGGCCTGCATACCAGCTGGATTCAATCCACCGCCACCCTCGGCCTGCTGCTATCGTTGCTGGTGGTGCTGGCCTGCCGTTACTTCACGGGCGATCAGTTCGAAGTGTGGGGCTGGCGCATCCCGTTCCTGTTTTCCATCGTGCTGCTGGGCATCTCGACCTGGATCCGCATGAGCCTGCACGAGTCGCCGTCCTTCCTGAAAATGAAAGAGGAAGGCAAGGCCTGCAAGGCGCCGATCCGCGAATCGTTCGGTAAATGGGAAAACCTCAAGGTCGTATTGATCGCGCTGTTCAGTATCAACGGCGGGCAGGCCGTGACCTTTTACGCGGCGCAGTTCTATGTGCTGTTCTTCCTGACCCAGTTCCTGCGCATGGACCCGGCTCTGGCCAATATGTTGCTGATCATCAGCGTGGTGATTGGCGCGCCGTTCTTTATCCTGTTTGGCTGGCTGTCGGACAAGGTCGGGCGCAAGCCGGTGCTGATGCTCGGCCTGCTGCTGGCGACCGCGCTGTACTTTCCGATCTTCAAGGGCCTGGCGCACTACACCAACCCAGCGATGGACCAGGCCAGCCGACAGGCGCCGATTACCGTGCTGGCCGACCCGGCCACCTGTACTTTCCAGTTCGACCCGGTGGGCAAGGCGCGTTTTGACAGCCCATGCGACAAGGTCAAGACCTTCCTGGTCAAGCAGGGCCTGCCCTACAGCAGTGCCGCCGCTCCGGCAGGCAGCCCGGTGCAGGTGAGCGTGGGCGATGTGCGCATCGACGGCTTTGACGAGGCGGCACTGCGTGGCGCCGTGACCCTGGCCGGCTACCCGTCTTCGGCGGACGTGGCCCAGGTCAACAAGGTGATGGTGGTGGTGCTGATCGTCGTGCTGATCCTGATCGCTGCCATGTGCTACGGGCCATTGGCGGCGCTGATGGTGGAGCTGTTTCCGACGCGTATCCGCTACACGTCGATGTCCCTGCCCTACCATATCGGCAACGGCTGGTTTGGCGGGTTCCTGCCGACCGTATCCTTTGCCCTGGTGGTGTACACCGGCGATATCTTCTATGGCCTGTGGTACCCGGTGGTGGTGACTGGGGTGAGCTTGATCGTCGGTTTGTTCTGCCTCAAAGAAACCCGGCATGTGGATATCGATAACAACTGAGTTCGTTTGAACACCGAAGATCCCTTGTGGGAGGGAGCAAGCCCCCCCTCCCACATTTTGGTTGTTGTTGCTCACACAAATTGCTGTACATCCATACAGATAATGGTTGCTCAAATCCTTCTGACTAAGCATCCTGCAAGGCATCAACCCGATCTGATGTGATGACCATGCGGCTGTACCTCTGTGAAAAACCCTCCCAGGCCAAGGATATCGCGGCCGTGCTCGGCGCCACACGCCGCGGCGACGGCTGCTGGCTGGGCAATGGGGTTACTGTCACCTGGTGCATCGGGCACCTGTTGGAAACCGCCCCGCCCGACGCCTACGACGCCAAATACAAACGCTGGGTGCTGGCCGACCTGCCGATCGTTCCGGAAAAATGGAAGATGCTGGTCAAGCCCAAGACCGCCAGCCAGTACAAGGCGGTCAAGCGCTTGCTGGGGGAAGCCCAGGAGCTGGTGATCGCCACCGATGCTGACCGTGAGGGCGAGATGATCGCCCGTGAACTGGTGGAGCATTGCCGCTACCGTGGGCCGATCCAGCGGCTGTGGCTGTCTGCACTGGACGAGGCCTCCATTCGCAAGGCCCTGGCGGCGCTCAAGCCGGGCGCCGAAACCTTCAGCCTGTATCACTCGGCCCTGGGCCGCTCCCGCGCCGACTGGCTGATCGGCATGAACATGAGCCGCCTGTTTACCCTACTGGGGCGCCAATCCGGCTATCAGGGCGTATTGCCGGTAGGCCGGGTGCAAACCCCGACCCTGCGCCTGGTGGTGGACCGTGATCGCAGCATCGCCGATTTCGTACCGGTGGCGTATTGGGCCATTGATGTCGACCTGCGTCACGAAAGCATGACCTTCACCGCCCAGTGGCGCGCCAATGAAGATGCCTGCGATGATCAGGGCCGTTGCCTCAACCCGCAACTGGCGCGGGACGCTGCCGACGCCATGGGCAACGCGAACACGGCGCGGCTGGTAAAGCTGCGCACCGAACGCATGCGCGAAGTTGCCCCCCTGCCCTTTGACCTCGGCACACTGCAGGAAATCTGTTCCAAAAAGCTCGGCCTGGGCGCCCAGGAAACCCTGGATATTGCCCAATCCCTCTACGAAACTCATAAGGTCATCACCTACCCGCGCAGCGATTGCGGCTACCTGCCGTTGAGCCAGCACAGTGAGGCGCCAAAGATCCTCTCGGCGCTGGGCCGTGCGGATGCGGCGGTCAACGAATTGATGCCGCACATCGACCCTCAACGCCGCTCGCGGGCCTGGAATGACGCCAAGGTCAGCGCCCACCACGGCATCATCCCCACTGGGGCGGGCAAGGATTTAAGCCAACTGACCGGCAAGCACCGTGCGGTCTACACCTTGATACGCGCGCGCTACCTGGCGCAGTTCCTGCCCAACCATGAATACGACCGCACCCAGGCAGATTTCGACTGTGCCGGCCAGGCGTTGCGTGCGGTGGGCAAGGTCATCATCGAAGCCGGCTGGAAACGCGCATTGCCCGAGGCACTGGCGCCCGCCAAAGGCCGTGAAGCGCCTGCGCCCCAGGCCTTGCCGACGCTGGTGCAGGGCCAGGACTACGCCGTGGCCAAGGTCAACCTCAAGGACCTGTGGACCCAACCACCCAAGCCCTTTACCGAAGGCGACCTGATCAAGGCGATGAAAAACGTCGCCAAACTGGTGCAAGACCCGCTGCTCAAGCAAAAGCTCAAGGACACCACCGGCATCGGCACCGAAGCCACTCGCGCCGGGATCATCCAGGGCTTGCTGGACCGCGGTTACCTGGTGAAAAACGGCAAAGCCCTGTCGGCAACCCCAGCCGCGTTCAGCCTGATTGACGCGGTGCCCCGCGCCATTGCCGACCCAGGCACCACCGCCATCTGGGAACAAGCGCTGGACATGGTGCAAAGCGGCGAAATGAGCCTGGAAGAATTCGTTGCCAAGCAGGCGGCGTGGATGAGCAAGCAGGTGGCGCGCTGTAACGGTATGCGCATGACCATCACCGGCCCCGCCAGCCTGGCAGGTCGAGGTGCCACGCCCTGGAAGAAGAAACGCAAGAGCGGTCCACGCAAGGCTGCGGCCAGTCCAAAGCGCACAAAGAAACCGACAACGGCGGGCTAGAACGCGTAAAAATCCGGCAAATGACGTTTTTCGACAGGTTTAACGCCGCTTTGGGTCTTGCCCTGCCGCAGGCCGTCTAGGATTCTTTAGGGGACCCTGACTACCTAAGAACAACACCGGAGTGGCCGCCATGAAAACCGTCGCACAATTGCTCAAAGCCAAGGATCAGAAAAACCAGGACGTTCACACCATTCAATGGGACCACACGGTGTTCGAAGCGCTGGTGCGGATGTCTGAGAAAAACGTCGGTGCCTTGCCAGTCGTCAAGGAAGGTGTGGTCGTAGGGATCATCAGCGAGCGTGATTACGCACGTAAACTCATTCTCAAAGGCCTGTCGTCGGTGACCACTCGGGTCGACGATGTTATGAGCTCTCCCGTCATCACCGTCGACACCCATAAAAGTGTCGAGGAATGCATGAACATCATGACCGACAGTCACCTGCGCCACCTACCGGTGGTCGAAGACGGCGAACTGTTGGGCCTGCTGTCCATCGGTGACTTGGTGAAGGAAGCCATCGCCGAACAGGCTGATCTGATCAAACAGCTGGAGCAATACATCCGCGGCGAATAGGGGACACCATGCTCGACACGCTGGAACATCAGGCAGACCACCTCGAAATCCTGCACCGGGCTATGGCTGAACGACGCTTTTTAGCCTTGACCGGCGCAGGCATCAGCACCTCGTCGGGCATCCCGGATTACCGCGACAGTGAAGGTGTACGCCGGGGCAAAGCACCGATGATGTACCAGGAATTTCTTGCCACCCCGGATGCGCGACGCCGTTACTGGGCGCGGGCGATGCTGGGTTGGCCGCGTGTGCGCATTGCGCAGCCGAACAAGGCTCACCTGGCACTGGCGACACTGCAACACCATGGCCATATCAGCGGGCTGATCACGCAGAACGTCGACACCCTGCATGACCAGGCCGGCAGCCATGACGTGATCGAGTTGCACGGCAGCTTGCATCGGGTGCTGTGCCTGGATTGCCAACTGCGCAGCGAGCGCGATGTGATCCAGCGGCAAATGGAAGTTGATAACCCGCATATGGCGCAGGTTCACGCCGTGCAAGCGCCGGATGGCGACACCTTGCTCGATCCGGCGTTTGAACAACACTTCCAGGTGCCCCACTGCCCCCATTGCAACGGCGAGCGGCTCAAACCTGACGTGGTGTTCTTTGGCGAGAATGTCGCACCGGCGACGGCGCTGAAGGCGATGGCGGCGGTAGAACACGCTGAGGGCCTGCTGGTGGTGGGGTCGTCACTGATGGCCTATTCGGCGTTCCGATTGTGCAAGGCCATGGTCGAGCAGCGTAAGCCGGTGATTGCGATCAATCTGGGCAAGACACGCGGGGATGAGCTGCTGCAGGTTAAAATCCAGGCCTCCTGCGAGCAGCTACTGCCGTTGCTCGTCGACCGGCTCCTACAGGAGGGTTGAAACGCCCGACCTGCACCTCCAAAAAATGACGCCCAAGTCACGTTTTCCCGCATTCCCCCGCCCCCACAACAAATTATGTAGTGATCAAAAATAATCACTACATAATCGTTGACGTAACCTTTTTGTCCTTGCATGATCTAGACGTCTCCCGGATCGGGAGCGTTGGTAACAAGCGTTTTGAACAGGCTCGTCTGACCGCCGAGCTGTTTTTCCGGATGTGCACTGCCCACAAGGCAGATTGATGAAGCTGACCAGCCCCGAAAGGGTCTGGTACAAGGAGCTAAAACGCTGCTTGTCTTCGTTATGAAAGCGTTGCGTAGCAGTTCATCAGCAAGACTACATGCATCAGGTTCAAGACCCTGCCCGTATTCGGCAGACCGTCACTGACGCCCGGTTTTCGGAACCGGAGACAACTACGCAGTTTTAACGAATCAATTGATAGATCGCCAACTGGTCAAGGGGCTTACACATGAATCTGAACAACCAACCAACTATCGATGAATTGGCTGAGATGTTCGCAGCGCAGAAAGACACACTCGACGACCATATCCTGTGGATTGGCAAATCGGGCGAAGTGCAAATTGACTGCCTGGCGCCCCATACCGAAGAAGCCGAGTTCGACCGCAATAACCGTGAACTGGCGGCGCGCCTGAAGATGTACCGCCGTGGCCAGGGCTATGTCGGAAAGAAGGCTGCGGCTGATCGAAACTTTATCGAGCAGGTGTTCGATACACTCAACAATGCCTGGGCATCTTTCAAAGACAGCTCGCAAGTTAAAGTGATCGACCGCTACTACTAAGTATTACTCAATCAATGCGGGAGCTGGCTTGCCAGCTCCCGCATTTTTTATAACGTTAGAAAGTTGGAAACCTGCCCTTCCCCGCCTCATCCCGAAAAATATCGAACAACACTTGCGCCGCCGCCGACAACTCATGGCCCGGTTTGGTCAACACGCCAATTGGCCGCTCGATCACCGGGCCGGTCAAGGTAATGCAATGAGCACCCGCCTCCTCCATCTGCCGGGCACATAACGCTGGCACGGCGCTGACGCCCAGCCCGCTGGCGACCATCTTCCCCACGGTCGCCAGTTGATGGCTTTCCAACGCTACGGGCAATTTCATCTGCAAGGCACCAAGGTGTTCTTCCAACATCACCCGTACCGTGGAGGGGCGTTGCAACGTGATAAACGGTTGCTCCAGCAAGGTTTTCCAATCGATCTCGGCACGCTGAGCCAACGGCGAATCCCCTGGCACCACGGCGATAAAGCGATCCAGATATAACGGCGTAAATGCCAACGATGACCCCTCGGACGGCTCGAATGCCACGCCCAACTCCACCTGACGGTCGCGCACCATCTCCAGCACTTGCTCGTTGATCAGGTCATGCACCGTCACGTTCACCTGAGGGTAACGTGCGCGGAAGATCTTCAGGATCGGCGGCAACAGGTTACCGGCAAACGACGGCATGGCCGCCACCGTCACGCGCCCGCGTTGCAGGGTAAAACGCTGGCGCAGTTCGTCCTCGGCGTTGTCCCAGTCGGCAATCAACCGGCGCGCCAGGGGCAACAGCGATTCGCCCTCCGGGGTCAACGCGACGTTACGGGTATTGCGGCTGAACAGGCGCCCGCCCAACCCTTCTTCCAACCCCTTGATGGTCAAGCTCAGTGCCGACTGAGAAAGGTGCAGGCGCTCGCAAGCAGCAGCAAAACTCAGACTCTGAGCAACGGCGAGAAAGGCACGCATCTGTTTGACGGTCATGAGGCAGCTCCAGACAGCAGTTGGACTATGCTGTTTTCTAAATCAATCAACCTTAAAAAACAACTTAACAAATCAATCCACTGGCGCAACACTCAACGCACTGGCTGGACCACAAACAATAAAAGAGGTGCATATGGCAGGTTTCGATAAACGCGTGGCGTCCTATGAAGAAGCACTGGCAGGCCTGGAAGACGGCATGACCGTGCTCTCCGGCGGTTTTGGCCTGTGTGGCATTCCGGAAAACCTCATTGCCGAGATCAAGCGCAAAGGCACCCGCGACCTGACGGTGGTTTCCAACAACTGCGGCGTCGATGGCTTCGGCCTGGGCGTGCTGCTCGAAGAAAAACAGATCAGCAAGGTGATCGCCTCTTATGTGGGTGAAAACGCCTTGTTCGAGAAGCAGCTGCTCAGCGGCGAAATCGAAGTAGTCCTCACCCCCCAGGGCACCCTGGCGGAAAAAATGCGCGCAGGCGGCGCCGGCATCCCGGCCTTCTTCACCGCCACCGGCGTCGGCACCCCAGTTGCCGAAGGCAAGGAGACCCGCGAATTCAACGGCCGCCCGTATTTGATGGAAGAGTCCATCACCGGCGATTTCGCCATCGTCAAAGGCTGGAAAGCCGACCACTTCGGCAACGTCATCTACCGCCACACCGCCCAGAACTTCAACCCGCTGGCGGCCACCGCGGGCAAGATCACCGTGGTCGAAGTCGAGGAAATCGTCGAACCGGGCGAGCTGGACCCGGCGCAGATCCACACCCCTGGCATCTACGTCGACCGGATCATCTGCGGCACCTTCGAGAAGCGCATCGAACAGCGCACCGTCCGCAAATAATCCACGTCCAGAACAATAAGAGGAAACAACCATGGCTCTTACCCGCGAACAAATGGCTCAACGCGTCGCCCGCGAAATGCAGGACGGTTACTACGTGAACCTGGGCATCGGCATTCCGACCCTGGTAGCCAATTACATCCCCGACGGCATGGAGGTGATGCTGCAATCGGAAAACGGCCTGCTCGGCATGGGACCGTTTCCTACCGAAGAAACCATTGATGCCGACATGATCAACGCCGGCAAGCAAACCGTCACCGCACGCATTGGCGCCTCGATCTTCTCGTCCGCCGAATCCTTCGCGATGATTCGCGGCGGGCATGTCGACCTCACCGTGCTCGGCGCGTTTGAAGTGGACGTACAAGGCAACATTGCCTCGTGGATGATCCCCGGCAAGCTGGTCAAGGGCATGGGCGGTGCGATGGACCTGGTGGCCGGTGCGGAAAATATCATCGTGATCATGACCCACGCGTCCAAAGACGGTGAGTCCAAATTGCTCAGCCAATGCAGCCTGCCGCTGACCGGCGCCAACTGCATCAAGCGTGTGCTCACGGACCTTGCGTACCTGGAAATCGAAAATGGCGCTTTTGTCCTCAAGGAACGCGCACCTGGCGTCAGTGTTGAAGAGATTGTGAGCAAGACCGCCGGTAAACTGATCGTCCCGGACCACGTTCCAGAAATGCACTTCCAGTGAGGACAGATTCCATGCAAGACGTCGTGATTGTTGCTGCCACCCGCACCGCCGTGGGCAGCTTCCAAGGTTCGCTGGCGAACATCCCGGCCCCGGAACTGGGTGCCGCCGTGATCCGTCGCCTGCTGGAGCAGACCGGCCTGGACCCGGCCCAAGTCGATGAAGTGATCCTCGGCCAGGTGCTCACTGCAGGCAGCGGCCAGAACCCGGCGCGCCAGGCTTCGATCCTCGCCGGCCTGCCCCACGCCGTGCCGAGCCTGACCCTGAACAAGGTTTGCGGCTCGGGCCTCAAGGCCCTGCACCTGGGCGCACAGGCCATTCGTTGCGGCGACGCCGAGGTGATCATTGCCGGCGGCATGGAAAACATGAGCCTGGCACCCTACGTACTACCCGCCGCGCGCACCGGTTTGCGCATGGGCCACGCGAAGATGATCGACAGCATGATCACCGACGGCCTGTGGGACGCATTCAACGACTACCACATGGGCATCACCGCCGAGAACCTGGTAGACAAGTACGGCATCAGCCGTGAAGCCCAGGATGCGTTCGCCGCCGCCTCCCAGCAAAAAGCCGCCGCTGCCATTGAGGCCGGACGTTTTGCCGACGAGATCACCCCGATCCTGATTCCCCAGCGCAAAGGCGACCCGGTGGCTTTCGCGGTGGACGAACAACCCCGCGCCGGTACCACGGCCGAGTCCCTGGCCAAGCTCAAGCCGGCGTTCAAGAAAGACGGCAGCGTCACCGCCGGCAACGCCTCCAGCCTCAACGACGGCGCCGCCGCCGTGCTGCTGATGAGCGCCGACAAAGCCCGCGCCCTCGGCTTGCCTGTACTTGCGCGTATCGCCAGCTACGCCAATGCGGGCGTAGACCCGGCCATCATGGGCATCGGTCCGGTATCGGCCACTCGCCGCTGCCTGGACAAGGCCGGCTGGCAGTTGGCAGACCTGGACCTGATCGAAGCCAACGAAGCCTTCGCTGCGCAATCTTTGGCAGTGGGCAAAGAGCTGGAATGGGACGCCGATAAAGTCAACGTCAACGGCGGCGCGATCGCCATCGGCCACCCGATTGGCGCCTCAGGCTGCCGCGTGCTGGTGACCCTGCTGCATGAAATGATCAAGCGCGACGCCAAAAAAGGTTTGGCGACGCTGTGCATTGGCGGCGGCCAAGGCGTGGCCCTGGCACTCGAACGCGGCTGAATCGGATCGCTATTGTGGCGAGGGAGCTTGCTCCCGTTGGGCTGCGTAGTAGCCCCATGCCAATAAGAGCAACACAGAAAAGGCCCGGTTCCACGAAAAGCCAGGCCTTTTCTTTTATCGATTCCCTACCTGTAAGCACTCGGTCAGACGGTGGGAGCTGGCTTGCCTGCGATAGCGGTGTGTCAGTCAAATTATTGCTGACTGATACACCGCTATCGCAGGCAAGCCAGCTCCCACATTTGATCTCATTGCCTGTCACCCTGTGGCACCGCAAACACCGCACTCGCACGCAGCACAATGCGCTCCTGCACTTGCAAACTCAGCGTCGCAAACGCCATCTGCCGCCCGCGCTTGTGGCTTTCCAAACGTACCACCATCCACTCCCCCACCTGCACGGCGCCCAGGTAGTCCAAGGTCATGCTGGCAGTAATCAACGGCAGCGGTGGCTCACTGGAAAACGCCATGGCGTATCCCATGCCAATATCGGCCAGGCAAATCCCCGGCAATGCTTTGCGTTAATGGACCAGACCGGCTTTAATCGCGATCAATTTCTCCTGCACATTTCAAGGAAACGTAATGCGCCACCTGGACGGCAATTCCCACCCGCTTCGCGCGCCGCTGTTGATTTTGCTCGCTGGCCTGGCCTTGGCCGGTTGCTCACCCAAGGACCACTCTCGCGCCACGGTCATCAATGGCGAACAGGGCAAGGCCGGGGCGCAACTGGCCTATGAGCATGAACTGACCCTGGCCCTGCCCGGCGCTCTGCTCGCGCCGCGTATGCAGGCCACCCGCGAGGCGTGTGAAACGGCACGCTTTGGTGCCTGCAATATCCTTGGCATTACCGAAGACAGCAACGGCGGCCAGATCATCCTGCGGATCGCACCCACGGGTGTGGAACCGATGGTCGCCCTCGCGGCTGAAGGCGGCAAACTCGGCCAGCGCATCACTACCGCCGAAGACCTGGCCGATGCGATCGACGATGTGCGCCGCCGCCAGCAGCGCCTGCAAGCCCAGCAGCAACGCCTCGACGAACTGGCCAAGCGCAAGGATATCAACGTCAGTGACTTGATCGTTCTGAGCAAGGAGCAAGCAAGTATTGAAAATGAGTTGCAGGCATTGGCCCAGGTTGCCGCCGGCCAGCAACGCCGCCTCGATACCAATCGCGTGACCCTGAATTTCCGCTCTTCTGACGGTGCGAACCAAGCGTCACGTTTCAGCCGGATGTTCAGCCACCTGGGAGACAACCTGGTGAACGGCACGGCAGACGCCCTGGAGCGTGCCAGCTATGTGCTGCCGTTTGTGATCCTGGCGTTCCCGGTGGTGTGGCTGTGGGTTGGGTTGTGGCGCCGGTTCGTCAAGCGTCGCAGCTGATCAGCGCTTGATACAGCGCTGATAGCGCTCATCCACACGCTTGGCAAACCAGGCCGTGGTCAGGTTGCGGGTGATCTTCGGGCTCTTGAGCACAATGCCCGGCAGGATCGCCCGTGGCAGCGGTTTGCCGGCCGCCTGGTCGGCCAGGCTGAAGACGCGCTTGTACAGCGTGGTGTCCTCGAAGTCCAACTGGTCGCCCTGCTCCAACTGGCTGCGGATGCTCGGGTTGCGCATGTCCAGCTTCGCCCCCAGTGAGCGCACTGCCAGTTCGGTGGTGCCGGGCAGCAGGGAGCCATAGCGGATCAAGTCCCCATCCAGCGCCAGCTCTTTACCCGTCACGCGGCTGACCGCGGCCTGGAACGCAGCATTGCGGCTGGCGTACCAACCGGCATTGAAATCGGCAAAGCGGTACAGCGGCTGGTCGTAGCTCACCGGGTAGCCGAGCAAATGGGCGATGCCGAAGTACATACCGCCGCGACGGGTGAACACTTCACGGCGAATCGTACCGTCCACCGTGTAGGGATAACCCCGCGCCTGTTTTTGTGCAAAGTCGATACTGACCTGCATCGGGCCTGCGGTGTGCACCGGGTTGAAGCCGCCAAACAAGGTATTACCCAGGGGCACCATGCTGATGAAGTCATCGAAGATCGCGCTCAAGTCCTTCTCCGTGCGTGCGGCATTCAAGCGGTCGGCGTAGGTTTTGCCGGTGGGCGAACGCAATTGCAGGGCGCTGCGTACCACGAACGCGGGCACATGCACCTTGCCGGCGCGACGCAGGATTTCATCCTGGGCGATCTTGCCCATGCCCGGCACAGGCGGGTCGACCTGATAGGTAGACTCCTGCTCGGTCACCGCCAGCACGGCGCAGATGTTTTCGGTGCTGGGGTAGATTTTCTGGGTGTCGAAGGCGGTGTAGATGTCCTGCGCCCAACCGTTGCGGTCCGACACCTTGGCCGGCAGCAGGCGCACGATCTGCGCCTTCACCTCGGCCTCACTGCGCTCGGGTTGCTGCGGGCCACGGGAGGTGGAACAACCGGCCAACACCAGTAAAGGCATAAGGCAAAAGAGCAGACGACTTGGATACATGAGGCTTCCTTGGTTAACGACAGACCGGGCAGTGCAGATATCGACAGGTAAGTCTAACCGGGGTTCGTCGGTGAGCCGAAGCGGATGCCTGGCTTTAGCTGAAACATCCCACATAACTGCCGGATAAGCGCTACTCCCCTGCCCTGTGAACCGCTGCAAAGTCCCTCGCCTGATTGAACAGTGCGAGGGATTGCAGATGGTTGTTTTCGTTACGCCCCCGGTTGATGGGGTTGGCGCTTGAACCCGGTCATTGGCAGGCTGGCCCTGACCCCAATGAACGTGAAAACGGTCGACGTTGAAGGCGTCTTCCGTGACTTTCGCGATTGCTTGAACACCTTTGACGATTGGGCCAATAGCTTCTGGAGCTTCTCGGCGCTGGAGCTTGAGCAGGTGTTCAAGGTCGGCGATGAGGTAACGCTCGTTGCCCCGATCAATCGCTCCCTGTTTCCCAGCAGCACCGTCGCCACCTGCCGGGCCAACGGTACGTTGACCCTGGTGCATATGTTCCAGAGCACGCGGTTCGTGCCGATCGGCGACACAGCGGTGATGCTGCAACGCGTTGATCCAAACGGCGGTCCGCTGGGCGAGCCCATCCACAAGACCATCGGCCCGAGCGGCATCCTTGAGATCACCGAGTGTGATCGCAACCAGCAATATCGGGTGAGCTTTTACCCCAACGTTTCCCAGGATCACCTCAAGGCGCTGTATGCTTCCTACCAGTCGGTGATCGCAGCGCTGGAAGCCCGGCTGCGCAAAGAGTGGACCGACACTTTCCAAGCCCAGTGGAAAAGTTACGCAGACGCTCGCCCGCTTGAGCGGCGCCGCCTGCTGGAGGCGGCCTTTGCCAGCGGCATGGTCAAGGCGCTTTACAGCCTGTGGGACAACATTGGCGAGCTGTCGGCGCTGCTGGCGGACCTCAAGCCCAACAGCGAAAAACTGCTGCAATACCTTTCTCAAACTGAGCTCGATGAACTGCTGACACTGAGCAGTGACGCGATCGCCCAGGGCTTGCTGGTGCTCAGTGATGAGCCGCTGTTGTTTATCTATCTATCGGCGCTGGTCAGCTGGATGCGCATGCTCCCGCCGCCGGAGATGGCTGAACTGTGGGGCGAAATTACCGGTGAGGTCCTGATCAATCTGCTGCTGATTCGCGTCTTGGGTGCGATGGGCGTAGTGGTGCGATTGGGGGCTGGTGTGCTCAGTCACGTCAAATCCGGGCGCGCACGAGCGTTGTTGGAATTGCTGGCCAAGCAAGTAGTGGGGCCAGGGTTGGGGCCGCATGTCGAGGTCGCCAAGCCTGTGTTGCTGAGCAGTGCCGCGACGCCGGTCAAGGCCGTGCCGGTGGTGCCGTTGAAGGCAGGCGATACGCTGGTTTCGAACCCGGTGTCGATGGTGCGCAGCAAGACCCAACGCACCACGTTGGTCCGCCAGGAATCGGTGGATGATGCGCCTGCCGTGGCGTCGAATCCGAAGGGAGATGCGGCGGCTCCAGCAGATAAGACGGTCACTCATGGTTGCCCGGTGTCGATGGTCACCGGCGAGGAATTGCTGACCCTTACCGATGGCGCGCTGGACGGGATTTTGCCGTTTGAGTGGACGCGGCTGTATCGCACCAGTGCGGTGGAACTGGATTGCGGGTTGGGGTTTGGCTGGAGTCATGCGCTGGCGCACAGGCTTTGTGTGTCGGGCGATTCGGTGGTGTGGACCGATCATGAGAACCGCTCGACTACCCTGCCCTTGCCGACTTCTGCTCGGCCTGCGATTACCAACAGCCTGGCGGAAGCGGCGATCTACTTGGGCTCGGCTCCTGATGAGTTAGTGCTGGCCCAGGCGTCGCGGTTCTATCACTTTCGCGACGGTGTACTGACTGCGATCAGCGATGCGTATGACAACCGCCTGCGCATTTGCCGTGATCCTTCCGGGCGGATCGAGGGGCTGGATAACGGTGCTGGTCGCTCGCTGCTGCTGCGTTATGAGCTGGATCGAATCGTGGCGGTGGACTACCAGGTGCATCGCGCCAAAGGGCGTGAGCCCTACGTCTGGGAAACCGAGCAGAACGTTGTTTCCTACGCCTATGACGAAGACGGACGACTGGTTTGCGCGACCAATGCCGTCGGTGAAAGCGAGCGTTATCGGTACGACGATCAGCACGTCATTGTTGAGCGGCAGTTGGCCGGTGGGGCGAGTTTCTTTTGGGCGTGGGAGCGTTCCGGCAAGGCGGCACGTTGCGTCCGGCATTGGGCGAGTTTTTCGCAGATGGACACGCGTTATGCCTGGGGGGATGACGGCCGTGTCACGGTGCATAACGCCGATGGTAGCCAGGAAGTCTATGTCCACGACGACCGGGCGCGGTTGGTGCAGCGCATCGATCCGGACGGCGCGCAGCATTTCAAATCCTACGATGC